>JAEZKZ010000094.1 GCA_023415305.1 Bacillota bacterium
TCTCCCCTGCCAAAAGAAAAAACATCTTACACGTTAGTGTAGGGTGTTTTTTCTTTTTGATTGAGTTGTGGACTTGAACCCGGGAGGGCTCGGAGCGTAGCGTGCGTTAGCGCGCAAAAAGTGCTGACTGCACTTTTTAGCTACGAGTAGGAGCCCGGTACCGAACCGCAGGTTGGGTGGGCGACGTCATTAGTATGCGAGGCGTGCCGAAGCAGACGGCAAGTCCTGCCTCCCCTGCCAGAGGTACTTGCATTTTTCGTGAAATACTCGTCTAAAAGATAGTTCGGCTATCGCTTTTTTGTAGGTTTGTAATATACAAGCAGATTGTGAGTAAATAAATAGGGAGTGTCGCAAAAAAACTACTTAAAAGTAGTCAAGCGATACTCCCCTTTTGTTTGTTCTTGATTATGTAATAACGACAATACTTTCATAAAACATTTTAAAATTTCCAAAAGTAAATAATCCTTGGACCTTTACTAAATTCTGGTCCTGTTCTTGAAATCTCGATTATCTTTTCAGGTTTTATATTAAGTGTCCAATCCTCAATAATTTCTCTATCAATAGACCTATGTGCTCTATGGCTTGGCTTTTCTTCTCCGCCCTCCCAATGATAAGGGAAACTTAAAATTGCCATTTTAGATATCCTCATAACCTCTCTAAATGCTCTACTCTGTTTATTATCAAGATGCTCCCAAACTTGCAACGCTATAAATAAATCATATTGCTTGTCATCGATAGGCCAGGGTTTAGTCGTAGCATCAAAATTAAAAACTTTTCCTCGGATTTCATTTGGAGTTCCAAAAGCATCTTCTTCTGGGTTCATAATTACATCTGAATTTTTTACAATAGGCAATAATCCTGGCCCCAATTCGATTACATTTTTAACCTTTTCATTTTGAATTACTTTCAATACCTCTTTGAAATATTCCCATCGCCCAACGTAATATTGCCCTCTTGGTCCATTTAATAATTCCTCATAATCTTTATATGTCATTAGAGATAACCCATCATGCATAACAATCCCTCCTCTTTTAAACATTTATACATACTTTATATCTTATATTCTGTACTTCATATTATAAACAATAATTCAAAAAAACGGAATATAGATCATGATACTAGGCTATTGCGTGGTAACAGAAGCAGATTACGAGCAATAAAAAACTATGTAAAGACTGGATATTTTGCTGCAAACACCAAAGATATTTGCATTCCCATGTAGTATGTGTAAATTATTCTTGTCCATTGTGGACCCTCCTTTGTTTTTTTAATGTGGTTGGCGAACCAACACTATTTTAACATTGGAGGTTTATTTTTTGCACTTAAAGCTAAAGCCTTATGGCTCACCCCGGCATTGCCGGGGGTTTATTGTTGTACAAAATAAAGGACTACTCATTACTGGGTAGTCCTCTTAAACCTGTATTTTCTTTACATTCTATTTACTATTTAGTTGTATTAAACTTAATCCATTCATCAAGTTCTTTTATGCTAAAAAACTTTTTTTCGTTAGTAATTTGAAACCTCCAATTATCCTAAGCTAATTTGTGGGGTTCAGCCTGCGGCGATGAGGGTAAAAAAAGACATCCGTCCGGGTGCCGGTTTGATAGCATAGTTACAAATTTGGCAGTGCTGGACCAAATAAAACCTAATATTCTCCGGAGGAGTATCAACGCAAGTAACGGTCAGTACTATTAAACACCTCAATGTTTCTATCAATAAGCTTTCTATGAAATTCAACATGTTCCGAATATTGCACTATAGCCTCCTCTAAACAAATCCTGCCCTTCTTGTCATGTATATAGGCATATATAGTCCAGTCACAATCAACAATTGTTTTTAAATGATTAGCCATATAAATACGTACTATTTTTAGCAGGTCTAAAGTTAATTTAAGATCTGAGGTTTGATAATCCAAATTCCTTGTCCAAGCTTGGTCAAATGAAAGAATAGGAGTATCCGGCTGTGCAATTGCTTTCCTATAACGATGAAAATTAGCAATGTCAACATCCAAGCAATGGACTATTTGTTCCTTTATAGACCATGCGTCTTCAAATGGTCTATAAAGAACCAGTTCATTGGATAATTCAAGAACACCATCAAATTCATATGTTAATTTTTCAAAACGTTCTATTAGACTAAGCTTTTCATCTCTCGTCATTTTTATCATCTCTCTTTCAATTTTATTAGTTTCAAACTATATGCAGGTTCTATTATTTTATAACTCCAGGCCATAAAATGGTATATTTGCATATTAAGACCAATATGAAGCACTTTTATTTTATAATATAACATCAAAAAATGGAATACTTATATAACTATTCTTTCTATATAAGTATTTCATTTAAAATGCACTGTAGATTTCACTTTTTATGAAGTTTCTTATACATTCATTTTATATGGGCTTCACTGGTCAAACAGGGAATTATATTATATTTTTCTTTTACACAACATAAAACACAATAATTACAAATACAAATTATATAGATACTTTACTTGAAACTTTATTGGGAAGATAATTATGAAAAAGATAAAGATAGTCATATTTAAAATAAATACATTAATCGTAATATTCTCTGTCCTTATTATATTACTTTTTGCATCTATTGTATTTATTGTTAAAAGTACTATATTGGCAAACACATTTTCAGACCCTAATAGTGGAATTATTGTTATTGATCCTGGACATGGTGGAATTGACGGTGGCACAAATAAAGATGGCATTCTAGAGAAAGAAATCAACCTTGATATTGGTAAAAGATTATGTTTTTATCTGGAGCAAAAAGGCTATAAAGTAATCATGACACGTACTGATGATAATTCTCTGGATGCATTAGATAATTCAAGCAAAAGTCGACATCAAAGAGACTTGAATGCAAGAGTAAAAATCATTAATAACAGTAATGCACAATTATTTGTAAGCATTCACGTTAATTGTAATTTAAAGAAACCTTCAACTGAAGGTGCAATTGTATTTTACAATAATAAGTATAATCAAAGTAAAACTCTGGCTTATAGCATCCAAAGGTCTTTGAATAGTATAGAAATAAGCAATAGGAAACGAACAGTGCATAATCCGACGCAAGCTAAATACTTTGTTTTAGGTAATGCCGACATTCCTGGAGTAATAGTGGAAACAGCATTTATCTCAAATAAAATAGAGCGCCTAGAAATGACAAAAGAATCATTCCGAGAAAATACAGCAAAAGCTGTTGTCTCTGGCATACAGCAATATCTGCAAGAATCCACTAATGTATCATTACCATAATATGAAGCGCCACCAAATATGACAGCGCTGACTAAACAAAATTTAAATTATCGCAAAAGTGTCCACACATGTACTATCTAAAAAATTAAGAGTCTTCATAAAAAATTCCGGCACGATCGTTTATTTTAAATGTACTAGTCCCATTCGTTTTTTTCTTAATTTGAACTGTGTAAAACCCATCTTTATCATTATTAATATCTTGAATATAAACAAAGTAAATAGTATAATTTGAGTCTTTCTCTCCGGAAAAAGTTTGGGTTTCCAGTTCACAGCTAGCCTTAATAACCGTTTGATTTCCTGACTTCTCTTTTGAAAGGACATTTACTTCAGGAAAATGGTCATAGTCTACATAGCTTCGGAACTTTTCTGTAACCGTCTCGATTTCAGAGGTAAGATTATCTGATTTCTGATATGCCTCTTTTGCGAACATTGCAGCAACATCATTTTTATCTCCGTTGCTTAACGCTCTTGTCACTCCGGCGGCATAATCCTCCGGAGTAAGAATCCCATCCCATAATACCCCTGGTACATCATCGCGTAATATCCAAAAATAGTTTCTATAAGTGTCACTTTCTTTGACAATACATAGTTGAAAAAGTCCGGTATCATTCTTGTCGAAATCATTATAAACTATTACAAAATCAAAACTATATGTTTCAACTTCAGTTTTTACAGAATACGTCCATCTTAGTGTTTTTTTTGATTGCCCATGGTCGATATGCTCAGAGGTGCTTCCCAGTTCATCTGTAAGAGAGGTTGATTTTCCTTTATAAAACTGCATTAAATATTCAATACCAGCATCTAAATCTTTCTCTTTTTTTGCGTTAACTGAAAATAAATTTTTTAGCGCTTCAGCATCTTTGTTTTCCAGAGCTGTGACTATCTCCTTTGCCATTTTTGCCGTTTCTCTTTTCTCAAATGACGTTTCAATGTCTAACCTTGACAATCGTGAATTGCACGCACATAAACTAATAATCAATAGTAATACACTATATATACAAATTAATTTTCTCACAATTACCCTCCGAAATATACATTTTACTATTTCACCTATCCCTCCTCATTAAACTAAAGCTCTGAGCTGTTGGACCCATATCAGGCTGCCCTGCCAGAAATAGAGCCATCGGTACAACATCCTCCGGTTGCTTATGCCACTCGCTGTCCATGGTCTTGATTGTTTTTTTACCTTCTTCAGCACCATCGTCGATAGAAGTCTCAACAGGCCCCGGTATCAGCTCGTTAACACTTATATTATATTCAATGAGTTCCTGGGCCAAAATACGTGTCAGCATCCATAGTCCGGCTTTTGAGCAGGAGTATGCCGAACCGCCGGGGAAACCCTTGTGTCCAAGTCCCGAGCCAATAGTAATGATTTTTCCGGCACCTCTCTGTTTCATATATGGAATAACTGAATGAGCACAGTAATAGGCGCCAAAAAGATTCAATTCCATTGTTTTTATCCAGTTCTCCATATTGCTGTTTTCTACTGTTTCACGATCATAGTTGGCGCCGGCATTTATAACCAGCATATCTATACCGCCAAAATTTTCAACTGCGGCTTTGAACATATAAATTACTTCTTCATTGCTGGTCACATCTGTTTTAACAGCAATCGCGCTGCCGCCCGACTCCCTGATTTCCTTTTCGGTCTGCTTTATTTCAGCTTCACTCCGGGCAGCGCATACAACAGCGGCACCTGCTCCTGCATAAGCCCTAGCAATTGCTTTACCTATGCCGCGTCCGGCGCCGGTGATAACTGCAACTTTTCCCCGTAAAATATTTTTATTACTGCTAAATACCGATCCATCACTAATCATCAATTTTCCCCCGTAGTACAATTACTTAATAATGCAGGTTTTCGTAAAGCCTTGATCTCTTAATTTTGAAGTTGGTCCCCTTAAGTCTGTTTATAAGATCAAGTATCTTTTGAATTTCTGCTACTTCGTACTTCTTCATTTCAGGAGAAGCTATTATTTCATCTATCAAATCAGAAGTATTTAGGCCTATCCTT
The DNA here is from genome assembly GCA_023415305.1 of Bacillota bacterium. Lineage (GTDB taxonomy): Bacteria > Bacillota > Clostridia > Acetivibrionales > DSM-1351 > Ruminiclostridium. Next base: position 5,277 of record JAEZKZ010000094.1, read on the forward strand.
ATCCCCTCCTCAGGAAGATAATTAAGTGCAGAAATGAATTCCCGCGGTTCACTCCCTTTTTGATTGACAGAGTTTGAATTGTCAACTGTTATGATATCAGTTCCAGTTCTGTTTATATATTCAGCCTCTGTTTCAGGTTCGCCTCCCTCCCTTGTATTCTCCCTGTTTTTCTGATACAGCATAATTCTGAATTCATGCTCATACTCAAATTCTTTTCTTTTATTTTTAAATGGCAGAAGTTCATAGTCTGTAAATCCGGTGTCAAAGGTTTTGTCAAAGTCAATATATTCAACCTTAAACATTTCCATTTCATAACCATGAGGCTTTTTTATCTTATGCAATTTCTGAAGCGTTGTACATATTGCAATCCCCTGTCCGGCCCTGGAATATACCTCCCACATAGCTGCAGATTCGCTTTCGTTCAGATGCCAGCAACTTATTGCAACCTTTTTCTTTCTCTCGTTAAATTTTCTAAAGAACTCTTTTCTAATATCTTTTTCAATTCCCTTAGGTAATCCCTTTCTGGAATAATTCATCTCAATATTAGTATCAGCTTCGTTGGTGCTATCCCTATGATTTAGTTTTGCTCTGCGGTACATATCGGCAAAATGAAGATAATTTTGCTTTGGAATTGCCCCCTCATATTTATCTTTGAACTTATCTGCTCTGGCAAAATAGAGTTCTCCGTTGACAAGTGTAAGGAATTTAATTACGTCTAAATACTTCCACAGCTTGTTTTCAGGCATAAAAATCCCCCTCTTATTATGTTGGTGCTCTTAAATTACAGATTGATGGATTAAATATGTTACTGTTATAAAAAATACTCGTCTCTAGTCAGCCATATCTGCTCTATTCTGTACATATGCCAATATTCATGGAAAATCATATGATTAATAATTATCGGAATATTATAATGAATATACTCACCATGTACCGCGTCTTTATGCAAAGCAGCTTCAGTAAGCTGGTCAATAAGGGATAATTGTTTATTTCGGATATCTCTATATTTTGAAAAGGCCTCATCAAGAGAAGAGTATAGAGCCGTTCTCTCGGTTTCATTTTCGGGGAAATAAGGAACTATTACAGGATGTTCTTCATTTTGAATTGTCAGTATTCTAGAGAAAAGCATATCCTGCACCTGGACAATGTGGTAAATATGTTCCCTTATGGTCCAGGTTTCATCGTTTCTCTTTAAATCCAGTACAACAGCCGGAATATTTTTTACATAAGCTTCAATAATGTCCGGCAGCTCCTTCAAGGTTTTACAAAGTACTTCCTTATTTAAAATCATGAACCCGCCTCCTCGCACTGAGTCTCTTATTCACTAATTCATTATCAATATTAAGTATCTATATTACTTATACATATATTACCATCAGCTATCATAAAAAGCAAAAGACATGACAGCTTTATGGGCAAGTCATGTCTTTTGCTTAAAATCGTATGTCGGATATACACTTAAATTATTAACAAGAAACAGTATTTTTATTCTACTTAAAAAATAAATACATAAAGGGCAATACAGTTGAGATAAGTGCAATAAGCATAACAACAAAAGCACCGAACCTGTTCTTCCTGTTCCAGGTCCACACACCGAAACTAATAGTGTATATACTGATCCATATCACAATAAGCATCACTACTATCTTAAAAATCATTTTATCATCTCCATGAAAATTTTGCGGGTGTCACTATCTACAACACAGTATCTTAAAGCCCGAAGGCTATTCTTGCTGGATTACTTCGGTGTTCAGCCTTAGATTATACTTTGACTCTGAAAAGGCATCGGTCCACTTTGCTTTCTCCCATTCATCTATCGATAAAAAATTTCTTCTTGCAAGTATACCGTATCCAAAAATATCTGATTTATATTCATAGGTTGCTTTGCTCAAAAGCTTTTGAATTTCCTTTTCAAGCATTTCCCTATATGCCTTATTAAGTATGTCTGCATTTTTAGGGTTATCATAATCATAATCACTTTGAACGGATTGTACGCTTATATCCATATTCAAATCTATGGTGATAATGGGCTTTCCGTTCTTAAATGTCACCTTCGTCCTGGATGTCTTTTCCTTTTTTAAATTGCTTAGAACCTTATACCTACTGTCAAGAGGGTCAGCGATTTCCAAATTGATATTGTTTGTACCCGTCATTAGTGCAAATATGGACGCCTCCTTGGGTGTTAGCCTTCCCACCATTTTGTCGGATTTGAAGACTGCCAGACCGCTCAAAGACATTTTTTTATGCTCCCCTTCTCCACCTTTCTTAGAGCCTCCTCCGCCGCTTTTTTTCTCCTCCTCCTTCCCTGTCGTCCCTTGTTTGCCTTCCTCTCCGTTGTCCTCTGGTTTCTTGGTCTTAACAATAGTGTTATCAACCGCAGTGTATATTGCCAATGGCTGGGCATCCTTATTCTTGGCTCTGTACAAATATTTCTCCAATCGGGCCTGAGGTATCAGGAAGTCCGATTCATAAGATTGAAAAAGTAATTCATAATATTTCGAGGGGTTCGAGGAAATCTTTGGTTGAATGGATTCCAGGTACTTTTTTGCACCTTCTGCCGCTACAATTATATTAATATCTTGTCTGATTTGCATTCCTTGCTGCAAACCATTGACAAATGCAGTAATTCCTTTTTTTGCAATAGACTCTGAAACAACAATAACTTTCGTATGTGAAAGATTAATATTTCTGCTCAAATATTGTCCTGATTTTTTCAACCCTGACAGGAAATTATCGGTTTTATAGGAGGTAATGTCAGTTCCTTCTCCCCCTCCTTCTGTAATAGCCTGTGGTACCGCCGTCTGGAAGGTAAGATTGAAATTATCTCCCTCAGCCTCATCTATGCCTATGGCTATAACATATGCCAAGTCTTCTATTTCACGGTTATCATAACAGCCTGTCAAAATAGAAATAAAAAATAACACACCTAGAAAGACTGATGAACACCTGATTAACCTATTCATTCTCCCCGCCTCCTTCTACATGTTTCCTCCCCACTTTTCTTCCGGCTCCGATTATAACTATTATCAGGGGTAATACAAGGCCAAAAAGCCAGATTAGGTTAGCAGCTTTCGAGTTGATAAAATCAATATTCATCCCTTGCAGCTGATCGGAGACTGTCAGGCAGATTACAGCCATTGGAAGAATTAAAGGCTTTGATTTTTTCAGGTTCAGAGTCTTTTTAATTATGAAGATTAAAAATGTAAAAATAACTCCAAGGTAAAGCAGCGCAGATATTGAACTGATAAGTACAAATATCGACTCTATCCTTTGAAACATATTTCCCACTTCTATATGCTTTGCCATCTGGAATACAGGTGTTTTGCTATCAACTGCAATCTGATATGGATATAGCAGCAAAAAAGAAAGTGTTGACCATAGCAGCAACAAGCCGGAAATCATAATAGACATATATCCTACTCTTTTAAGGTATTTCTTTTTTATAAACGGCACCATAAAAAAAAGTATTATCAACGATGAAAAAGCTGAAAGCTTGTACAGACTTCCCCATGTAACAGCCATGTATCCTTCGCCCAAAATCGGGAAAAGGTTATTAACATCAAGCTGCGGTATAACACCTATTGTAATGAGTAAAAAACCTACTATTACCACAGGCAGCAAAAATGCATTAATTCTTACAACCGCTTCAATTCCGAAGAAAGCAGAAAATATTATTCCGATAATAAAAAGTATCTCCACAAAGCTCAAAGGAGATTTATCCAGGGAAACTATTTTCATCATTTTCGAAAAAGCACCAAGGGCTGTAGTTAATTGAGAGAAAAGATAAGCTGCGGCTAAAAAGCCCACAATTATTTTCATTACCCTTCCGCCCGCTTTTTCACTAATATCCAGTAAATCCATACTGCCCATATTTTTATATAAGGCTGCCACCACCGAAAAATAAATCAGTATTATAACAGTTGACAGTACTGGAATCATCCACCCGGCACTGCCGCTATAAAGAGCCATATCGCGGGGGTATGACAGGAGCACCTGAACGAATATCAAATTAACCAGTACCGTTATGCCTTCCCAGGAACCAAAGGTTATTCTAGTCTTCATTTTCATCATCCTCTGACGCATTATTTTTTACAGTCCAGCTTCTGCTGATTTTTGGCTGACTCTTTATATCCTTTGTATTTAAATAATCAGGCCTGCTCTCCTGCTTCCATATGGGTTTTCTGGACAACTTATCGGAGTATGTTCCTTTTGTTCTCGGTCCAAAGGGTACCAGGAATGGCACCCCGAAGGATTTCGAACTGGCAAGAATCAAGGCGTTTATTGTCAAGCCAAGAGCTACACCTAAAAAGCCTGCAGTAGCTCCAAGTATAATGTAAGCAAACCTTATCAGCCTTATTGAAAAGGACATTGAAAAGCTGGGAATGGCAAAAGAACCAAGTGCTGTTATGGCCACAATTATTATCATAATTGGGCTGACCAGATTTGCGGATACTGCAGCCTGACCTAAAATCAAACCACCTACAATTCCTATTGTTGAACCGATGGCTCCAGGAATCCTTATACCTGCTTCCCTGATCAATTCAAATGAGAACTCCATCAACAGTAACTCAACAACGGACGGGAATGGTACATTTTCCCTTGAAGCCTCGATTGCAAACAGTAGATTTGTCGGTATCATTTCCTGATGAAAGTTTATTACTGCAATATATAATCCCGGTAGGAGCAGTGCAATAATTACACCGATAATTCTAATTATTCTTATGAAGTTTACGTAGGGATACCTGATGTTGTTATCTTCGGTAGTATGCAGGAATTCAGTAATTGTTGCCGGCATTACAAGTACAAACGGGCTGCCGTCCATCGTAACTGCTATATTCCCTTGAGCCAGCATCATGGCCACCCTGTCGGGTCTCTCAGTCGTAACTATCTGTGGGGCCGAAATAAAGGTACTATCCTCAATCAACTGCTCAAGTTCCCCTGTATCAAATATATAGTCAACATCAATGTTTTTTACGCGCTTTAATACTTCCTCTACCAGAGATTCATTTGCAATATCCTTGATATACATCACTGCGCAGGGAGTATTGCTCCGTTTGCCGATAGTGGTGCCTTCCACCATTAAATCCTTATCCTTTAATATTTTTCTGATAAGGGCAGTATTGGCTCGAATTTGTTCATTGAAGGCCTCCTGTGGGCCGCGTATAACATTTTCCGATCTGGGAGGGTCTACTCCCCTGTGTTCCCATGATTTAACATCGGCCGCGTAAGCATATTCCACACCTTCAATAAAAACAGCGCAGCCTCCGAAATTTATATTTCTGATTAATTCCTTGTAATTATCAACCTTCGTTATTTGGTTAAACGGAAGCAGTCTGTTATATATAAATTCGCCTGTATCTTTGATTTCTTCTCTTATATCAAGATTCGACAGCAGCATTAGAGGCTGAAGAATACTGCGACTTATGCTGGTTCTATCAGTCATGCCATCAATAAAAACAATAAATCCCTTCAACACCTTGTTCTTTACGGTTATATTAAATTCTCTGTTAACCATGTCACTGTTATTGGGTATTTTATAAGTTTGCTTAATTACCCTCAGGTTTAAATCCAGATCACCGGTTATTTTCTTTTTTAAAATATCATCACCGACAGTACAGTCATTGAATTCACCTTCCAGCTTTTCCTTGCCGAAGGTATCAAGTGATGCTGCATTAAGTACAGTATCGCAGTTTTGTTTTTTATTTTCCTTTAATATAAACTCTTCCTTTTTATTATGTTCCTTGAATATAAGATAATCTAAGAAGCCCAAAGTTTACTCCCTCAATCTTGGTGAAAATTTGTGTGTTAAAAAATATTATGGTAGTTAACTTATCTTTATATACATTTGTACAATCTGACAAATTCTTGTAATGTTAATTTAATTTTTTATTTATATTTTCTACCTTGTGAAAAAATACTTAATAAACTATCATAATAGTATAAGCCTTTTGAATTGATAGAAAACTTTATTTACAAAATAAAATAATAAACAAATGAGGATCAGAAGTTAAATGAAGAAATTACATCGATTATTTGTTCTATTTATATTGGTATTTGCCATTTTATACATAAATATTGTTCCGGTTTCTGCATGGACACCTGAGGAGGAGCTGTCAGCCAGTTCGGCTATTCTTATTGACACACTCAGAGGTCAGACTCTCTATGAAAAAGAAGCGGACAAACTTTTATCTCCGTCAATAATGTGTAAATTAATGACAGCACTTATTACCATAGATAAAACCCAATTAAACTCAAAGGTTACCATTAGTAAGAATGCCGCAGGAATAAACGGAGCTTCGCTGAATCTGACAGTAGGAAACCTATATACCGTTAAGGACCTGCTTTATGGCGTTATGCTGTCTCCGGGTAACGATGCAGCAGTTGCTTTGGCTGAATATGTAGGCAATGGAGATGTTAACAAGTTTGTAGGCCTGATGAATGAGACAGCAAAAAAAAATATGCTGAATCATACATATTTCGTTAATCCCACAGGTTTATATGACGAAGCCCAGTTTACGTCAGTTAGAGATATTGCCAAACTTATTAAAATAGCAATTTCCAACCCGATTTTCAACTCTATATTCGGATCAAAAGGAGTAGCCTGGGGCGACGGAAAAAATTCATCAATTCTTACTAATCAGAATAAACTTTTTTGGAGTTATAACGGTGTTGATGGCGGAAAGATAGGCACCAACCCCAAGCAGGGTGTTATTTCGGTTACTACGGCAACCAGAGATGGGCGCAGGCTTCTCGCAGTGGTATTTGATAAGGATGAAGAAAGTGCCCTTACACAAACTACACAATTGTTCGACTATGGGTTTCAGCGTTTTTACAACGGGATTCTGGTTTCAAAGGACATACCCCTTCGAACAATAAATGTTCAGGATATCGAGGTAAATTTAATAAGCAAAATAGATATATATTACACATATCCCGTTGGACAAAGCTTTATCAAGAATATCTCCTTTACTAAAAATGAGAAGCTGACTCTGCCAATTAAAACGGATACTGTTGCCGGAGTAATTAAATACACCCTCGAAGATGGAACACAAATTGATGTGGATCTGTATTCCGACAGAGAAGTTGTCGCACCTGAGGATTATAAAGCCAGGATTAATAAAATACTTGAAGAAAACCGGGATTTGGTAATCATAGTTATAATACTTCTGGCAATAGAGCTTATACTTGCTTTTTATTACATGATAAAGTTTATAATAAAAATTGCAAAAAAAATGGGACACCCTTCAAAATAAGGTGTCCCATTTTTTTATTACAGCACAAGGAGGATCAGACTGACTTTTGCTTGAGTTCCGGATTCCGTCTTTTATGCCTGTCACTATTCTCAATATAGGTCTTGAGTACCCTCTCCAGGTCAAGTACATCTTTCATTTCGAAGTAACCTGACTTTTTATGAATAAATTTGGCAGCTTTCACTGCGCCTTGGGCAAAGGCTTTTCTGGAAAAGGATTCGTGGCTGATCTCAATCTTATCTTCCTCTCCTACTATCATCACCTCGTGTTTACCAATTACGCCTCCCGCCCTTACAGAATGTATAGGAATATCTGCGGCCGAAATACCAACCCCGGTGTTTTTAAGTCCCCCTTGAATTTCAAGAGCAATCTTTTTTGCAGTGCCTGAAGGTGAATCCAGCTTGTTTTTGTGATGTACCTCTGTTATCTGGAAATCATAACTGTTTAAAAGGCTTGCGGTCAGGTTAGTGAGAAGCATGAGAACATTTACCCCAAGAGTTATGTTCGGAGCGTAAACTACTCCATTCTTATACTTCCTGGACAATACATAAATTCTTTTGAGATCATACTGTGAAAATCCAGTTGTTCCAATAACTATATTCACTCTGTATTTAGCGAAAATTGCAGCGTTCCTTAAAGCCGACTTAGGGTTGGAAAAATCAATAACTACATCTGGTTTGTTTCTAAAAACAATTTCCTCCAAATTATCTGAACTTTTAATAATAATTCCAGTATTTTCTATACCCAAAACCTTTCCTAAGTCCATGTTTTTTAACTTGCTTGAAGGACTGCATATCACCGACACTAACTGAATGTCGTTCTGATTTAGTATTTCTTTGGCTATCTCTTTTCCCGTGCGGCCCAGCCCTGAGATGCAAACTTTAATCATAAAAAGACCCCTCCCTTTAAATATAGTGGTTGTTTGTAATGATTAAATTTAACTGAAGAAAATGAATAGGATTAGTTCAGTAGCAAACTAAATAAAAATGCTACAGTAATAAACTGCAGCATTGGATAAAAGCAATGATTATTTGATTCACTTTCTCCCCAACGCTTACGAAGTTAGCTGACGGATTCGGATTGGTCGAGACTAACCCTACCTGAAAATTCAGGATTCACCCCAATAAATGGTTCCCCCGCTCACAGCACCTTGCTGTAACTCAGCGATTAAAAGTATTAAGTTAAATTTATACCCGTATTATAAACTATTTTTACTGTTAGGTCAATATTTCCTCAAATTTGTTCAAATTCATTTATATTTAATTATATGCTTAAACTATATCAGTTTATGACAAAATAGATTGATCTATCTTTCCGTTTCCTAGCTTGACTAAGTAAACATCATAATATTCTTCACCCAGTGCAAATGCAAATTTTTTATCGAGTACAGCAAAATCGAATCTGTTTTTCCCTTTTATAGCGCTTCCTGTATCCATTGCAACTGTGTAACCCAGGCCTTTTATATAAAACACCGTGCCATAGGGCCAATGTCTTTTATCAACTGCTATGGATACTCCGGGCACAATGGGAAGCCCTGAGCTTGTTATTCCTTTATCGTTTCCACACTCTTCGCTGGATGGAGTATAGGCTGTTCCAAGAAACTTACCTAAATATTTTCCTTTTATATAGGAAGTCTCAAGAGTATTACCTCTATAAATTTTGTAAGACTGAGGAGTAACACCAGCAGAAGCTGCCTTTTTCAGAGACTTCTGCAATTCCAGATTATCTCCCGACAATTCCTTTTTTGATGCCTCCAACTGCTGGTTCTTTTCCTTCAGGGTCTGCAGTTCTTTTTTTATTTTCTCATTTTGTTTCTTTAACTCGGTATTCTCTTTGTTGAGCTTCTGGCTCTGGTCTTTATAGGAATTGCTGTTTGCGGCTAATGAGTGGTTGGATTTCAATATCATCATAGCAGCTGCGCACTCACTGTCATATTTCTCCTTATATAGATTTACTACATCATTGACCTTAAAGCAGAAAAATGACAAAATTGCTATGGTAACTGCTAACAGGATAACGAGAATTTTTAACACAAAAGTATTATAATTCTTTATTTTTAAAGCATCTGTTTTATCCATTATTTCAAAAGCACTCCTGATTATTCAATTAATTTTTAGTATGCCATTATGTAGTATTTTCCAGAAATGTTGCGTTTTATACCTAGGTATGAAAAATACCTTGGTATTGGAAAATACCTTGGTATTGGAAAATACCTTGGTATAACAAACATTACTTTGGATATAATGTTTTTACTGCTATCTGTTGATGAAATGCCACAAATCCGACTAATGGAGGCTCTATGCATAAAAATAGATTTACGCGGCTTATTTTACCGTTCATTTTGATATCAACACTATTAAATATTACTGTTATTGATATATATGCAATACCTGCTCCGCCCAATGAACCAAGGTCATTTGTAAAACATTATCTATTAGAGAAGGTAAATGCGCTTTCAACAGGACAGGTAGATGCTTTGGACAGTTATTTTTCAAACCGTGAGCCTGATGCCCGAAAATACCAGCTATTTGTAAAAAAGCAATTATTGCAGGATTACCTACTAGCCTTTACAAATAGTAACTACGCTATAAAGAAAGTCTTCCCGAAAACAAAGCTGTCAAACGTCCATACAAAAGGTGATTTTTGTTCATTAACAGCAACATTGACAGCCTATATTCACTGGAATGGGGTGAATGCCTACAGTGATCCAATAATAGGGGTAATAACCGAAAAACATCATATTACCCTGAAAAAAGAAAATGAATTCTGGAAAGTTATTAGCGATAAATTCCAAACTGACCGCGGTCTCTCCGAACTATGCCGGAATGTCTCTCTTGATGATCTGGACAAATCTGTGGAAGAGTTAAAAGCAGCCTTCCAGTCCTCTATGAAAAGGTCTGAAAACAGTCCTCCCACAGAGCTGAAGCTGATGCCACGCTCTTTTAACCAAAATCGAATAGAACGTTCAGCTTATAACAGCAATAGTGCAGTCAACTGGGCAAAAAAATATTGGCAAAAGTACTCTGATGAATTTGTAAATCTAGGGGATCAGGAATGGGAGGGTGGCGATTGTACAAACTTTGTTTCACAATGTCTCAGAGCAGGCGGCGCAGAAAATGATACAAAAGGGAGCTTCAAATGGTACTATATTAAAAAAGGCAGTTCAGGCGGAAAAAATATGGATTTCTCATGGACCTGGAGCACGGCAAGGGGCCTGAACTCAATTTTACTTGGAAACTACAGAAAAAATGAATTCGGCCCCAAAGGAACTGAAAAGACAATCTTGGGAGACTCCAATTACACAGGAGAACTTGGAGAGTACATTAACACAGGTGACATGATTCAATATGAATTCTCCTCCAGTGCGGGTATCAAGCATTCGGCAATCATTGTGGGAATGGTTTATAATACCGCAGCTAAAAGATATGAGCCTGTAATATCTACCCATTCCTTTGACTCCTGGAACCTTCCCTGGACAAAAGATGCATATAAAACGCACTTTGTTCACATTACAGGCATCAACTGATAACACAACACAGTTTTAAGTGTGTTTAAAATAAGTATTTCTAAATAAATCATGCCTTGAGCTCACACCTTACCTATGTATGACCTGGTGATATTCGGAATAATAACTTTTCCATTAAGGCTATATTTATTGAATAAATCCGTTAATGCAGCGATAAATATTTCATAACCGGCATCTCCCTTTTTCGGTGAGTAGGAGGCCGAAAGACTTCTTCCGAGAAAGCCCTCTAAATCATACGCTATATCATTATTGAACTGTTTTGTTGTGTAGCTGCCCTCTTTAAAGAATACGGAGAAATCAGAAGTTCTCTCCTCCATCCCTCCGGAAAAACCCTTAAACTCAGGACAATATTTTTTAAAAACCTCAGCATTGTCAATTACTAAAGCCGAATCAGATACACGACTGTTCCAAACCAATACTGCCAAACCGCCGGGTTTCAGTATTCTCTGACATTCCTTTTTGAACGCTGAAATATCAAACCAATGGAACGCCTGAGCTACCGAAACAAAATCCGTACTGCTGTCCTCAAGCTTAGTATTTTCTGCTGTTCCGTCCACAGAAGTAAATCTATCAAACCCTGCTAACTTGAATTCAGCCCTGCTTCTCATATCCCGGTTTGGTTCTACGCCATAGACCCGGCTTCCCTTTTCCAGAAGCTGGCCTGAAAGGATGCCTGTTCCCGAGCCAATATCAGCAATGATACTGGATTGATTGAAGCCCACTTTTTTATATAGGTATTCAATAAATTCTTTCGGATAGTCCGGTCTGAATTTTTCATATATTAATGCTTTTCCACTGAATTTTTCTGTATTCATTACTCCTATTCTCTCTTTCTCTGTATTGATATTATAGCTGGCTAATAAATATCTTAGCCATTATATACTTTTTCCGAAACAAGCTGCTTCGGGTCTGTTAACGTATTTCCCGTAATTCGGAATTATCGTATATCCAAGTTCCTTATAAAACATAACAGCATTTTGATTAATAAGCCTTGTTTCAAGATATATTGAACAATATCCGAAATCTTTTGCTATTTTTTCAAGTGAGTTTACTATTTTTTTACCTATACCTGCTTTTTTTGTTCGGGCATATACTCGTTTTATTTCTGCAATATCACAAGTTAGCGGTCTTTGTTTTAAAAGAGTTTTTACCACTGTTTCCGGTAATCTTCTCCAGCACCTCCGAAAGCTCCTCCAGTAAACTATGTGCTTCAGCTGAATTGATATCCTCTATCGCTACGGTGTAAGTATTCATTATAATTCACCCTCCACCCAAAAGCCGTTTATATATGCATTCTCTTTAAGCACAAGGTATAACTCTGCTTTGGTTGCATAGTCATATGGCAGTACAAACAATGTTCCGACTCCCAGTGCGAGTACTCCCAGCAGATACCAACCAATAAAAGACAAATCCAGGACAAACATGGCGGCCTTATGGCCATTCGTCATGTTCATACTTAGTTCAATAGCCCTTGTGGCTCCGATATTTGGGTTATCAGCAAGAATGTAAGGCACCATGCTGTAAGAGTAGGATTTAACAATTCCGGGTATTATAAAAAGAAGATACCATAGGAAGTTGAATACACCTTTCAGAAGCATAGTTATGAGAATACCCTTATAATTACCGCCGTTAAAGGCAAACGTAAAACAACCCTTATTATCGGTATACTGGGCTGATTTGATAAAATACCTTCTGCCTCCTACCTCCAGAGGATAGCCTAAGAATATTCGTAAAGCAGTAAAAGCCGCTATTACAGCAAAAACTAACGAAAGAATAAATACAATTCCCATTGCTATGTATTGCGGAGAAAAATCAGGGAAATTCCATCCTTGAATATTGTTGTTAATATTACTTCTTCCTCCACTGGTGCTCCCACCCTGATTACCACCCGTAGCAAAAAGGATTACCAAGCCTATTAAGAAGGCTTTCCAATAATTATTACTTAAAACCTGTCTTGCTCTTAATTTTAGCTCGGCTCTGTTCCACATATGCTTTACCCCTTTTCTATAATTTTATTAAACCCATTAGTATTTCCTTGAACTGATGACCGCACCTTTCCAGCTCTCCCATAGCCTTATTTATTCCATTCTCGGTTTCATACCAATTATATCTGTTTACCCCTTGTGTTTCTGTAGGACAAATAGTAAATATTGTATCGGGAAAAAGCCTCTTTTTATACTATACCTGCCTGATGGCATAACGTTTTCCGCATAGTTCTGACACCAAAGCTCTGCCGCACACTCTGCTGTTTCTGGGAATGATCCCCCGGGAATGAAGATAATATCTGACTTCCGTGGCTCATCCTCAAGAAAAATGAAATTTGTTATGTCGTTAATGTAATTCATTTTGAACAATTGATTCACCTTTAACCTCTTCAAAATCTTCAGGAATGTACTTCACTTTTGAGAAATTCTTAATCAGAAGCTCTGTATCAAGTATCTTTCCGCTTTCAAATTTCAGGATTTTGTTTCTCCATATCTCATTTTCTCGATAATACTCTTCAGCAATCTTTAAAAATTTGTGATTTTTTTCGAATACATGATAAGCATAATCAATCTTCTCATTAATTCGCAATTCTCCCTCCAGACATTTTTCCGATAGCCAAAAATTCATTTGATAAGTGTATGGAGTATAGTTTTTAAATTGCAAATCCACATAGTTATAAAAAATTGTTGCTCCGCTTCCAAACGGCAGTACTCTGCCCTGATCCGGGAAAGGGTCAAAACTATGATGATGTCTTTCTGTTATTGTTAACGAACTATGAAGCACAAGCCAGTGAATAAGATTAGCCATCTGGCATAGTCCTCCCCCGGTCCCGGGTCTGGCTTCTTCAAAATACAGTTCCATGCCAGGAAGGTAGCCTTTCCTTTTTGTCGGCAGGCCAACCAACCTGCAGAAAGAAAATATTTCATTTGGCTTAATTATAATACCATTCAGCTTCTCAATAGCTATTGTCAAATTGGTAACCTTATTGTATTGGAGCTGTATATCACTGTCTCCAAGTTTTCTAATAAGTACAGACTGGTGCTTTTTTACCCTGTAGGGCAGTTTTTCACTTTGTTTATACTTTGCATATGAACGCAGGTCAAATAACCATTGATAATACCTGATAAAACGCTTATACCATACAGCCAGGAAATAGAATAACCTGTTTCTTTGACTTAATAATCTCTTGTTCACCATAAGCCTCACCCTACTCAATTTCGACGCCGGGATAACTGTCGTTAAGCCTTTTCTTATATTTATTGTATTGATTTGTTACCAGTTCTCTTGTGTTTGCAGAGCCATGCGCGGGCAAAAACAATTTACAGCCGGTATCAACAAGCCTGCCCCAGCTCTTTACCATACCTGACACATCATCAGCATATGGCGGAAAAATTGATCCTTTAAAAATACCGAACATTGCATCACCAACTATTGCAATTTCACCGTCCACTATTATACTGATGGAGCCTTTTGTATGCCCGGGAGTGTGCATAATATACGCCCTGAATCCCAGTTCATTTAAGTCATAATAGCGGTCTACTGCTATATCGCATTTTTTGGGGTCAAATGCGAACTTAGAACTTACCTTATTTTCAAAGTTGTCAACCAGAAATTTTGTAACAGGAATAGTACCTTTGGGTAATTTGCTTATTCCTTTTTCAAGTAATTCTGTTTCGCTTTTATGTAAAATTATTTTAGCATTATATTGTTTTGAGATACTTGCAGCATTTGCAGCATGGTCATGATGGGAGTGAGTTAATACAATATAATCACAGGAATTTTGACCAATTGCATTGATACCGGAGGATACTCTGCCAAGGCATCTTTTGACACCGGTATCAATCAATATGTTCCGTATACCATTGCTTAATAAAAATACGTTGCTTCTCCCGAAAACTATCCGGTAAATTTTCATTCCGTTTTTAGTTATCCAATGTTTCATCGGTTTTTACGCCTTTCAGTCATTGTCTGCCCATCAAAGCCCCACATATCAGGATTGAGTTCATCAACAATAAAATAATTGCACTCATCACTATTACCTAGAATAGATGTAAGTAGTTCCTTCGAAGCAGCTGCCATTTTATTTATTTCTTCAGCGGTTGTCGTTCCCTTTGAAACCTTGATATTAATAAATACAGGTATTCTTATTGGAGTAATGGCTTCAACAGTTTTTCCTCCGATTGCCCAATCATTACTGCTGAGCTCATCAACAGTAATAACCGTTAAACTTCTGTCTCTATTCATAATATTAACAATTAAATCTGTTATTCCTTCGACGATTCCGTTTTTTTGTTCTTTAGATATTAGTCCCTTTACTAACTTAATGTTTACAAATGGCATAATTATTACCTCCATTTTATTCCAATTTACTAGCAATACCTCACTACTACTGTAATACTCATTGTATCTGCTGTATTTTCAGCGAATATATCCCCATCCATTTTTTTCATGATCTCTTTACAAATATATAAACCCAGCCCGCTACCGTCTTTATCTCGTGAGTTTGCACCTCTCCAAAAACTCTCAAACATATGTATAAACTCCGTTGAAGATATTGGCTGCCCAGAATTGGTTACAGTTATAAGCTTGCAATAATCCTCATCTGTAAAGGATATTTTTATATACCTACCGTCACCGTATTTTATGGCATTTTCTATAATATTCTCTAAAACCTCCAAAAGCCTTTCCATATCTCCCCTTAATAATATTTCATCAAAGCTGTCTATAATGAAATCTGTTTTAAGTATTCTCAACTTATCCTCATAGGTGTTCCTTGTTTGATATACAAGCTTACTTAAGTAAAATTCGCCCTGAGTCACCTGAATATCAAATATATCTCCGGTGGAGGCAGCTATTATTTCACCTACAAAGCTTTCGATCTGATTAGCTTTTTCCTCAATATTCCGCGCTGCCTCGGCTTTTTTTTGCTCGGACCTGTATAAATTGTCATAGATAGCTTTGGAATATAATTTAATAGTACTAAGAGGAGTTTTAATATCATGAGAGAGAGATAATATCATGGTCTTTTTTTCTTTTTCCAACTGTAATTCACGTTTTTTGTGGGTTTCAAGGTTTTGCCTCAGCAGTTCCAGTCCCCATACAAACTTACCGAAAAATCTGTTTTTGCTTTCCTTCAATTCCACTTTAAGGTGACCCTTTGATAATTCATAGGGCATTTGAATAATTTGATTAAAGGGGCGTAGAATTGAACGCTTTATAAACAGCATAATTGAAGTAACCAGTACAACCATGATAAAAAGAGATAGGTTAATTATTATTATAGTTTTTAGTATAAAGTCAGTATCGTCATGAGCTTGATATGTAAAACGAAGATAATATAAAACATTATTACTGCTGTTTTGATTCTTTATATTTGAAAAAAACGGCTGTACCGAAAAGTCCACACCTCCGGGTATGCCTTCTCCGTTGAAAAAAGCAGATAATTCCTTATCGGAGCATGGAAGTGTTAATGTCTCTACATTGACTACATACTTATATTCTCTAAGATCAATATCTTTTAAATCAATCCCTTCTGATAGTAATTTATTTATTCTGTTTATATCAATTCTATAACCTTTTTCAATAGGCTTAGTATCATTAAAATACAAAAGGGCTGAAGCCAGCGTTGAAAGGATTAACCAGAATATGATTACCCCCGCAATAATCTTGTTATAGTGCTTCATATTTATAACCTACTCCCCATACTGTTACTATCCTTTTTGGGTTTTTGGGTGTTGCTTCAATCTTTTCACGGAGCTTATTGATATGTACAGTCAATGTGGAAGGTTCACTGAAGCTGTCTGTCCCCCAGACTTTGTCAAAGAGCCATTCCTTTCTCAAGGTCTTACCTTTGTTTTGCAGAAACAATACTAATAATTCAAATTCTTTAATGGTCATGGTTAAGGGTTTGTTCTTAAAATATACAGACATTGCATTTATGTCAATGGTTATATCTCCATCAGACATTAAGCTGTTCTTATCCCTGAATTCGTAATTTCGTCTGAGCAATGCTGCAATTTTAGCAGAAAGGATATCAATGTCAAAGGGCTTTTCTATATAATCATCAGCTCCAAGTTCCAGACCTGCAAGCTTGTCTTTTTTATCGACTCTGGCACTGATAATTATAATAGGGATATTCCCCTGTTCTCTTATCAGTTGACAGACACCGAACCCATCGATTCCCGGCAGCATAATGTCCAGCAGGACCAATTTTACAGTATTTTTTCTTATGTATTCCATGCCTTCTTCACCGCTGCCGGCCAAATATAACGAATAACCATCCTTTGCGAGAAAATCGCAAAGGATGGTTCCTATTTCAAGATTATCTTCAATGATCAATACATCTATCATGTGTCACCATCCCATATCCATAAGCCAGCTGTTAAGCTTCCTTTCACGATCCTTCTGGGTACTTTCCCCCGAGTATTTACCCAACTCAACCTCCCCCTGAATGTTCCCGTCTACTATGTAAAGAATTTTATCGGTCTTAGCGGCAACCTTAATATCATGGGTGACCAATAATATTGAAGTACCCCTACGATTTATTTTAATAAATTCCGACATAACCTCATTTGCGGTCTTGGAATTGAGTGCACCTGTTGGTTCATCAGCAAAAATCATTTTAGGTTTGTTTATCAATGACCTGCAAATACAAGCTCTCTGGAGCTGTCCACCTGAGACCTCGGTAATATCATTGTCAGCAATATCGATGATTTCGAGCTTTCTCATAAGCTCTTTTGCATACTCGTTTATTCTCTTACGTTGTTCCTTCGTTTTACCGGAGTCAGAATTGTAGGCCGATAGAATAATGTTATCATATATGGACAGGTTTCTCAACATATGCATTTGCTGGAATACAAAGCCCATCTGGTTTATTCTTATATCGGACATTTTGTTGGGGCTCACATCACTTATGTCTTTTCCCTCGAAAATTACCTTTCCGGCTGTCAAGCGGTCCATTCCGCTGACAGTATATAATAACGTAGATTTTCCTGATCCGGAAGGCCCCATTATAGACACAAATTCACCCTCATACATTTCGAAGCTTACATTCCTGAGAACATTATTCTGTCTTTTATTAACTATGTATGTTTTACAGAGGTTATTAACACTTAGTACTTTATTCATAATTTTAACATCCTTTACTTTTATATTCTTTAAATTAATATTAATTTTTTATTCCTGGTTGTTAATTTCCCATATACGAGTTTTTCTTACCTGTCCGAGGCTTACAAGGACTGCCAGCATTGTAACCGTCAATATAATAGCCGGATATATTAAATAGACCTGTATTGGTTCTATTTTCAGTTCAATCTTAGTGGCGCCCATTAGGTTGAATATCCCTGATGATAGATAACCTCCCGTTAAGTTGGCTATTATAGTTCCAAAAATAATTGATATAATAAGTACAAGCATTATTCGTACAGCCTGCCATTTCCGTATTTCTCTGTCCTTAAAGCCTATGGATTTAAGCAATGCAATTTCAGGAATTTCCTTTGTTATATGCATCCTTACAATAAGGTTTGTTATTAGAAAATTAATACCCAACACAACTATCAAAATAATATTTTTAGAATCGTCCAGCTGATCTAGAATATTGCCCATAAAACCATCCATATACTCTCTAGTACTTTTGATACCAAGCTCAGGAAATTGATTTTTCAAATCTATTAACTGCTCTGAATTTCCGTCCTTAAATTCCCCGAATAAGGTCAGTCCGTAGCTGTTATCAACTTTAATCAAATGTTTATCAGAGAAGCGTATAGAATAACCAAGATTGTTCATTGATTGATATAGTGCCGTTACTATAAATTTTTCTGTTCCCGCTTTATCAATCCTATAAATCGAGTCACCCAAGCCTATTCCAAAGTATTCCGCCGCTTTTGTTGTTATTGCTACTTCATTTTCCAATTTCGGAGGAATTCCATCCAGATAAGCATAATTGTCAGTTGAATAGTCATATCCTTGCAAGCTTAATATATTTCGGCTTACGTTTGGATTGTCTGCGTGGAATTTGGTCATGAGCATGACTTCTGGATGAATATCTACGTCAAACCCTTTTTCCTTTAATTTCAGTTCAATTGCGTCGGTATCGGCCAGAAGTTTTTCTACACTTGAATTTCTATATGTGCTACCAAAGCTTTCAGGCTTAATGCTGAAATCCGAACTTCCTAAACCAAATAATGTATTAATATCATCAGATATCAGAGTATTAATACTATTTATTGGTACAATTATAATAACCGTACCAAGTATAAAAGTTATGACAAGGATAAGAAATTTCTTAAAACCGCCCAGCAAATCCTCCATAGCCATATATACCGTTGTACTTACATGTTTCATTTTATGAAGCTTCAGTTTCCTTGATACAGAAAACCTCTCTCCGGTGCTTCCCTGCCTGATGGCATCTATAGCGGTCAATTTATTGATACGACCGGTACAGAGATAACAGAATAAAATTGTAACAAATATTATTAGTACAGAGCTTATAGCAGCAAGAGAATAATTCAATACCGAAGTTGTAATCATAATATTCTCAGACAAATTACTCAGCATATAACCTGAAAATGGAATACTTGCTGCAAAACCAATACCACCGCCCAACGATGAAAGTGCTGAATATTTGACAAGATAAATTTTCTTAATTCCCATGTTTTTCAGACCAATTGCTTTCATAATTCCTATTTCTTTGAAATCTTCTTCAATTGTGAATCTTATGGTAAACCTTAAAATAAGAAAAGCAATTAATATAAGAAATACACTCACTATGCTCAAAATAGCTGCGGCAACTAAATCCATCAGGTACGTAAACGAGACAATCTCACTATTAAAAGTGGATATTGAAGCTATAGAAGTTTTACTGAAATCCTTTTCAATTTCTTCATACGTGGCTGTCCCGGTCTTGGTAATACCCCATAGCTTCATTATGCTTTTTTCCGAGACTTTATTATATTCCTCATAGTCTTCATCGCTAATGATTATCCTTTTAAAGCCCATCATACCTGATCCAAACAGTACATCTTTTAAATAATTTTTAACTACAAATTCCTTTTCCAAGTAACCAATTTTTATTTTCAGTTTATCCCCTATTTTAAGGCCGGTGTTATCCTTAATTGTTTTTGGTATAGCTACCTCTCCAGGCTTTAATTCAACTTTTTTATCCTGTTCACTGAATATCAGATTGCCTTTTTGAGGGACCTTAGCTACCGAAAGTGTCGCCTCCTCCTCAATCTTCGCGTATTGTGACGGAAGAGTAATTCTATCTGCCGTAACAATTATCATATCCTCTGTGTTTACTTCCTTAATTTTATTGCATTTACTGCTCCATTCCTCCATTATTTTGTCACTATCAGGATCAGATAGCGTAATAATCATATTATCCGAGGTTTTTGACAGTTCCTTGAAGTGTTCCAATGCTGTTGTAGAGGTATAGAGCAGATTTACACTGCTGGCTATCAACATACTGGCTGTTATCATAAATAGAAATAATACTACATTCATAGCTTTTTTTCTTTTAAGATCTTTTTTTAATATTTTTGCAAACACTTAATATCACCCTTTTCTCAATTATGTGACAAGTATAACTTCTAAATTATTAAATAATCCTTAAATAATCGTTCAATTTTATATTAAATATCAAAATGTTATTTAAATTATAAAAAATCAACAATGATTTATTACATATGGAAATCTCTATACTAAAAGAAGAAAGGAAGACTGCAAGTGGCAAGTGCAGTCTTCCTTTCTTTCTTTATGACATATTAAATTAATAATTTCTTTTATAACTGATTTTATAGTAAATCTTATATTCATTTTAATTTAAATGTTCTGGAAAGCTTTTCTTTCAGCCTTAAGCTGTCATTTAAATGAACAATCTGATGGCGTGTAATTGGCATAAGAATGATTCCAGCAACAGTCTTCTTGCCCCAGAAATCCAACAGCCATACGGAATCCTCAGAATCAGTAACACCGCCTTCTTCCTTTATTCTTTGTATCATTTCAGGATTAACTTTTTGCTTTAGTATTTCAGGAGTCAATTTTTTAATTGTCTCCTGAGTTTTTCTTCCAACTTCTATTCTATATTTTCTCAGTTCCTGCATATCTACCTGGGAGCTAAAAGCTGCTATCTCACTATCATTCATTGCATTCCCGGTATCACTTACAGCCCCCTGAATTCTATCCAGCCAACTGGAACTGTTTATAACCTGTTCTCTCTCAGCTATAAGAAGATTGACAGTCAGATCCTCTATTCTGGTTAGATGCCATAGATTCCAAGCAATTGTTGTACCTTTTTGTCTTAACTGCTTACAAAATACCTTCTGTTCAAGATTATCCCATAAAATATCCTCATATGTTACAAAGGTTGCTCCAGACATTTCAGATGAATGTACCTGGCAGTGCATCTCCAGAGATAGATTTATTGCTTCATGAAATTTATCCTTCTTTAAAATTATTTCCTTCAGCTTGGCCTGTTTTGGATTCCAATCCTTTGTAACGTTTATCATGCTTCAACCTCGCAATAATTAATCTTAGGTAAAGTTCTAACTTGTTTATTTTATGGCAACATATATTTCTATTATCCAATCAACTTATTAACAATACTCTGAACATGTATTTCTGTTGTGTTCAGAAAAGGAATTTTTCCATCCCCGTCCTTAAGTATAAGAGGAAATTCTGTACACCCAAGGATTAAGCTGTCTATACTATCTTCTTCAAACATTCTGTCAATTATCGCCAGCAATCCGTACTTGGTTTCATCTTTAACAATACCCAGTTCAATTTCACTGAATAACTTTTGGTGAATGTATTGCTGTTCATCAATATTAGGTAAGACAATTTCCATACCATTTGCTTCAAAGGTATCCACATAAAAATTCTCCCTCATTGTAAAACCAGTACCAATTAGCCCTAACCTTTTAAAACCGCATTGTTGCGCCTTTTTGCAGGTTTCCTCCACAATGCTTAAAATAGGAAGCCCCACTTTATCCTTTAATCTGGTGAACACAACATGGGGTGTGTTTGAGGCTATGGCTGCAAAATCTGCACCGGCTTCTGCAAGAGAATCAATTGACTTTATCAGCATGCCGGCAAGGGAGTCCCAATCTCTTGCAGATGCATAAGCCAGCATCTCTTTCATATTAACACTTTCAATGATTATATGAGGATAGTTGCCGTCATGCAATCTCCGCATATATTCCGATATAATACTTTTATAATAATCAACTGTAGATTCTGGTCCGATACCCCCAACTATTCCGACTTTCATGATAACCTCCATAGCCCATATTTAAGCTTTTACTATCTACTATAAATTATATGAGATAAGCGTAACGATTTATTATTTCATCCTATTATATACCATAAAAGGAAAGACCACAATAGATTCTCGAACATTCGTTCTTTTTCTTATTGTGGTCTTAGTATTAAGGCTAACATCCTTACTTACATTTAAATATTTTTATAAATGATTTATGACAAGCTGACCAGTAATCAGCTTTTTATGTCCTGCTGACACTACTCCTGTAAAATAGCATACTCATATTCTTCAAACCATAAATAAAATGAATTTTAATACCTATAATCAATAATAACTATATGATATGATTTTGCTGATCTATAACATTATGTATAGAGGTATTCGTTTAAAGGCCTATCATCCCATATCTGTGCTTCAATATACCGCTCCGGGCCAAGTTTGCCATCCCTGTTAAACTCTTGAGGGATACCATATGCTTTAATTATATCGAAGATTTCGCCTTTGGTATAAACTTGCTTTCTGTAAGGTTTCCCATCTTCATATCTCATAGTCGGAAACAAGTCCCCAAAGGTAAAACTTACAATCTCAGGACAGAAACTATCAATATGTATTTTTAGCTCCTTACCGTGTTTATACCAGTCTAAAAGCCATTCACAAGGCCCTAACGTCATAAAATGAGGTACTTTTCTGACAGGCTTACCACCTTTTTCAATAAAACGGTTTCTGGCTTGCTGCTCCAATCCTCTACGAATTATCAAATAATCTTCCGATCGCTTTGAAGCAAAGGTTTCTCCTATATTCCGTATTTCCAATAAGATTTGTTCGGCCTTATCTTCTGGTTGATCTGACAAATTAACAAAGGGGCCGATTTCAGATTCATAATAATGATATAAGTAATTTAGTTTATTCATAACTTATTTCCTTACATTCAATTCATAATATAAGAAGTAACTATTTTAGTTTGATCTGATATTCTGATAAACCCTTACAGTCTGTGTTTAATTCTAGCTCTGGATTCCTCATAATCCTCATCAGCCTGGTATCTGGCTGGCCGGTTCTGGCCTTCCTGATTCAGCAGCAGCTCTATTTCCAATTGATTCTTTGCACGTATTTCTTCTGCTTTAATTGTTGTCTCAGCATTGATTCTTGCAATCTCCAACTTAAACTTAATTATCCTGTTTACTATAACAGGAGTTACTACTAATGCTGTCAAACCCAAAATACTTACCACCGGCACCCACATCTCATTCATAAAAAAATCCTCCAATCAAAATTAAATATATTATCTGTTCCATTCCTGTGCAAGTATAGAATAAATTACATGGTTTACATAATGATCATACAGCCACTCGACCTGCCTTACTACTCCCTCAACTGTAAACCCGAGTCTTTCAGGTATCGCTCTGCTCTTTCTATTCAATTCGGCCGCCCGAATTTCCACCCTGTTCAGTCCAAGGTCATTTATTACATAATTAATAATTGCTTTACAGGATTGCGTCATAATTCCCTTGCCCTGATATTCTTCTGCCAGCCAGTAACCTATCGTGGTCTTCTTATTGTTCCAATCAATAGCATGAAGCCCAATGCAACCTGCTATCTGCTCCCTAAAGTAAATTCCCGTCTGAAAACCGTCATTATCGGCCAGTTGTTTTTTTGCTGACTTGATAAATTGTTTTATTACATCAACATTTGTAGTTGCTCCTACCCATGGAAGCCACTCTTTCAAATATGAACGGTTATCGTCAATTAATTGATACAGCTCTTTAGCATTTTTGCTTTCCAGAACCCTCAATTGAATATCATCACTTACCTGGTAATAGAACATTTGCCCCCCCATATTAATTTACCCATAGGACATACTGCTTTTCGGATAAATTGTCTTAGTTTTCAGTTATTTTCTGAGCAATTAAAACAAACAGCGGAAACACTTTTTCGGTCCCATCATCATACTTCTTGATATTGTCATAGCATACTTTCCAGCTTACCACCCTAAATCCCAGCCTCTTAAGTATTCCTGTCAAATAATTTTTGTTGAAACCGTTATGACCAACAAACCCTTCTCCATGAAATGATCCGTCTTCTTCTACCAGATCAGCGATACATAAATATCCTGATTCATTCAATAAATCACTAAAGGAGAGGATAATTTTGTCTGTATCAACTATGTGATGAAGCGTCATAAGAGTATATATCATATCAAAACTGCCTTTAACGTTTGATTCTGAAAGATCTGCGTATATGGGTTTCATGTTATCGGCATTATATTTCTCTATTTTTTCTGCTAGAACTTTAAGCATACCTTCTGAATTATCAGCTAACACTATACTCTTTAAATATGGCTGAAGTTCAAAACTTAATAAACCTGTTCCGCAACCATACTCCATAGCCTTCATATCTTGCAGACCAGATATGGATTTCCGTATTTCATCAGCCACTACCTTGGCTCTTTCGATTCTTCTGGGTTCGTTATCCCAGGTAAAAGCCATTTCATTAAAATTTTCCATTTTACCTCACAAAATCTTCAGTTATTAATTGTCACTATACTCCTGGAAATTCAGGTTTTGCAATAAGAAACAGCCCTTATCGTACTTTACTATTGCATTAATTTCACCAATGAAATCAGGACCAACATAAGATTTACGATGAGCCCCCAATGCAAACTGTGCCTTAATTTTCCCTTCTTCAAACTCAAATCTTACTATATTTTCAAAAGATATATTTTTATTATCAATGTCATCTTCAGAATTTTCAAGTTTAAAAGATTTAACTTTTTTACCGACCGTAACTTCAGCCCAAAGAGAACTCCCTTTTTTTGTAGTATGAAGCTTGACCTGTTTTTCCAGTTGCTTTCGGTAGTTTGTAAAAAGATAATCCCTGAAATATTCTTTGTTTGGAACGAAATAGTTTTTGTCCGCAGGGTCCCTGGAAAGTATTTCCTCCTCAGAAACCTCAACAATATGCAGCTCCTCAATTGAAATCCCGGTCCCTGACCCTACCGAAAGTATTACACCTAATTCATCCTCTCCATCGCTGTCAAAATCGAGCAATTCCATCCTTGGCAGAATAAATCTTGGTGTCAGATATCCCCATTCATAATAGTGGCCAATATTGTTAAAGTAAAGAATAACTCCATTATTATCTTTGATTCCATAAAGAAACACATTTTTATCAGGTATGGCCGCAATCAGCGGAAATCTTTGTGCTTCATACTCCTCCCAGGAGCTGATTACTTTAGTACCGGCATCAGATGGTTGAAGCTTGAGCATATCAGAAATCTCATTAATATTTGTTTCTGATTCATTAGCTGCTGCTGGTTCAGTAGGTGCTGCAGAATCAATAAATGATACTGGTTCGGAATTTGTGGCTTTCTCGGGATTTGCTACAGCATTAGAACTTGAAGCAGGCATAAGGTCAGCTGTTTCGGTAAAGTTCGTTGTTTCTGCTGCATTATTTAAGCTTGCTGCTGAAGTATAGTGTCTGGAGTCTGCAGAGCAGCCACAGAGACCGAAGCTAATTATAGCTAATATAGTAATTAATTTTACAATTTTTAATGCTCCTGAATATAATTTCATTGTTTATTCTCCGTTACTTATAGCAGTAAGAGGTAACTTCTGACCCACAATATAATACTATGTTATACACGTATCCCCATAATATTGAATTATACTAATTACCTTTCTTATAAATAATATCACACATCCCATATATTGGGTAATCAATTTATAAAATTTCTACCGTTACAACTCAGGTAACAACAAAGAAGCTGAAACATAATAGTTCCAGCTTCTTTTTGTAAAATGTAAGCTTACAATTGAAAACTCTTTTTATTCCCAAAAATAAGATCTTACTAAAACAGCTATCTTTCCATTATTCACCAATAATTTTTACCAACACTCTTTTTTCTCGTTTACCATCATACTCCCCATAGAATATCTGTTCCCACGTCCCGAAATCAAGTTTCCCATTTGTTATGGCCACTACAACCTCCCGGCCCATAATCTGTCGTTTCAGATGTGCATCGGCATTGTCTTCATAACCGTTGTGATTATATTGGCTGTAAGGTTTTTCAGGCGCCAGGGTCTCAAGCCATTTCTCAAAATCCTGATGCAGCCCGGCTTCGTCATCATTAATAAAAACGCTTGCTGTTATATTCATAGCATTAACCAGAACCATACCGTCTTTTATTCCGCTTTCATCAATACACTTCTGTACCTGTGATGTAATATTAATATACGCTCTGCGTCTTGGAGTATTAAAGTATAGTTCCTTTCGGTAGGATTTCATTATATTATCTCCTCGTATTAAATATTGTTATTAAGTTAATGTTATAGAAATTCCGTCTATCTATAATTAAATCCTGGTATTAACTCTTTTTATATATACCCTTTTTCATCATGTCCACAAATTCGTATTGTTCCTTAACCATGGCTTCTGTTTCCTCAATTGACAGTTTGGAAGCTTTCCCCTTAGCCATGTTAACATATTTTCTGTAAAGGGAATCCAGACACAGATTGATAAACTCAATAGCCTTCATCTTATCAATGTCTTCCCGAAACTTGGAGTAATCAATATTTTCAAAGAAATTCGGCATGGTCTGGGCATATATTTTTTGATATCTATCTGTTATTTCGTCTTCCATACCTTTTGGTGTATCTACAAAAGCTTCCATAATCAATTTGTACATTAAAGGTGCTTCAAAAGCTATTTTTACCTTTACCATGCCACTTTGAATCATTTTCTCGAAAATATCATTTGATGGCTCGGTGTCCAGCTCATAAAATCTATTCATGAAATGCTTTATTGTTATATCCAATAGATACAAATAAATATTTTTCTTATTTCCGAAGTAATGGAAAAGCAAGCCCTTTGAAATTCCAGCCCTGTTCACAATAGCATTTGTTGAAGCTTTCTCGTAGCCGTTTTCCGCAAACTCCTCCAAGCAGGCATTTAATATTTTATCTTTTTTTTCTTCATTCAAGTTATCAAAAGCCGGATTCAAAATTTCCTCTCCCTTGTACTCTTACCTTTTTGATAAATTCAGGCAACAATGTCCTTTTTATTATATATTATGTGGGTCATAAAAGTACATGCTAATGTGATTACTGCCATTAAAATAATGTAGAATGGTTCAATTGACCTATTTGTTATGATATCAGCTCCATCAACATATTTAAAGGGTGTCAGGTACTTTAGGAACTCCACCTTTTCTGATATAGTCGCTATTATACCGATAAAATACAACCCAAGTACTATACCAACTCCGATAGGTATATTAACTCTGGCTTTAACAATAAATACTGAAATTATTAAGCCCACTGCTGCAAAAGTAATCTGCATCAGTACAGGACCGATAAAAAGGAGTAGAAGGGTTTGCAGACTGTAGCCGTCCTTGCTTACCATTTCTATTGTGATATAAGAAAAAATGCTGACAACAATATTTAATATCAAAATATTTGTGAGGACAGCTAAAACCTTTTCATTGATAATTCTATTTCTTGTAACAGGCTTTGATAGCAGGAACTCTATCGTTTTTTCATCTTCTTCCTTTGATAATACTGAAATGCCCTGAAGTACCGCAAATATTCCTCCCAGAATAGTAACTAACAAATAGCAGTAGGTGTTGTAATAACCGAGTAATTCAGTAATACTGACCTTATCCATACCAAAGGCAGCCAGCATTTCCTTTGGAAAAGCCTCCATCATAACGTTTATTTTATCTTTCATCTGACCGCTCAGAGATGGAAATAACATCAGCATTGAAACATTGTACAGCACAAGAATTGAAGTCCACAGTATTGTTGATTTTCTATTTTTAACCAGTTCTCTTTTATACATGAGCAGATAAAACACCTCCCTTAATGGTCTGATTATTGATAATAGTGCATAAAAACTTCTTCGAGCTGGGGCTCTTCTATCCATAAATTTGTTAATTCATATTCGTAGAGCTTCTTTATGACCCTATCTATAAGACCACTGTATAAAAACTCTACGGAATTATCTTTAACTGTCCTGTTAGTAACTCCGGGAAATCCATCAAAAGCAGCTGTTTCAGGTTTTGGAAAATCAATTTTTATCTTTTTATATGTATTTGCCCTGAGATTTTCTATAGTTTCAATTTTCAAAATCCTTCCCTCTTTTATTATTGCAACTCTGTCACACATCTTCTGTACTTCGGTGAGAATATGAGAAGAGAAAAAGATTGTAGCCCCTTTTTTATTCTCCTCTTTTAGAATTTCAAAAAATCTGTTCTGCATCAAGGGGTCAAGTCCGCTGGTAGGTTCATCAAGAATAAGCAGTTTAGGTTCGTGAAGCAGTGCCTGAACTATTCCTACCTTCTTTTTATTTCCAAAAGACAGCTCCTCCAATTTTTTATTGGTATTTAACTCCAAAGCCTCGGTAAGTTCCCTGATTTTTTTCGAGCAATCCTTTTTATAAAAGCCAGCAGAATATTTTAGCAGTTCACTTACCTTCATATCGTCATAGTAATGTACTTCTGATGGTAAATAGCCAATCAGATGTTTGATTTCTTCCGTTTCTTTGAAACAATTACGACCGAATACTTTTGCCTCACCCTTTGTAGGGTGTATCAAGTTTAATATTGTTCTGATAGTAGTCGACTTACCAGCACCGTTAGGACCAATAAAACCAAACACTTCACCTTCCCTTACCTGAAGGTCAATATCTATGATTCCCCTTGAGTTTCCATACTGCTTGGTCAGGGCTTTTAATTCTATTGGAATCATAACCTCATCTCCTTTTACTTGACCATGCGGTCAATTCTTATAAATTAATTATAGTACCCATTGACCACATAGTCAATATATATTAAAATAAAAAAACACCCTTCTGTAATGTACTGAAAGGTCGCCTTCAAATGCCTTCCCTTCAGCTCTTATATTACAGATGTGTGTTTTACAGTCACAAATCATTATGTTGCTTACATACTAAAGTTTATGCTTCTTTTTTCAATACTGAGCATATTTTCATAGAACATTGAAAGAAGCCCTGCTGTACTTTTTTGTGCCAAAGGCAATACAAATTTTGTCAATTCATAATACCTTCGTACATCATCAGCGATGTGGTCAAGTCTGTTACTTGCCTTTATGGCGTTCACTGCATTTTGGCGGATAAATTCTTTAATATCACTTAAGTAACAGCCATCTTTATATACCAGGTATTCTGGTGTACTCATAAAAGTATCCTTTACGAACTTTTCAAACTTGTGATGCTCCTGAAGCAGTTTAATATTTGCATGTTGAGGTACAGTCATATCCTGTACAAGATGGGCTGCTGCTCCAAGAAAGAACATTGACCGTTTTATATCCCCAACATCAAAATAACCCAGGGCAAAAGTATAATAGTTACTCGCCAGTTTCAGAGCATTTGTATTTCCATAAAGTCCCCTGTCCTTAATGGGATTGTAAAAATGTCCTGAGCTTTTAAAATCCTGATCAGCCCATACTACTCCCAAATTTAATTCCGTTAAATACTGGGAAAAGAATGTGAATTGTTCAAATTTTCTATCACTTTTTAAGATTGCCAAAGCCTGAATATTGATAACTCTATGCACTTTGCAATCAGTAGTTATTATAGCTTTTTTAACTGGATTTATAGCTTTCATTGTATATTTAAACAGTTTCCCGTAGGAATTTTCAACAATTGTAGGCATTTCTAACCTCCGTGTACTTTAGCAAAACTGAAACATATAAATATTATATACCCTAACACCTTCAAAATTAACACTTCTACAATTTTTAACATCGAATTTACATTTAAACTAATAAAGAATATATAATAATATTATCGCTGAAAACACTATATAAAGCATTGTTGAATATCCATAAAAAAAGAGGTATAATTCAGTGAGAATATAGCAAATGGTTTTTATTTACAATTGTGTGTTAAGGAGTTTGGAATATGGCTAAAGTAAGCTTGATACTTGAGGGCGGAGGAATGAGGGGGTTATACACTGCTGGAGTATTGGACTATTTCATGGATCAGGGCCTTGTTTTTCAGGACATAATTGGAGTATCGGCAGGCGCTTGTAATTCGGTTTCATATATCTCCGGTCAAAGAGGGAGAAATCTTGAAATTAACACAGGCTACTGTTCAGATAAACGTTATATAAGTGTTATGGGCCTATTTACCAGGGGCTCGATTTTTAATATGGATTTTCTATTTGATGAAATTCCGAATAAGCTGATACCTTTCGATTATGATAAGTTTAAAGCTTCAGACTGCAGACTGACTGCTGTTTCTACCGATTGTATAACCGGAAAGGCTGTTTACACACCTATTAAAGATATGAGTACTGATGGTACGTACGTCAGAGCTTCAAGCTCCATTCCCCTTGTATCTCCTATCGTAGAAGTAGACGGAAAGCTGCTTGTGGATGGCGGGCCATCAGATTCCATTCCCATAGGCTACTCTGTTTCCAGTGGCTTTGATATTCACGTAGTAGTACTTACCCGTCATAACGGTTATGTGAAAAATAAAAGCAAGCTTTACCCGCTATGTAAACTGGCCCTAAGGAAATATCCAAACCTGGCAGCAACAATCGGGAACAGGCACAAGGTTTACAATGAAAGTATCCGCTTGTCAGAACAGCTTGAAAAGGAAAACAAGGCTGTAATAATAAGACCAAAAATGCCGGTTGAAGTGTCAAGGTTTGAAAAGAATCCCGAAAACCTGCGAAGTCTGTACAAAAACGGTTATGAGGATGCAGCCGAAAGGTTTAGTGATGTTCTGAAGCTTTGCGGAAATGCTGAAAACATAATTTACAAAGCTCAAGAAGAATAAATTCGTTCAACTCATAAAAGTCAATACTAAATGAATGGCCGTACCAAAAGCTATAGCCGGAGAGAGCCTTATAATATGTCTGTTGCTTTTATTTACAGACATACCCTGACAACAGCCTCCGCTGTAAATTAAAAGCCGGACGTCATTCCCAAGACTGCGGAAGCTTTTGGACAATTCACCTGTACCGAGCAGTTTTATAAATGCTACTACCCCGGCAATCAGCATGGAATAGCCTGTTATAAATAAGCCGGCTTCCCAGCCCAGCAGTGCACCGACAGCGCTGTATAGCTTTATATCTCCCGCGCCTAAAAGTCCCATATAAAAGAATATCCCCAACAGAATAACTGGAATTGCAAGGCCTGCGATACTTTCCGTTAAACCCTCCATTCCATAAGAATATGTATTAATTATAGTACCTGATAAAGCAGCTGTCAGAACATGAAGATTCCTGATTTTAGAGGTTTTAATATCACTTATTACCGTAAAGGAAAGAAGCAACAATAATATGATAAAAACCGAAAGCCTTGCTGTAATCATATTAGCCCCAATCTACGCGCAGAGCGCGTATACAAATAGTAATAAAAAGCCGCTTAGCGGGTTTTTGCTGCGTGAAATGCACGATGTCTTACAAAATGTATTTTTCACGCTAATGCCTCCCCTGGCAAAGAGGAACTGAAAAACTTAAATTCCTTATTTGCGAACCTCACCATATCATTATTCTGAACCTTTATCCTGGAATTTGGCACAAGGCGTATATTGTTTATAAAAGTTCCATTTCTTGAATTGCAGTCTACTATAAAATAATCACCCTTTTCAGATAAAAGCTCCGCATGTATTTTCCCTACAGCACTGCTTTTGAGCACAGTGTCCACAAAGCCCTCCATCCTGCCTACAAGTATACTCTTTTTATCCAGTTCTATAACAGTTTCTCCATCCACTTCTTTCAGGTACGCTTTTGCCTTTACCTTAGGTTTTCTGATTATCTCGGTTTCTCCGTGATATACCGGCCGGGGGGCAGGAATTTGTTTCTTAATATTTTCCTGCTCAGCAATTATTGCTTGCTGCTCCTGGCTCACCGAACGCATTTTGCCGGTAATAAAGTTTACAACGCCTCCATCCTTATCAACATTTTCAACACTTTCACCTTTATCTGTCTTGAGCCTGTCTCTGTTGAGCCTGAATACAAGCACATCAATACAAGTAAAAATGACAAATGCAATAATTGCTGTTTCAAGTTTCTTTTGGCCGGCGCCTACAAAACTGCTTGTAACGGTTAATATGTATAAAATCAGCAAAACAGGCTGAAAAAGTATATAACCCAGCGCCGGCAGGTTCTTAACCTCACCGGGCTTTAAAGGCAACATAAGAGTTTTTTTCTTATTGATTAAACTTTGCCTGTTACAATCTTTCCCATTCGGCGATCTTGTCTTTTCGGTGTATTCACCAGCCAGCGGAGCCGAAGGTATCTTCACACTCTTTGATTTTATGTCTGCTCCTCGAACTGGTTCCTTATCTGCATCGTTATCTGAAAATTTAGCTGAAAATTTATCTAAAACTTCCCTTCTGCTTTTTACAACTGATATATCAGAAGCATTATAGTCACATAAGCTTTCTTTGTTGTCTAAATAAATGTTCTGACTGACCTCCGTACTCTTTATTTCACTTCCCAAAAGAATTTCAAGCTGAGTTTTTAGTGTACCGAGACTAAATAAATCATTCCTTATGAATTCTAGAATTTTCTGTAGGTAATTATCACTATCCTCTGCACAAAATCTTGCCATTTCTACCACTAGTTTTAGCAGGAATGTCTTATAGTCATTTTTACTTCTGTTAAATGGCAGATAAACAAAGAAAATCTCCATTTTTTCAGGCTGAACGTAAATATATCTCTCATCGAGTAAAATATTGTAGTCATATAACAAGTAATTTTTGATGTGACAAATATTATTCATAATGTTAAGGAGCATTACCAAAAATTCATCTCGAGTGAACTTTTTTCTGGACATAAAGCTTGCTAATGCACAT
This sequence comes from Bacillota bacterium, assembly GCA_023415305.1. GTDB lineage: Bacteria > Bacillota > Clostridia > Acetivibrionales > DSM-1351 > Ruminiclostridium. The sequence goes on from JAEZKZ010000094.1 coordinate 38,119, forward strand.
TTTGACGTTACATTGTAAAAGCAGTTCAATTCACCCCCTATGTAGTTAATATTGAAATCCAGCAAGCCTTTTATTTTATTATTTAAGAGCATCTGTACCTGATAATTAAGTACATTAATATTTTCTTTAGCTCTTAAAACCAGATAATTTGTTGTTGAATTATTTTCAAATAAAACCTCAAAATCATTTTCAAAATCCCTGTCCAATATATCACCTCCCGAATTCTATAAGTTTATAACAGCTGTAGCCAGGAAAATAAACGGCGCAAATGGAATTTCGGACCTACCGCTGACTTTTTTAAATACAACTATAAAAAATGAAAAAATACCTGACATTAAAACCGATAAAAACAATATGCTCAACAGGCCTGTCCAGCCCGAAAATAATCCCGTTACAGCTAGCAGCATCAAATCCCCTGTACCAATCTGTCCTTTAGTTATGTAAACGAGAGGAGCTATGATTATAAAAGCCGAAAAACCGCCAATTATATGCGATTTTACTGAGATATAGTTACTTGAAAAACATAAAAATAGTGCTCCAAACACCATTGAAGACAGGATAAGCCATAATGGTATTGTTCTGTTTCGTAAATCACTACTTGCAGCAACCAGCTGGATAAAAAGCAACACTGCTGTCATAACTACCGGAACTCCTATATCTCTGGTAAAAAGAATATGAATTTCAGTTCCGAGGCAGATTATAAGCATAATGACTGTTTGAAAGATATATCTGTTTGCTGTAATGTTACTCATCTTTTGCATTTTTTCCGTCTTTTCAATCTTTAGCATCTTCTGCATTTTCCTCCGTGTTACCCTTTTTATTATCACCCTTATCAGACTGTGTTTCACCTGCCCCCTGTTTACCGTATGCCTTCACAGGTTTCAGTGTTATGCCCTTTCTTTCAGCAGCACGAATGCACCTGTCAATTACACTTTGCTGGACGAGAGTCAACTCAGTTTCCGGTATAACAAGTATCAACACCTTGTTGGAAATATCAGAACTGCTTATTGATATTCCGCCACTTGCTCCTCCCTCAAACTCTTCCAGCTTATTTATGTATCCTGTTATTTTCCTTTCAAGACTTACAGCATCTTTATAATAGGGTTCGTCTATGTTAAGACTCTTGATACTGGTTGCTGTCCCATTTTCAAACTTTGCAACCGTGGGAAAATTAAAGGGAAGATTTGCCCCCTGACGTTTTCTTATCTCCTGACCCCGTTTTATGTTTGTCATATCCCAAACACTTTTACCATTGTCATCCTCCTCGTCACCATTGTTTCCCACGCCTTCCTCTCCTGCCCATATACACGAGGCTGCTGTTTGCTTCAGTCTCATCCCCGGAAGAAGCTCTGAGAGGAATGGAAACTTCATTGTATAACTTACAGTAATATCAATGCTCCTGCCATCCGCCAGCATTTTGCTGTCTGAAAAGTCAAACCCCTCAAAGCCTCCTGCGATACTCAAGCCGGAAAGTCTTTCATCAATATCCTTACAAGTCTCGGCTTCAAGCTGATTGCGAATAATAAGCTTTGCCGCAGGTACTAAGGCTAACTGTGTCCGAGCATAATCGGAAGCATCCTTTCCCGCCTCCCGGATAATTGAGGTTAGCCAATTATCTCCCAAAGTATTACTTACTTTATCAGAACTGCTGAATCTTTCAAGGCTGCTGATGACCTCTTCAGCATTCGTTTTATAGTAAAGAAGACTGTAAGCACTCATTTGTCTGGACGCCCCTGCCAGAGCATTTTGAATAATTTCATTTGTATAGTACACTTTAAGGATAAAGGCAAAGGCCATAACTGCTATTATAAAAAACGGCAGCATTATGGCAGCTTCCACTGTAATAGATCCCTTTCCTGCAGTTTTTAAATTCATATGCCTCCTTCATTGAATGTAACAAGACATTCTAATAACTAAGTAGCATCCTTTCATTGATACTTGTTCTTGATATATTCCTTCTTGCTTCGGGTGTAAATACCGGGAAAGATACAAACAGATTCTTTATTGATACTGTTGTATCCGCTGACAATGCAACATAAGCGTTTTCCATGGTAAAACCTTCACAAGCCAGGCCTACATTAAGCTGAATAATATCCTGGGTTCTGGCAAGCTTTTTTTCTTTATCGGTCATTAGTAAAAATATTCTCAGGTAATCCTGATAGCTTAAGAGGAAGGGGTTTTTATCAGAATTTGTAATTTTTTTATTATTAACTGTCCCGGATATATCTGTTTTCCATTGGTCTTTTGTTTTGAAGAGGGCTATTTTCTCCCCTAGACCTAGTTGATCCAAATCATAAAGGGACTCAAACATAGCCCAGGAAAAAATCAACATAGTTTCAATTAAAGGAGTAGATAACCCTGCATTCCAGCTGCTTAAAGCAGCTGCAAGGCAGGTAACTCTACTCATTTTCAAGGGGTCCGAATAGATATGTATTACATTTGCAGCAAGACGTAATGCAAGAATTTCTGACTTAATCAACAGTGAATTTACTGCTTCGTCCTTATTACCGTTAATTATATATTCAACTTCATAACAGGAGAAAAAACCTTCTCTCTTGTACTTGTCTTCAGATCTCAAATTGTATGACGCGCTGTCTTTCTCGCCCTTCAAAAGAGGGACATCATGCCTGAACAACCCCATTATATATTCGTTAAGGTATAATTCCTCTGCCACACTTAATGCTATCTGAGATAGCGGATTTTCTTTTTCTGCGATATATTGAAGTTCTTTTTCTGCACCGTTGGAAGTATCAAAATCCCTGATATCCCAATCTGAATTTTCCTCAGGAAAGTTTCTTTTTTTTGATGGCAGTTGCTTTAGCAAATCACTGTCAATACACTTCATTTCACCCTTTTGGTTAAAGGCCTTTTTCATTACCTGATTAACTTTTCCCCGATTGTCCTCGTCCTCGGAGGAGGCTTGTGAACATTTATTAAAGGTATATTTTATTTCCATTGGCACACATAAATTGTCCAGAGCTGATAAAAAATCATCATCACTGCCATTAGCCTTATTAATAATATTCAGACAATAGTTAATATTGATTTCATAATTTCCGGATACAGAGTGAGAATTATCTTCACCAACCAGTTTTTTCATACCGGAAAGGGTTTCTTTATAGTTTTTCTGAATTTCTTCTATGCCTTCCCGGTTACTGTCGGCGAATTTAAGTTCTTCTTCAATTCTGTCCAGCAGTTCATCCTTTTTTAAAGTTATATTATTTGCGTATTCCTTAGCTTCAGAGTTAAACGTCTTAAATTCATTTATATTGTTTAGTATTGTCTTTTTTAATTCCTCCTTCTCCCTTACCAGTTCTCTAAGTTGCTCCTTAATTGAGTCAATTTCCTTAAGTAAACCTTTCTTAGCCGCACTGTCCTTCTCACCTGAATAAAGACTCTGAAGATCGCTAAGCTGATTGGAGATACTCATTTGAAGCTTATTGTTTTCAATAATTTTGTTCTTCAAATCACTAAGTTTCGAAGCTATGCCAAAGCTATTTATCTTATTTGTTTTGTCTTCCAAAAACATCTGTAACTCGCCTATAACTCCTGCTTTTTTATCTGTTTCCATCTTTCTTTTATAAAGTTTTGAGCCTTTGGAAATATTTTTTATTCCTTCTGTTTTTGTAAGTAAATCAGAAGCTATTTCTGCAGGAGCCCTGTACTTCATAAACTGCATGGTCTGTTCTTCAAAAACTTCTTTATTTTCAAGATTGAATAGTTGTTCAAGCCTAATATTTTCGATATTGTAACCATAAAGAAAATCCTGGCTGCCTATATTTAGGTTCTTTGAAAAATACTCTTCATAACAATCTGTAATAATATCATTGCCCTGACAGAAGCCAAACAGTCCGTATTCATCCTTGAGCTCGTTGTTATAACAGGCCAGTACTGAAGAAAGAGCTGTTTGATTCGCTCTTTGCACCTGTGAGTGTGCAAGTTTTATTCTTGCAGCATCGGTAAAGGTTCCCACAACCAGGAAAATGGAAGATAAAACTATACTGACAAATACAGTTATTGACCCTTTATAACTTATTAATTTGGAAACTTTCATGGTTTATCACCATACCTTTATTTTTTCTTGATTAGTTTATCCACAACCTCACTGACTTTTGAACCTCCACCGATCCACTTATTATCGCTATTTATCAGGCAATTTTTTATATCGATGACCATATCCAGGTTTCTTATGAACTCAGCATTGTCCTCCATGGGACATGAGGCTTCAGCTTTTAAGACAAGCTTGGGCGAAATTCCGAAAACATTAAGCAGTTCACCTACCGGAAGCGGGTATTTTTCCTCAAGCCCAAACCTAAACTCCTTGATTAGAATATTATTGGAGGTGTCTGCACTTGCAGATTTTTCCGCGATAACAATAGAAGGCTCCAGTTCCCTAAGGGAGTAACTCTCTATTTTAGTCTTTTTTTCAAGGTCGTTTGAATCAAAAATCCTCCAATAAGGATTTTTTTCCCGGGGCCATTTATTTCCGTCCTCAAATTGCTTTACATAATACGCCGCCCCTCTATTGGCAGCTTCATTTGCCACACTTTGAAGGGTTGTATACTGGTACATAATAATAAAAGCATAGACCAATACAACCAGAAGTAAAAAGACCAATGAAAAAAAAATAGATGCTTCAACGGTAAAACTGCCTTTAGTATTTAATAAATGCGTTTTGGCTATTTTTTTAAGGACAATATTTCTTATGCTTCTCCCTCCTTCTAGAGCGATTTTAACAATTAATCAGGGGAAAATGGTTTCAGTTCCTTCATAACTTTTGATAATAACTTTGTTACCGGCAGACTTGAACTGCTCGGTAAAGGGAGAGAGAATCCTCCTCCCTTTTCCGGGAGCCCTACATATTTACTGGAGCCATTATCCTCCAAGTGTACCCTGTGTGCCTGTTTTATTGTTTTCCAGCTTGCTCGCATCAGGGAACAGGTTATTAATTATTGAGTTAACAAAATTTATAAGTTGTTTTCTGAAAAGTAGTGCTACGCCCACTAATACTGCAATAATAATAATCACCTCAACAGTACCCATGCCGTCCTCCTCTGCCAAAAACCTCTTGAATATAGGGATCATCTTTAAAACCTCCTTTTTATGTATTTAATATCAGCCAATCTATGTGTATATGATTATTTCTGATCTTTTTAATAGGCACCATTAGCATTAAAACTCTGATGATATTCCCCGCATGGAGAGAATGGCAGGGGTTACAACAATTATAATAATCGCAAAAAACATAATCATCATTGGAAACAGCAGCTTGGTGGATGCCTCTTCTCCAAGTCTTCTTATGGCATTTTTACGCATCTCCCAGCATTCATTGGATTGCAGTCTCATTGAAAGAACCAAATCAGTTCCGCCTCTTTTGGTATTTTGTAGGATTGTAGACATAAGTCTTGATATTTCCGGAGTTTTAGCCCTCTTCGCAAACTGGCTGTACGCTTCGGCCTCGTTTTTTCCTGCTTTGATATCGGCTACAGTCTTATGAACCTCAGAATAAAAGGAACTATTGCAATTATTCGGCTTAATGTCGGACGAGATTTTTTCCCAGGCCTTTGACATGGTCAAGCCAGCATTTAACAACAAGGTCAACTTATTGATAAAATTGGGAAATTCCAGCTGTATCTCTAATCTTCTTTTCTTCACTTTGCTGCCAAGTTTCTGATCCTGGGAAAACAAAAGCAGCACAAGCAGTAATAAGACGTAGACATGGTATGTGGGATCATAACCTGTAACAAGCCCGGTTATAAGCTCAATGATAATGAATAAAGCTATTAGTACTATTTTATTTGCGTACATAACCCTAACATAAAAAGCAGAGTACTCCTGTCCGTATATTTCAGAAAGGTAACTAAGTATTTTCCTGTCATAGGAAGTATTAAAAGAATAGCTGAGCCTGTCGAGAATAAAAAACCCAATGGGGAAAAAACTTTTTAATGAAAACTCCTTTTTATCAAGTGGATTTATGTAATCGGAGTATTCAGAACGTTTCGTAAAAAGTACAACAAGTAAGTACGTTATGCTTCCTGCTAAAACCAATAAGGTAATAATTTTCAGTAAAAACATGCAACCTCACAACCGAATATTCATAATTTTATTGGATAAAACATATGCTCCCGAAAGCAGCATCAGGCATGCCGTCATGGCAGCTTTTCCCTGTACTGTGTTAAAAATCGGGCTGATATAGTCCTTAGCGGTTACCGATAATACTAATATCATTGCTACAGGCATAATATTCAGAATTTTTTGTTCAAACTTTCTGGAAGATAAAAGGGTCTCTATTTCCTGTTTCATCTCAATCTTGTCACTGATAATACCCGAAGCATTTTTTATTGCTTCAATTAAATTTCCTCCGGTTCGCTTACAAATGCTAATGACATCGGAAAAATTGTGTATATCCTCCAAATCTGACCTTTTAGCCAAATCCTTAATGGCCTCCTCTACTGTCACATTCAAAGAGAGCTTATGAATTATTATTCTGGTTTCTCTGATAATACTGGCTTCTTCGCTGGGGTAGAGTACAAGCAAATCAACCAATGCGCTGCTAAAGGCATTTTCTATAGCATTACCGGCTGACAGTGAGGAGGCCAGAGAGGTCAGAAGATCTTTAAACTGTAGGTTTAATTCATTCTTTCGCTTGTCTGTTAACTGTTTTCTCTTATATTTCAGATAAAGGATACCAAGAGGGCTGAGAATACCTGCCAGAACAACACTTCTGTAGAACAAGTACGAAACACCAAAAACAGCTGCCAATGCTGTTAAAATATAAAACAACTTCCACCTTGTAGTAATTATATAAATATTATAGTCCTGCAGAGTACAACCCTCCTTCAAAAATTTCTGTTTTTCAGGAATGTTACTATTGTTATAGTTCCTCAAATATTCCGGAATTTCGGAGTTTTTGTGTATTAACCAAAGAATTTGAAGTTCTTTTAAGACATCCGGCAACCCTGTCGGATGAAACGATATTGTCTGTATGAGTTTCTTCGAAGGTGAACAAAGGATTCAGCTTGATCTGTCCCTTCTCAAGGCCTAATACTTCAGATATTTCCATTGTTCTCCTGGATTTATCTCTAAGTCTTGAAAGAAATATGATAATATCAATTGCTGAAGCTATCTGTTTACGTACTGCTTCAAGGGGCAGTGTCGACGAGCTTAAAATCATTGTTTCCAGCCTGGAAAGCATATCAGAAGTGGAATTAGCGTGACCGGTGGATAGTGAACCGTCATGGCCTGTATTCATTGCCTGTAGCATATCAATTGCTTCAGGACCTCGTACTTCACCAACAATTATCCTTTCCGGTCTCATTCTCAGAGAGGTCCTTATCAGATCCCTTATAGTTATCTCTCCCCGCCCCTCCAGATTTGCGTTTCTTGTCTCAAGTCTGACAAGGTTGGGGATATTAATAATTTGAAGTTCAGCTGAATCTTCAATGGTAATAACTCTTTCATCTCCGGGGATATAATTTGATAAAGCGTTAAGAAAAGTCGTCTTCCCAGACCCTGTTCCCCCGGCTATGAATATGTTGTACTTTGCAACTACAAATTTTTTCAGGGTATCGGCAGCCTCCTGAGTTAAAGAACCAATTTCTATGAGTTTTTCAATACTTATGGGTTTATCAGGGAACTTCCTGATAGTTACAATTGGCCCATTAAGTGCAATAGGGGGTAAAACTACATTTATTCTTGAACCGTCTTTAAGTCTGGCATCGACAATGGGAGTTGATTCATTAACCGTTCTATTAACAGTAGTTACCATTACCTGGATAATATCCTCCAGCTTTTGAATGGATTCAAACTGAAGCTCCAGCCTGTAGCTTTTTCCGTTCTTTTCAATAAATATATCATTGGGACCATTGATCATGATTTCTGTGATCTCGGGATTTTCAAGTACAGGCTGAAGTATATCCAACCTTCTCAGGGAGTTGAAAACAGCAGATATTATTTCTTTCTTTTCATTTGTTTTCAAAATTACTTCCTTAGATTTTTCAAAAACAGTTTTTTCAATTATCTCAATAATATCCTCATCAGTAAAATCCCGCTTTAAATCAATCTTATCATTAATAGACTGCTTAATTTCACCTAAAAGCTTTTTGTTCAACTGTTTAATCCTCCAGGCTCCGATGTAGTTAAATCAAATCACATATCTGCCGGTAATCTTTTTTAATGCATGGGTTATTTCAGGTCCTCCCATTATTCTGAAGTTTTTAGAATTGAAATGCTCTTGGAACTGAATTTCACAAAGTGGTTTTTCGTTGGATAATAATTTGTAGAATAATGAGAGGCCCTGACCAGACACTTTATTTGCTACATAAATAATCTTGTGATACAAATAAGTATATTGAGTGGAAGAATTTGAAAGCTTTTTGAGACTCTCGAAGAAAATAATTGTTTTATGTAAACAAATTTCCTCATCGATAAAAACATAAATAATCTCATCGGCTGCATTGAGAACTTCCAACGAATTACTGTCCAGTCGTGAATCGGTATCGATTATGATAATATCGTACTGTCCGCACTCCCTGAGTGTATTAATCAGAAAGTTAATATCACCGGGAGTTAAATCATTTATTTCAAAGGAATTATTTGCTTCCTTAAAATAAAACACACCTGTTGATGGGTCCTGGCATCTCATGGCTGATAGTTTGGGTACCAAATTTTTGTCTTGTTCTTTCAGGTAATAGATTATTTCAGACATGGAAAATTCGGATTCGCTTGAAAAAAAGAAATTTGTTGATTGAAACTGCTCAAGATTTAAATAGAAGACTTTAAGACCGGATAGAGAGCAAATAGTACTAATTCCAACTGCTATTGATGTTTTTCCTACATTTCCGGAAGCTGAATACACCGATATTACTTTAGTGCCTTTCTCTCCCGATGTCTTAATAACATTTCCTGCGTTTATGAAACTATTTATAATATCTCCAGCAATTTTGTTTACGTCTTTGTATTTAAAAATTGAAGGAATATCCGAGACACCGCTGCTGCTTTTCCCCGAGGATAAAATCAATATGCTTTTTCGATATAATTTTCTGACCTCGGTATAATACTTTTCACAGGTTAGGACAATATCGGGATCAATCTTTTTTATCCATTCCTCAATGTCGAAGGAATTACTGCAATAATTGACAAGCAAGGTCTCAGAAAAATTATGGGTAAGAGAATTACACAAATTGAACGAGTATTCATCATCATCGTCCAGAATCATTAATTTTATGAGTGACATTAGCTTTCTCCAGTTTCTTTTGTAATAATCTTTTTAAGTTTACCGGATATGAATAAAGAAGGTTATTGCTAATTCCATTATATTACATATTTAGCGTTTGTCAACATATTTTTTCTATATTTGTTATTTTCTTTCAATTTTTACATATTTTAATAGCCATTAATTGATATTTTACCAAATTTTGAACTTACTTTTACATTGATATCTCCCTCGGAACCTGTAAATTGGTTATGAGCTATTGTTCCAAACACATCCAGGGTCAGACCTGCTGCTTTTGGAAAAGCTAATTCAATATTGCCGGTTTCAGTTTCAAAGGAATAGTTGCATTTTTTTTGACATTCCGTCTTTATATACAGGTTTCCTGCGTCGACTTTTATCTCGGAACCACCGGTCAGTTTTCCTGAGTTAAGATGAACATTACCTTTTGAACAATGAAGGACCAGTCCACCGGATAATGACTTGATTTCTGTACTCACAGCATTAAGTGATGCATTGATATTTCCTTCAAAAAAATCCTGCATAATAAAATTACCCTGCTCCTGCGAAATCTCCAATGAATTAATCCGGCGGGGAATTGTAAGTTCTATTTCAGAAAGCACATCTTTAGGATTTTTTATATTACCGCTATAGTTTACAGCAATATGGCAGGTACCTTCTTTAATACTTGTTTCAACTTTGAAATTCTCAAGAAGTTTTTGAAGCTGCTCCACGGTTTTATTGTCCCGCACAGTATGCTTTGTTTTTACATTTATGACAGGCTTGTCCCAGCAGTATATCTGAAGTGTTCCGGAATCTATTGAAACCTTAAGCGTCCTGACTTCTTTTGTTAGTTTAATTTGTAAATTTCCGAACTGGTAAGAGCCCTGTTTGTGAATTGCAACAGACTGTTGACCGCAGCCTGAGATAAGAATTGTAAAAATAATAGAAATATAAATAAGTATCCTTTTCATGGCTTCTCCTGCAAAACTTATATTGCAAGAATAATACCACATTTTCCATTTTAACCCAATTATTTCCTGCCCACTCCTCTTACGGAATGGACAGGCTCAATGTTTGAAATTCTAACTACTTGTTGCATTAGGGGCAAAATTGCCAATTACATGGATCCGTTACAGTATTATTCAAACAGACCCTTCATATAACCTGCATAATGTGAAAAGACTATTCCCGGTTCTTCGAGATCAAGACACCATCTCTTCACCCACTCAAGTGACAAATAGCCATTATAGTCATTTTCCTTTAGCAGTCTGACAATACTCTTTATGGGGATATCACCACAGCCCATCATTTTATACTTTATAACACCGTCAATAACAACAGAATCCTTTATGTGAATAAAGCAAATATAACTCTTTAAATTATCATAGGTTTCCTCTATGGATTCACTAAAGAATCTTATTGGGTGATGTACATCCCACAAAACTCCTACACCTTCAGAGCCAACCTTTTCAATAGCAGCCTTTAATACTTTCGAATCAGCAAAAACTCCGTTGGTTTCAACCAAAAGCTTAACACCCTTCTCTTTTGCCTTAGGAGCTAGTTTCTTTAAATTTTCTACAACAAAGTCAATATCCACCTCTCCTGCATGAGGTTGCGCATCTCCCAGCACCCTGACATAGGTCGTTCCGATTTTGTTAGCCAATTCAATATAATCCAGAGCTTCCTGAATGTATTTATCAATATTTAATTTATCAAATAGATAGCTTGCAGATGTAAGGCAAGGAATTTCAAGACCTATTTTATTTAGTTTCTTCATCGTCAGATCGATATTATCTGCTGAGAACTGCTTGGCTTTTGGAACATAAAGCTCATTTCCTATACCCCGAATTTCGATACCGTCAAAGCCTATATCCTTAGCAGTAGCGAGCATATCTTCCCAACTCCAGCCAGGACATCCCAGCGTAGAAAATGATATTTTCATAATTCCTCCCATCTACGCGCAAAGCGCGTACAAAAATAGTTATGTAAAGACACGCAGTGGCTTTTCGTAGCGCGAAATATTGATGTTAGCGCGAACTCATGTATGCATTTTTCACGCTAACTCCCCTGTGTCACCAACACCCCAGTTAAATTGTGATTAAGTACATTTAACTGGTTCCATAATAACATTTTTTTCTAATGTCTGCAAGGAAACTAAATCCATTGGGCCTGTTCATGGAACAATAATATTAGCAAGTATGCCATATAATATATATTATTATTCCTGAAGCAGATTATAGAATAATAAGGAAATAAACAGCTGAAATAGTTAATAAATATTTCTAGTAAGGGAAATATCGTCCGTATTCTATTAAATGAAGATATTCCAAAGAGAGCTCAATGCTCTTGAAATGAAATAGCCAATAACACCTCCAAGGAGATTCAGCAATATATCATCAACATCGCTTATTCCTGTGTATGTCAAATATTGTGTTATCTCAACTAAAAAGGTTACAAGAAGGGTGATAATTATTACTTTGTTGATTTTCATGCTTTTGATAAAAGGCAAAAGGAAACCCAGCGGCATAAATGCCGCTATGTTTCCTGCCAAATTAACTGCCACATTTCGGATTCCCATGCTGCCTGACAGGTAATGCATTATTGTTGAAAACGGAATCAGATTTATTCCTTTATGTTCACTTCCCCTGCCGTAATGGGAACTGAAGAAAGTAAGATAGGTCAATAATACAAGATATGCAAAAAGAAAAAACATAGCTGTATACCTGATTATATTTTTACTGGTCATATTTGCACCACCTTACTTTCAGTGTTTATTCAGTACTCATAATATAAACCGCTATAAATTCACATAAATCACTTTTCCCAACCTAGTTATATTAACATAATCCAAGGATAGATAGAATAATTAACTTCTGAAATAATCAACTCCAGCTTTAAACAGCTGTTGATCCTTTTCTCCCGGAACATTTTTATACAGGTTGGTTCCTATTCTCTCAGAGTGACCCATTTTTCCGAATACTCTTCCGTCAGGACTTGTGATACCCTCAATAGCATTAATTGAGCCGTTTGGATTAAAGCTTATATCATAAGTAGGTTTGCCATTCAGGTCTACATACTGGGTGGCTATCTGTCCATTGGCTTCAAGTGTTTTCAATACCCCTTCGCTAGCGGTAAATTGTCCTTCTCCATGGGATATGGCTATGCTGTGAATATCTCCGACCTTAACATTGTTCAGCCATGGGGATAGGTTTGATACTATCTTTGTATTAACGAGACAGCTCTGATGGCGTCCGATAGTATTAAAGGTCAGCGTCGGGCAGCTGTCATCAATATCCCTGATCTCTCCAAAGGGCAGCAGACCGAGTTTTATTAAAGCCTGGAAGCCGTTACATATTCCCATAACAAGGCCGTCTCTCTGTTTGAGTAGCTTCATTACAGCCTGACTTACAACAGGATTTCTGAAGGCAGTAGCAATGAATTTACCTGAGCCTTCGGGTTCGTCTCCGGCACTGAAGCCGCCCGGTATCATTATGATCTGGGAATTGTTTATTAATCTTTCCATCTCTTTAATGGATTCTTCTATATCATTGTGAGACAAATTTTTTATTACAAGTGTTTCAACAATTCCTCCGGCATTTTCAAATACCTTCCTTGTGTCATACTCACAGTTTGTCCCAGGGAATACGGGTATGAATATTCTCGGTTTGGCAACTTTTACAGTGGGCTTAACCTTAGTGCCGGCTCCATAGCTATATTCAACTGGAGCTTCAAACTTCTGTCTGACCTTTGTAGGGTATATCTTCTCCAGTGGTGCCTGCCACTTTTCAGCAAGCATGCTCAGAGACATTTTTATCCCTCCTACAGCTATTTCGTTATTGGCAGCTGTAGTTCCGAGTAATGTATAGTTTAAGCCCGCAAAAGCTGCCCCTATATCAGCACTTTCAGAGAGTTCAAGTACAATTGAGCCATAGAGAGGCTTAAACAATAGAGCTGCGTCAATTTTATCAGCAAATTCAAAACCTATCATATTACCAAAGGCCATTTTGCTTATAATTTCTGCTATACCCCCTTCTCTAACAGAACTTGCAGATAATATGGTCTTTAGAGCCGCCATTTTATGAACAGCGCTATAAATCTTATCCAGCTCTTTAAAATCAGGCAGGTTATTTTTATCCAATCCTAAAGTTAAAAGCACAACCTTGCTGCCGACTGCTTTGAATTCATTTGAAACAACATTATTTACATTAATTGTGTCTACCGCAAAGGATACCAGTGTAGGCGGTACATCCAGTTCATTGAAGCTCCCGGACATACTGTCCTTGCCTCCGATAGCAGCAGTTCCGAGCTTCATCTGGGCATAATATGCTCCTAAAAGGGCACTTAGCGGTTTACCCCAGCGTTTTGCGTCCTTTCCGGGTTTCTCAAAATATTCCTGAAGAGTCAGTCTGATCTTTTTATAGTCTCCGCCCATAGCTGTAATCTTTGCTACTGATTCCACCACGGCGAACACTGCTCCGTGGAATGGACTCCACATTGAAATTTCAGGATTATAGCCATAGGACATTAAGGTTCCGGTAGTAGTGTCACCTTTCATTAACGGAAGTTTAGCAGCCATTCCTTCTGCAGGTGTCAGCTGGGTCTTGCCGCCGAAAGGCATCAACACCGTATTTGCACCTATTGTGGAGTCAAAGCGTTCTACAAGTCCCTTCTGACTGCATCTGTTAAGGTTTTGCAAATTAGCAACCCATTTTTCTGTCAGATCGTCTACTATTATATTACTGTACTTGTCAAAATAGCTTTCCTCTTCAGGAGCCGCTATTTCAATATCTATTCTTTGCTTCGCACCGTTTGAATTAAGGAATTCGCGGCTTAAATCCACTATCCTTTTACCTCTCCAATTCATCTTAAGTCTCGGAGCGGCAGTAACTTCAGCGACAACAACAGCCTCAAGATTTTCATCATTTGAATGCTTGATAAATTTATCCACATCTGCCCCGTCAACCACAACTGCCATTCTTTCCTGTGATTCAGAAATAGCCAGTTCTGTTCCGTCAAGTCCTTCATACTTCTTTGGTACCATATCAAGGTTTATTTCCAAACCGTCAGCCAGTTCACCGATAGCAACTGATACACCTCCGGCACCAAAGTCATTGCATCTTTTTATCAGCGTGCTTACCTCGGGATTTCTGAAAAGACGCTGTATTTTTCTTTCAGTAGGTGCGTTACCCTTTTGAACTTCCGCACCGCAGGCTACCAGTGATTCTTCGGTGTGAGCCTTTGAAGAACCTGTTGCTCCTCCGCAGCCGTCTCTTCCTGTTCTTCCTCCAAGGAGGATTATTTTGTCTCCGGCTGCGGGCTGCATACGCACAACATTTTTCCTTGGCGCAGCACCTATTACAGCTCCGATCTCCATCCTTTTTGCAACATAACCGTCATTGTATATTTCGGCGACCTGGCCTGTTGCAAGACCGATCTGGTTTCCATAGGAGCTGTAGCCAGAGGCGGCGCCGGTAGTGATTTTCTTCTGCGGAAGCTTACCTGGAATGGTATCTTCCATACTAGTTCTGGGGTCGCCGCTTCCGGTCACTCTCATAGCCTGATATACATAAACCCTTCCTGACAACGGATCCCGGATGGCGCCGCCGAGACAGGTTGCAGCTCCCCCGAAGGGTTCTATTTCTGTAGGATGATTGTGTGTTTCGTTCTTGAACATAACAAGCCATTCTTCGTTCTTACCATTTATATCTGCATTAACTACTATACTGCAAGCGTTGATTTCATCGGATAAATCCAGATCCTCCAGCTTCCCCTGCTTTTTTAGAGCTTTCATTGCCATGAGGGCAACATCCATAAGGCAGACATCCTTATCCTCACGTCCTCTGTATATTTCCTCTCTGACTGCCATATAGTCCTTATAGGTGTCTTCAATCACTTTGGTATATTTGCCTTCCCCAAACTTTACACTATCGATGCAGGTAAGGAAGGTAGTATGTCTGCAGTGATCCGACCAGTAAGTATCTATCATTCTCATTTCAGTTACTGAAGGATCTCTTTTTTCTGTATTCTTGAAATACCCCTGACAGAACACAATATCATCAAAGGACATGGCAAAACCCATCTCCTTCAGAAGCTCGGACAGCTGCTTGACGTCCATGTTGATAAAGCCGGTAATGGTTGCGACGTCCTCAGGCTGTTCAACCTCGGTCTTAAGTGTCTGAGGCTTTTCCATTTTTGCTTCCTGACTTTCAACAGGGTTTATATAGTACTTTTTGATAGCCTCAAGATCCTGCAGTGTAATGGCTCCACCGAGTACAATAACTCTGGCAGCCTTTATTTCAGGTCTTTCGCCTTGTGTCAGTAATTGAATACATTGGGCAGCTGAGTCGGCTCTCTGATCGTACTGACCAGGCAGGTATTCCACAGCAAATGTTTTACAGCCGGCAGGAATAGAGTATTCTTCATCATAAGCCAAATCCACCGGTGGTTCAGAGAAGATAGTATTTCGTGCCATTTGATATTCCTCATCACTGATTCCTTCAATATCATAGCGGTTTATTATCTTTACCGATTCCAAAGCTTTGATGCCCAGTGTTTCGGTTAAGTCGGACATAAGCCCTTGCGCTTCCACATCATAAGGTTTCTTTTTTTCAACAAACAGTCTTTTTACCATGCTTCTCATGTTTTCTCCTATCCGCATGCATTGGCATGCTGAGCAAATATTAGCAGACTTATATAACCAGTTTCTCTACATTGGAATTAAATAATTATCCAAATCCGAAATAATATTTATATCTAATATACATAATTCAATAAAAACAAGCTGATATGTTAATTATAATATGATAAAATATATTAGTAAAATTAATATTATTAATAGTATGTATTAGGAGAACTAATGGATATAAATTTTGAATTATATAAGATTTTTTATTATTGTTCCGAGAATAAAAGCTTCTCTGCTGCAGCTAAAAAGCTGTTTATATCACAATCCGCAGTGAGCCAGTCCATTAAGCAGCTGGAGACACAACTGGGAGTAACTCTGTTTTTCAGAAAGGCAAGAACAATACAGCTGACTTCTGAGGGAGAAATGCTGTTCAGCTATGTGTCACAGGCTTTTAACTATTTAAAAACCGGGGAATCAAAGCTCCAGGAGTTAGAAGGGCTTAAGTCAGGTGAAATAAGAATCGGGGTAAGCGATTCCATATGTAAGTACTTCGTGATGCCCTATATCAAAAAATTCGGTCAGCTATATCCTCAAATAGCTATAAAGGTAGTCAACCGTACCACTCCGCAGCTGTTGGAGGTATTAAAAAACGGTCTTGTAGATATGGTTATTTCAACACTCCCTGTAAATACGCAATTTTATTCGGTAGTACCCTTTATAACGGTCGAGGATATTTTTGTTGCATCAGAAAAATACTCGGAGCTTAAGAATAGAAAAGTGCCCCTTAAAGAATTGAATAATAATCCTCTGGTTATGCTTCCCTCAGACAGTTCAACACGTAAAGCCATTGACACCTTTTTTGCAGAACAAGGTCTTGCCTGCACTCCTGAAATAGAGCTTGAAAGCCTGGACCTCCTTGTTGAGTTTGCATTAATCGGGACTGGTATTGCCTATGTTCTAAAAAACAGTGCTATTGAGCATATAAAAAGCGGACGGTTATTCCAGTTGGAAACAAGGGAAAAATTGCCTCAGAGAGAAGTTGGAATTGTTACTATGAAAAATGTAATGCTTTCAAAAGCGGTTAATACTTTTATAAAGATACTGCTATAAAAATTCTTTAATCAGCTCGTTTTTTTCCACTGAAAAATCCATATAGTTTTCATTTACTTTTACAACCGGAGCATAGGCGCACTGGTTTGGAACATATACAACTTCTCCGATCTCCCCATTTTTTAGCTTCACCTTGGAGCCAACATAATAACTGGGCATATTTGAGAACATGACCATCATTATCTTCGGATCAACCGTGTCAAAACCCACACTTTCAAGTTCCTTAAAGGCAGTGAATGGAGTTTGCCTTCCTCTGTATACTCTTTCGGAGGTTATAGCATCAAAGATATCTGATACTGTTACTATCTTGGAATAAAGGTTTTTTTGGGAGCCCTTGATACCAAAAGGATAACCTGTACCGTTTTCCTTTTCATGGTGCATTATTACAGCCCGTTTAATATCCATATTTATCTCTTTATAATTCTTAACTATTTCATAGCCATAAACTGTATGCCTTTTCATTATCTCGTATTCCTGCTCTGTCAGAGGACCCTTTTTATTTAGAATTTCCTGAGGAATATGAGCCTTGCCTACATCGTGAAGCAGCCCTGCCATTACCACATCCTTTAGCTGCTTCTTGCTAAAGCCCAGCCATTTTCCCAAAAGCATGGAGTATACCGATACATTCACCAAATGTGAATATGTATATGCATCAGCTATTCTGACTGAATTGACACAATCCATAAGGGAACTGCAATCATTTATTTTGCTGTAAATATGTTCTGAAATATCCTCGGCCTTGCCAAAATCCAGTTCTTTTCCCGAGGCCAGATCCTGAATCATTTTCTTTGCTGTATTAACATCCTCTATGTACTTCTTTTGTTCTTCATTTAAATTTTTGTCAGATAAGTAATCATCGCCGTGAATGGGGTTTGAATTATATATAAAAACCTTGTCTATTCTGAAGTCGAGAAGTTTTTGTAAAATGTGCTCGGTTATAATTGTATTTAAAGGAACAATCATGTTTCCTCCAACGGAATAAACATCTTCTCCAAGGTAGCAGCCTATAATATTTTCATCAACCCCTACGTATATCTTCTCCATTGTAGTAATTCGCCCGCCTTATCAGATAGTTTAGAAAAGGTCATAGTATACAGCCTGAAATACTTGTATTACTAATATTTATATTATATAGTAAATTTGTGAAATAGTCATCCAATTTTCGCCATTTTTATACAATAGAGGTAGAAAAATTTTCTAAAAAAATGGAACATTTATCAAACAAGTACGTCAAAATATAGTTAGGGAATATCATACAAAGGAGGAAATTAGTTATTGGATAATATAATTCAGGTTAAAGGTATCCGTAAGATTTATAGAGTTGGCAATGAAAAGGTCACAGCTCTTGAGAATATTGATCTCTCCATAGGTAAGGGAGAAATTTGCTGCCTTCTTGGAACATCAGGTTCGGGAAAGTCTACACTGCTGAATCTTATGGCCGGTCTTGAAAAACCCACCAAGGGAGAAATTATTATCAAGAACACTCATATTGAAATATTAGATGAAAAAAGGCTTGTCCTTTTCCGTCAGAAATATATAGGCTTTGTTTTTCAGTCTTATAATCTGCTGCCAAACCTTACTGCTTTGGAAAATGTTGGGTTGCCCCTGGCTTTTAAGGGAATCCCCCGCTGGATAAGAGATAAAAAAGCAAAGCAGATGTTGAATTCTGTCGGGTTGAAAACTCATGACAACAGAAAACCATCCCAGATGAGCGGAGGTCAACAGCAAAGAGTCGGGATTGCCAGGGCCTTTGTCGGTAATCCAGAAATAGTTTTTGCTGATGAGCCAACAGGAAATCTTGATTCAAAAACCACAAGCGAGGTTATGAATCTTATCACAGAAATTGCCAGGAAAAGCAATCAGACTTTAATTATCGTTACCCATGATGTCAATATTGCCAAGTATGCTGATAGAATAATACATATTTTGGACGGAAATATTGAAAAAATTGAATCAAAAACCCGCATTTGTGATTAGTGTGGGAGCTATAAACAAAATAATAATCAAAAAAGTATAGCTTGGAGGAAAACTTATGAGAACACTAAAAGAATATCTATCTTTAGTATTAATGTGTCTATTTATATTATCAGAGCTTTTATTTAATATTACACCGGTCAAGGCAGAAGTAAAGGATGTGGTTTTAAGCGGCTATAACATAATAGATGCTAAGACACTTACAGATGGTGACACTTTCGATATGACTATGAATTTCAGAATTAACGGTTCAGGTATTGTAATAGACTTCGTGGAGATCACCGGTTCATCTTTTTCCCTAAAGGATGGAGGAACAACCTTGCTGGTTACTTCAAATCAAACCCCCTTAACCACCTTCGTATTTAACGGAGGGTCAAAAAGACTTAATGTAATTATTCATTATAAAAAAAATTCTGTTGAAGCCGAGATTTCCGACTATATAAATATTTCACAAGCGGTACCGGATACTACATCAACAACTCCTGTTGATACCAGCAAGAAAGCACCCAGATTAATCATTGCCGGCAATTCTGCAATCCCCTCGGGACAAGCAGGTTCTGATTTATCCTACACTCTACCAATAAAGAATGCCGGTCAGTTTGTAGCAAAAAAAGTAGTCATTTCTCCAGTTCTTGATGACTCTGTACCTGTTGTAATCGAAACAATGAACCTGTCACAAACCATTGAGTCAATTTCGCCCAATGAGACCAAGGAGGTAACCTTCACCTTTAGAATTAGTCCGGGTGCATCAACTAAAACCTACCCTATTAAATTCAATATTCAATTCTATAATACTTATAATGATTATTTCAGTACTACTGAAACAGGGTATTTAAAAACAGAAGAAAGCAATGCCATCCCAAAATTAATATTGAAATCTATAGCTACAAATCCTTCCCCAGTCCGTCCCGGTGAAGACTTTCAGTTGGATATCGCTCTTGAAAATGAAGGAACCTTAACTGCAAAAAATGTATCAGTTACACTGTTAGGCTTAAAAAATGACGGTTTCAGCAGCATTGGTGCTACCAACAAAATAACCAAATCAAAAATTTACGGATATGATACCTCAACCTTTACATACAATTTATCCGCTTCAAAAAAAATCGAAGCAGGTGCTAATAATTTAAAAATAAAAGTTGATTATACAGATGCATCGGGTACAGCCCGTTCAGAGGAAATGGAATTCTTTATCACTGTTCAGGGTTCAGATACACAATCTATAATAGAGCTGAAAAATATAGTTTCACCTGATTCGACACTTTTCCCCGGAAGTAACGCTATGATAGCTTTTGATGTAGTAAATACAGGAACTGAAGATGCAAAGAATGTCAAAGTCACTGTTATAGCCGACAAAGAGATAATACCGAGAACCCAAAACACAATTATTATTCCCACACTGAAAAAGGATGACCCAAAAAATGTCCAATTTCAGCTGTTCGTTTCAGATGATGCAGTCACAAAAAATTATCCGGTAGCAATAAATGTAGAATATGATATTTCTGCTTCGGGTACGGTTACCAAACAGACTGTATCGCAGTATGTGGGTTTATACGTGGAAAACAAATCCGGAAAGACGGTGCCAAGATTAATAATTGATAAATACAGCATAGAACCGAAGACCTTAAATGCAGGTCAGGATTTTACGCTTAGCCTGTCAATCCTGAATACAAGTAAATCGGCAAAAATTCAAAATGTAAAGGTTTCTATAGCTTCTGATGACGGAACCTTTACAACCGTTGATTCGAATTCATTCTATATTGACAGTATTTCTCCAAAATCAAGGGTGCAGAAAAAAATAGTCCTGTCATCAAAACCTGATGCTGCGGCAAAGCAGTATATGCTCAGTATCAATTATGAATATGAAGACGATAAAGGTACTGCATATACGAATAAAGATACTATAGGAATACCTCTGCAACAAACTCAAAGACTGACAATCGGTGAACTGAATATTTCAAGCGAAGCCTTTGTTGGTAATCCTATACCTGTAAACATTAGTTTCTACAACATGGGTAAATCTACCCTGTACAATCTGATGATAAAGCTTGATGGTCAATTCAAGGTTGAGGGCTCTAGTTATTTTGTAGGCAACTTTGAACCGGGTAAAACTGATTCTTTTGACGGAACAATAATCCCTGATGCCCCCGGAACGCTTTCGGGAAGTATTCTGTTTACATATGAGGACGCGGCCGGAAAAGCTTACGAAGTAAGAAAAGAAATTTCTGCAAATGTAGTCGAGATGCCCGTACCCCAGGAACCCGGCCTAGACGGGCAGCCTCCTGCCGATCCCTCTGCAAAGAAAATACCGCTCTGGGCCTATATTGTTGGTGGAGTTGTCGGTTTAGCCGTTATTGTTATGGTTGTTCTTGTTATTCGTAAAAGAATAAAGGCAAGAAAGGAATTAATGTTCGATGAGGAAATTTGATATTATCATCATGGGTTTAAAAAACCTGTTCCGCAGAAAAACCCGTACCATGCTGACCGTGCTTGGTGTTGTTATAGGTACGGCAGCCATAGTTGTCATGGTTTCGCTGGGCCTGGGCATGAATGAAAGCTATGACCAGCAAATAAAGCAAATGGGAAGTATAAATATAATCAATGTTACAAAATACAAAAACTTTGCTGAAGGCAGGGGTGAGTCGTTTTCACAGAAGGATATCATTCTGGATGATACAACCATTGCTAAAATCAAGGCTTTAAAAGGGGTTGCCGGTGTTACACCCATTCTGGAGACATATGGAAAGCTCATAGCAGGTAAAAAGATAACCTTTTGCTCTATCATTGGAATTGATTCAAGTCAAATGGCTAACTTTGATTATAAAATTGCAGAAGGTGCCTTGTTAAAAGAAGGGGATATAGATTCCATAGTGGTTGGTGGAAGTATTCCTATGAATTTTTATAATCCTAAACTTATGTATTCACCACAAACTACTCCAGTTAAAGTCCTCTCCGAGAAGCTGCAGTTAACTTTCGATATGCGTTATGGTGAAAGACGGCAGCAGGGATTGGGTGGTGACGAAACTTCAAAAAAACCTTCAATACTGTATAAACTGAAGGCAACCGGCTTATTAGTCCAGACTAATGGTAATGACAATAATGATTACTCAATATTCATGGATATAAAATATCTTCAAAAGCTTATAAAAGACACAAGTAAACAAACAAAAGGCCAACAGGATTCCTATTATTCAGTCTCTTCCTCCAATTCTGAAACCAAGGGTTACGAGAGACTTATGGTAAAGGTTGAAGATATTGATGATGTTGATAGTATTCAAGAGCAAATCGATGAAATGGGTTATGGCACAAACAGTCTTCGTGATGTAAGAAAATCCATGCAAAAGCAGTCGCAGACTTTACAAATGGTATTAGGCGGCCTTGGTGCCATATCACTGTTAATCTCAGCTCTTGGTATTACAAACACCATGATAATGTCCATATATGAAAGAACCCGGGAAATTGGAGTTATGAAGGTTTTAGGCTGCAAACTCCAAAATATTAAACAGTTGTTCCTGTTTGAAGCTGGTGTTATTGGTTTGTTCGGCGGTATAGTAGGAATTATTCTGAGTTACGCGGCATCTTTTATACTGAACAAAGTTGGTTTGAATGTTCTGGGAGGAAATAACGATGGCGCTTATATGGGAATGGGTATGGGTATGGGTATGGGTATGGAGCAGCAAAGCAGTAAAATATCCGTAATTCCTCCGTGGTTAGCACTTTTCGCAGTGGCATTTGCCATTCTTATAGGTCTTATTTCCGGCTTTTCGCCTGCCAGGCGGGCAATGAAACTAAGTGCACTTGAAGCCATTAAAACGGAATAATTCAAACCTTCATAACTAAAAAGCAATTATTGCTTATATAACCAAATAAAAAAGTCGGCAGCCGCCGACTTTTTTATTAAGTGTTTGCTTTTACAATGTAAATTTTGACACCTGATCTTTAAGCTTCTTTGAGAATATCAGGCTGTTCTGAGTAGAATCCTGTACATTTTGGAACTCTTCTGCAATTTCTGCGGTTTTTACCGTAATTGTCTCAACACCGTTTGCGCTTTCATTTACACTTGCAGTAACCTGTTCAAGTGCATCAACGATGTTAGAAATTGATTGATTCATAGATTTTGAGGATTCATTAAACTCATTCATCATAGTACTGAATCTCGCAGAATCGGCGTAATATTGTTCACCGGTTTCAATGAGCTTTCTGTAATCGGAAAGAACGTCCTGATCCACGAAATCGAGTAGAACACCGGCACTGTCGGTAAGTGCACCTACAGATTCATTTACAGTTGTTACAATGTTCTTAATATCTGCAGCTGTTTTAGAGGACTGATCAGCCAGCTTTCTGATTTCATCAGCTACAACCGCAAAACCCTTACCTGCCTCCCCTGCTCTTGCTGCCTCAATTGCCGCATTCAGAGAAAGTAAATTTGTCTGTTCTGTAATCTGTAAAATGGCCTGAGCCAGCAATTCAATCTGAGAAACTTCTTTTGCCTCATCAATAGCCGATTTTAGCTGTTGTTTCACGTTATTGTAAACGTCACTTGCGTTGTCCGCAGATTTAATAGCGCTTTCTTTTATTTCACTTGCCTTTTCGCTTATCATATTTGCTGAAGCAGCACCAGCTTCAGATTTTTGTGAAATAAGATTAACATTCTGCATTATTTCCTGGGTATCAAAATTGATCTGGTGAGTGGTTGCAGCCGACTCCTGCATTGACCCTGAAATATGTTCGGTTGTTTCCAGAGTATCATTGGTTTTATTTTTTAGCTCCTCGGCCATTTTTTCAACTTTCTGGGAGTTATCCATAATGTTTTTTGAGGATTCCAGCATTAGACTTAAAATATCTCTTAAGGAACCTCTCATGGAAGAAAGGTTTTGTGCAAGCAAGCCAATCTCATCTTTCCTGTTCTTGATTCTGTCATAGGTTTTATCATGGGATAAGTCAAAATTTGCAGTTCTTTCTACAACCTGAAGTAGAACTTTTATAGGCTTTGTAAGTGAATATGTCAGCCAAAAGCCAACTCCTACTACAAATAGTGCAGATATAATTCCTGATATTATAATCGGAAATCCAAGAATCTCATGTGCAGTTATACTGCCCCCCAACACAACTATACACCCAATGACAATCGATATTATTTTTTTACTGATAGACATAGCACTGAGCCCCCAGCATTTTATAGATTTATGTAATTATAACAATTATACTATCATAATGTGTCGATAATATCCAGACTCACTTTAATGATTTTTGACCACTCTAATATACTTTTAATGGTTTTTGATATTTATACATTATTTTACTAAACAGAGCAGAAAACATTAAAAATGTAGGTAAAAAAGGTTGCTTACAATATATACTTCCTTATTGTAAATATGCTATGTTTATAAATGCATAGATTAAGATATAATTTTTCAACTGTCGAAAAATTTATTATAGAAAATAGTATCACTTAAATTAATTACAGGAAGGTGATTAAATGTCTGAACAAATTAAGCTTATTGCATCGAGAATTAAAGAATTGCGTGAAATATCCTCTATTTCGGTTCAAGATCTTGCAGTAGAGCTTCATATTTCAGAAGAAACATATCTCGAATACGAAAGTGGAAATACAGATATTCCGGTTAGCTTTCTTTACCAGGTAGCAAACAGATTTAATGTTGAGCTTGCTGCTATTCTGACAGGTGATAATCCAAAACTTCATACTTATCAGGTAGTTAGAAAGGGTAAAGGCGCTAATGTTGAAAGAAGAGAACACTATAAGTATCAAAGCCTTGCAAATAATTTCATCGGCAAGAGGGCCGAACCTTTTATAGTAACTGTAACAGCTGAAACTGATAATCATCCTGTGCACTTTAATTCTCATAAAGGTCAGGAATTTAATTATGTTATAGAAGGTACGTTAAAAATAATCATAAATGGTCATGAATTGGTTTTGGAAGAAGGAGATTCAGTTTATTTTGACTCCTCTGCAAATCATGGTATGAAAGCCCTGAACGGAAAACAAGCCAAATTCCTGGCAATTATTCTTTAGCACTAGGGGGAAAAACATATGTTAAATAAGTATGTCTCTCAGGTTGATTACTCATCTTATGAAGATTTCTATCAGAATTTTCAAATTAATATCCCTGAGAATTTTAATTTTGCATACGATGTCGTAGACGAATATGCTAAGAAAGATCCAAATAAAGTGGCATTGGTATGGTGTGATGAAACTGGTGCTGAAGCAACCTTTACGTTTGCACAGCTCAAGGAATACAGCGATAAGACAGCTAATTTCTTCAAGTCTGCAGGAATCAGGCGCGGTGACCCAGTTATGCTTGTGCTAAAGAGACGCTATGAGTTCTGGTTCTGCATATTAGCCCTACATAAGCTTGGAGCTGTAACAATACCCGCAACACACCTTTTAACCTGCAAGGATATCGTATACAGAGCAAATGCTGCCGATATAAAAATGATTGTTTCGGTTTCAGAACCTGAAGTAATTATGCATATTGAGGATGCCTTAAGCAAATCCCCAAGCTTGAAATATAAAGCGCTTGTCGGTGATAGCAAAGAAGGCTGGCTTGACTTTACCAGTGAGGTTGACAAATCTTCAAATGTATTTGAAAGGCCTACGGGAGACCAAGCTTCTCAGAATAGTGACATATCACTGCTTTATTTTACCTCGGGTACAACAGGAATGCCTAAAATGGTTCAGCATGATTATGTATATCCTCTAGGACATATTCTGACCGCCAAGTATTGGCAGAGTTGCTCTGAAGGCGGATTACACCTGACAGTAGCCGATACCGGTTGGGCTAAAGCCGTTTGGGGAAAGATTTACGGTCAGTGGCTCGCAGGATGTGCTGTATTTGTATATGACTATAATAAATTTATACCAAAGGATCTACTCCAGGTTATATCTAAATATAAAGTGACATCCTTCTGTGCTCCGCCTACAATGTATCGCTTCTTTATTAAAGAGGATCTGTCCAATTTCGACCTCAGCAACCTGAAGTATTGTGCTGTAGCCGGAGAACCTCTGAATCCCGAGGTATACAGCCAATTTTATAAAGCTACAGGCTTAAAGCTCATGGAGGGCTTTGGACAGACCGAGTTAACCGTAACCCTTGCAACTTATCCCTGGATGGAGCCAAAGCCCGGTTCCATGGGTAAGCCTTCACCGGGATATGATATTGATTTGCTGGATGATGAAGGTAATTCTGTCCAGGACGGTGAAGAAGGTCAAATTGTAATCCGAACCCATAACAGGAGACCTGCAGGTATGTTTGGAGGCTATTACAGAGATGCTGCCCTGACAAATAAAGTATGGAATAACGATATTTACTATACCGGAGACGTTGCCTGGCGCGATGAAGACGGTTACTACTGGTTTGTAGGAAGAGCTGATGATGTAATTAAAAGTTCCGGGTACAGAATCGGACCCTTTGAGGTTGAAAGTGCTTTGATAGAACACCCCGCTGTTCTTGAATGTGCAATTACTGCCGTTCCTGATGAAGTAAGAGGTCAGATCGTAAAAGCCACTATTGTACTTACAAAGAACTATTCACCAAGCGATGAATTGGTTAAAGAGCTTCAGGACCATGTAAAACGGGTAACAGCCCCATATAAGTATCCAAGAATCATAGAGTTTGTCACTGAGCTTCCCAAAACCATCAGCGGTAAAATCAGACGCGTGGAAATCAGACAGACTGACAGTGAAAAGAATTAGCAGCGGACACAAAACAGTTAGAGTAATTCTCTTGTCACAAAATTCCTCTAACTGTTTTTAACCATCCTTCCTCATTTCTATGAGCTGTCCTCACGTAATAACTTTCTTAATAACATACATTAATCTATATTGTTATGCAACAGCCTCTTTTTTCAGAATATAGGAATTTAATTATTGCATATCGGACTTCCTGTTCAATCCCTTGTAGGATCAAACCTGAAGCCCACATGCTTAGTTTTATTTTCACCTGGATTCAGAACATAAATGTCATCAATATATTCCCACCTCACTAATATACTTGTTGATCTTTTCTCTGGTATTTGCTGCTCTTTCGGTATCTCATTGCCACCCTCATCCAATATCTTTGTCATAGTTCCGGACCCTTCCAGCCAGATACCTATCTCATCCACATCCATTAATTTTGCCAGGATTATTTTATCAATATCGAAAAAGTAATTTAATACAGTATTCTGTTCGGCAATCTTCCTTAGACACAAAAATATATTCTCACCAATATAGCTGTTAAGAAACATACTAAAAACTCCTATAGATTTATTCAACTATATTATTAAATGAATTAAAGCTGAAAAAAGTTACAATAAAGTCTTAAAAGAATTAATGAATAAATTAAAAGCCCCGTAGTAATAATACGGGGACTGATAAAGGGGTTTAAGGTATGAAAAAGTTTATATACTTATATTAAGACAACATTATTAATAAACCTTATAAATTTCATGAACTTTCTGTTAACACGTAAGCTATATCTTAGATATTATGAGCTTCCCCCTTGTTTTTTCTGCCCATGTCCGCTATACAGGCAATCTATAATAGGGTATATTCAGGTAAGGCACAAAGCCCAGTTTTTGAGCCAGTTGGTAAGATCCGGTGTTTTCAAGTCTGCAAGCCCATACTGGCTCAAGCCCCCTCTCAAGGCAATAGTCAATTAGGGCGCATCATACTAATATGGCAAAGCCTTTGCCTCGGAATTTCTCTGATGTCTCTATTCCTATCTCAAGTTTTTTCTCCTCTACAAATGCGGAGAATGCTGTTGAAGCAGGTTCGCCATTGTAATAGAGCGTAAAGCCGGCTCCAACTCTTTTAAAGATTTCGGGGCTGCTCCAGAAAAATCTTGGTATTACAGACCCCTGCATATTTAAAAAAGTATCCTCTTTCGTCCCTGAAATATCTATCAGCCCGGAATCAGATAGAGGTTCATTTAGCTTCAACAACACATCTTTGGACTTATTATAAAAATCATAATCAAACTTAAAATTAACTCTGGTACATTTTACTAGTTTGTCTATATTGTCAGGTATGGCACTATTACTTTCAAGGGAAGCACTTTCAATCATTGAACTTCCGCACAATTTGCTGATTTCGTGGTTCCAGGCCTCTGGATATGCCTGAAGCCATTCCACCTTTGTACGTTGTTTTTTTGAATTAAGAATATATCCTTTGAGTTCACTGTTGAATCCTTCGTTGTTTACATCTCCAAAGAGCAGTGACATTCCGTAGGAATGGGAAATATAAAAGGTTTTCGGGCTAAGTTCATTATCCACAAACACTGAACCAGGTGCTTTCTGCTTTACCACAGCCTGGGCAAAAAGAGTGTTGATCTCCACAGGAAGTAGTGCGTCAATGACTTTATTGTATTGCTCATTATGTAACTTTATCAAGAATATCCCTCCAGTCAATCCATCTATCTCCAATTATAGCATATGTATTGCTATGGTTTTAACTCAGGACTGAAACAAAATATTTGTTTCAGTTTAAGCAAAATATTAGGTAAAAAAGAGAAAAAAGATAATTTCGGTTAAACCGAAATTATCTTTTTTGCAATCACTTCTTAATCTCCGGAATATTCACACTTTAATTTTTTATTACCACAGTCTCCCCTGTTACACAAGCTTCATTAAAATATCATTGCTTCTTTCAATGAACTTGGCCATTGCGTCCGGTTCCAAAGGCTGGTGACTCATCATAGCCAGGTCGTAGATGTGTTCACTGATAAGCTTGATCTCATCTTTTCTGGTTTCATCAGCCTTCATATCAGTCAGAGCCTTGACAAGTTTGTTTGAGGAGTTAAGCACAAGTGTCTGTTCCTTCGGGAACATGTGGCTCATATCCATCCCGCCGAACATAGCACTCATTTCCTGCATTCTTCTGGACTGTTCAGATAAAAGAATCATGGCAGGTACAGACTCATTTTTCAAAGATTCTACCTGAATTTTGAGCTTTTCATCATTAACTGCAGCCTTAAACAGCTTTTCCAGATAAGTTACATCAGCTTCGGCAACTCCGGCATTTTCTTTTTTCATACTATCCGAAATATCGGCATCGATTCTGTTGAATCGAACTCCTGACATTTTACTCTCGAGGAGCTGTATAAAGTGGTTATCTATCATGGTTGGAAGAATAACCGCTTCCATTTCGTTTTCATTAAACAATCTGATATACTGAGCCTGCTGCTTCTCGTTAGAGACATAGAATACCTTGTTCTCGTGCTTTTCCTTATTGGTCTCCAAGTAATCCTTCAAGGTTGTGTAACCGCCTTTGGTGGATTTGAAAATAATTATATCCTTTACTCTGTCATAGAACTTTTCTTCTCTGATGCAGCCGTATTTAACAAAAGGATTGATATCGTCCCAATACTTATTGTAGTTTTCACGTTCATTTTCATAAAGTGCTGTCAGCTTGTCGGCAACTTTTTTAGTTATATGTGTCGATATCTTGCTAACATAACCGTCGTTCTGCAGGAAGCTTCTTGATACATTCAACGGTAAATCAGGACAATCAAGAACACCTTTCAGTAATAGAAGGAATTCGGGAATTACTTCTTTTATATTGTCAGCAACAAATACCTGATTGTAATATAGTTTTATTTGTCCTTCCATTGTCTCAAATTCATGTTTGAGTTTTGGGAAGTACAGTATTCCCTTTAGGTTGAAGGGATAGTCCATATTCAGGTGTATCCAGAATAAAGGCTCATTGAAGTCATGGAATACCTTAGTATAAAACTGCTTGTATTCCTCTTCGGTACAGTCCTTCGGGTTCTTAAGCCACAAGGGTTGTGTATCGTTCAGCGGTTCAGGCTTTTTAGGCTCTGTCTTTTCAGCTTCAGCTTTATCATCAGCAGTATCTGCCTTATCGTCGGCTTGAGTTTCTGCCTTTTCTGCAGCCTTTGCCGAATCCTCCAGATACAGTTCATAAGGTAGGAAGGCAAAGTACTTTTCCAAGGTCGATCTCATTTTATATTCATCTGTAAATTCAATTCCATCCTCGGATAGATACAGAGTTATGGTTGTTCCTCTCTCGGTTCTGTCGGAATCCATCATTTCAAACTCGGTACCGCCATCACTTATCCACCTTACAGCAGCCGCTCCCGACTGGTAGGACAGTGTATCGATCTGCACCCTTTCTGAAACCATAAAGGCTGAATAGAAGCCAAGTCCGAAATGCCCGATGATTTGTCCGTCATCAGACTTGTCCTTGTATTTCTCAAGAAAATCCACTGCTCCCGAAAAAGCGATCTGATTAATGTACTTTTTAACCTCTTCCTCAGTCATCCCGAGACCATTATCAATTACTTTTATTGTCTTATCATTCTTATTGACTATGACCTTGATTTCAAACTTATTATCCTCAGGCAGTTCAGCCTCACCGATAGCATCCAGCTTTTTAAGCTTGCTTATGGCATCGCTGGCATTGGATACAAGTTCTCTGATGAATATATCCTTTTCAGAATACAGCCACTTTTTTATAATAGGAAAAATGTTTTCTGTGTTAATTGAAATACTTCCGCTTTCGTGTCTCATAATAAACCTCCTTATTACTATGTATGAAAATTTCAACAATAATAATATAACTCTATTGCCATAAACTTTCAAGTGTTTTTTAGCACTCATTCTACAAGAGTGCTAACAAGGGCTAGCCGTATAATGATATTCTCTTTTGCTCGTCACAGGCTATATTCTTTTTCTTTCCCTCAAGCTGAGTAACCAGAAGCAATTTTCCATTCCACAAATCCACCAGATGCTTTAGTGTTTCATACGCATAGCTTAGTTCCAGTTCACGGCCATCGTATTCATGGGTAAGAATGAGGGTGTTGTCCTTCTGACTCCACTCTTCAACCCTTATTGTGGGAATGCTACCGATTCCAACAGTGTTACACAGAGTATCCCTGACAAACTGCCAACCTTCGTCATCCGACACTTCCGAAACCATATAATCATTACCAGCTGTAACATACTCAAACAAGTTCATTTCACTGCATAATTGCTGAGTCAGATATCTTCTGATAAACGACTGATCCCTTTCGGTCTCCCTGATTTCAAAAATTTTTTTTGGCCCATACTTTTCATTAAGGCTTTCAAATATTTTAAACCCGATATAGTAAGGATTTATACTTGATTTCAGTGGACGGATTACTTCGTTGTGTCTTCGTAAAAACTCAATATGCATACTCTGGGGCAGTTCCAGCTTATTCATAATAGTGTAATGCCAAAAACTTGCCCAGCCCTCATTCATTATTTTTGTTTCGATCTGAGGAAGAAAGTATTGTGCCTCCTCCCTTACTATAGCCAAAATATCCTTTTCCCAGTCCTGCAGTCTTCCGTATTCAATTACAAATTTCAGTATATCCTCCTGCGGTTCTTCAGGTATCTTGATTTCCTGCAGAGTATTATCGGCATCTCGGTCGCTTCTATAGGAATACCTCTCAAGATAGGGGAAGTCCTTATTGCTCTCGGTAAGTGCTGAGATATTTTTTTCAGGTTTAGAGGTTTTATTCTGGAACTCTACTACCCTCTCGGTTTGAAGCTTAACAGCATGAGCTGCATTTAATATCTTTTCGACCTGCGTATATCCTATACTGGGATCGGATATATATTCTCTTATCCTGTTGGCA
Organism: Bacillota bacterium; assembly: GCA_023415305.1. GTDB lineage: Bacteria > Bacillota > Clostridia > Acetivibrionales > DSM-1351 > Ruminiclostridium. Next base: position 69,659 of record JAEZKZ010000094.1, read on the forward strand.
TGGTTCTTGAACATCTCAACGGTATACTCTGCCTTTGTTCCCAGTTTAAACAACCTGTTATTCTTGAAAAAATCGTTATGGGCGTATACATGCGCAATTGTCAGTACTTGAAGTAAAAGTGAATTATCCTTCATAAGATACGCCAGACAGGGATTTGAGTTGATAACCATTTCATAGGGAAGGCCGGTAAGGTTATACTTGTGTAGTGTTTTTATTCTTTCATATGACTTCCCGTAGCTCCAATGGGGGTAATGTGAAGGCATCCCGACATAGGACTCATATCCGATCATATCCTCATAATTTATAATTTCAAATTCCTGATTATAGTAGTCTAGTCCGCAATCTTTGGCAATTCGTTCAATACGTTCATTCCAATATTCCAAATCTGCTATGCTGAAGTCAGTCATATTAACCTCCTAAGCCACTTTAGTGGCTTTGAGCCGCTTAGCGGTCACAAAATGTAATGATATTTGTCTACTCCCATATCCGCTAAAAGGCGAATAAAGGAGGTTAATTGGCCATGTGCGTTTTCAAATTACTTATGAATATAAATAATTTAAATATTTCGCACGGCCATCACGCTACCTCCTTTCGCCAGAAGCTGCGCTCCCTGCCGGAAATGATAATATTGTAGAATAGAAATATTTCTTCATGAAGTGCCTCCTTTTTCAAGGAGCTTTTTTAAAGCAGGTAGTACATCTTCTTTTTTATTTATGGATATGGCGGCAAAATTCTTGCTGTCTATTTTACTCTGAAGCTCTGATTTGATCGTGCTTCCCATACTGTAATATCCCGGCACGATTTCACCGTAACCGAACAGGTTGCAAACTTCGCAAAGCCTTTTTGCCGAGTCCACTGCTTTTTTATTATCCTCCGACCAATTATCTCCGTCACTGCAATGGAAGGCGTAGATATTCCAGTTCGACGGGCTGTATCTTTCAGCTATTATTTCCAGGGCCTTTTCGTACCCGCTGCTTATATATGTTCCGCCCGATTCTCCACGATGAAAGAACTCCTTTTCATTAACTTCCTTGGCGGTAGTGGTATGTGCTATAAAAACAACCTCCACATTGGTGTATTTTAACTGTAGGAATTGATACAGAAGAAAGTAAAAGCTTCTTGCAAGATACTTCTTTGTCTGGTCCATGGATCCCGACACATCCATAATGCATAGTACAACCGCATTATAGTCCCTTTTATTGTCTTCCTTTATCCTGTAGTACCTTAAATCATCTTCAATAAACGGAAATCTATTTTTAGCCGTCTCTGAGTTTGGATTTATGGCAGAACCTTTAACGCCTATATTTTCATACATTATATTTGTATTATTTTCAATCTCGTCAATACTGTCAACTTCATTGTCGGTATTTTTCTCACCCTGATCCTGTCTGAGTTCATTCAGAGCGCGTTTAGTAGCCTGCTTTCGCTTGATTTTTTCTATGGTAGAACGCTTTTTTGCCAATCTGGGCGGAATCCCCTTATGCTGATAGCCAAGCTTTCTGTAGCTTTTTTCCTCCAGCTGGGATAGCTGCTTTTTATCAATATCCGGAAGGTTTAAGTCATCGAAGAGGTACCTTATTACCTCTTCGATGGTTATTTCGGTCTCGTATATTTCCTCTCCCTCCTGGTTGCCTGCCTTGCCTTTTCCGTTACCATTCTGGGCCTCACCCGAAAACTTATCCCCTCTTTTTTCGTTCCCGTTCCCCGAGCCAACACCCGGTTTATTTCTACCATAAACAAATTGAAATTCCTTAATACCTCTTATGGGTATTTTAATTTTTTTATCCCTGCTTTTTCCAATAATACTCTCTTCGGCTATTATATTACCAAGATTCTTTTTTATTGATTCTTCAACCAATTCCCTGTGTCTCCGTCGGTCTTCGGCTGATCGGTCCCTCCCGCCACTGTTGTTTTCTCTGAATATAGCCATAATTGTATCCTCCCATTAATCCTTCCAAAGGTTATTGGCAGCATATTTCAGTATTACGTTGCAGCAATGGTCGCAGTAACCGTTCTTTTTCATCTCTTCAACCATGGTGTTATACTTTTGGGTCTGCTCCTTATCTCTTACCTTGGCCTGCGTTATAATCCTGCTAAGGTCTCTTACCGACGTGGTAAGCTTCTTTTCAATAGCATCCTTTAGAGGTTCATAACTGGTATAATCAAGGCTGCCGCCATTTCTCATAACGAAGAACATGTAAGCGGTTACATCAGAACGGAACCCTTTTACGGCAGTATCGGAGATACCTATTTGCTCCTCTATTGATCTCATGAATTTTTCATCGGGTTCCAGCTCCTCACCGGTATTTTTATCCTTTATTTTTGTCTTGTTTACAAATGCCTCCGCATGATCCAGATAATTGTTGAACAAGCTTTCGGCCTGTTCTCTATAGCCGTGTATGAAGGCTTTGGTCACTTCTTTTTCCAGTATTTTGTTGTATTCCTTCTTTACTGTGTCGTATATTAATCTTAAATATCTTTCCTTTTCGTCATCTCCTATTCCCAGTTCCTTTACAGACTTAATCAGCGATTCCATTACTGCAATTGGATTTATACAGTCATTATCGGATTCTGACAGAGCAGTATCCAGAGCTTTCATAATAAATCTTGTTGAAATACCTGTCATACCCTCTCTAGGTGCCTCTTCTCGGAGTTCAAAAATATCAATTTTTCTTGTCATACCCTTTTCGAGAATTTCCTCGCCATTATAAATCTTTAGCTTGGTCATTGGGTCCACCTTGTTGGACGGACTAAGCCTTGTCAGAATTGCAAACATTGAAGCAATTTCTATGGTATGGGGGGCAATATGAGCTTTGAATTTGCTCTTTGAAAGCATTTTTTCATATATTTTTATTTCTTCATTTAATTCCAAACAGTATGGAACTTCAATCCTGACTATTCTGTCAAGAATGGCTTCATTTGTATGATCTGACTTAAACTTGTTCCATTCGGCCTCATTTGAATGTGCAAGTATCACTCCGTCAAAGTATATCATTGCGCCTTTTCCCGGTGAAGGAATTGATTTTTCCTGGGTTGCAGTAATCATTGTATGCAGATATTCGGTCTCGTTTTTAAAAACTTCAATAAATTCTACTATTCCACGATTACCTGCATTGAAGGCACCGTTAAGGGACAATACTCTCGGGTCATCCTCCGGATACAGATCAATTTTTGAAATATCGACGCTTCCTGTTAGTATTGAAGAATCCTGATTATTAGGGTCAACCGGAGGAACTACTCCTACTCCCTTTCTTGAACGTATTGAGAACCCAACTGATTCTACAGGGAATCTCTCATACTCTCCTCCATAATCATTCTTTAGTCTATATCTGCATATGGGGCATAAATCACCCTCAATTTTTACGTGAAGTGTTTCCTCGAATTCTCTCCTTATGTGTTTCGGAACAAGATGTAAGGGCTCTTCTCTCATAGGACAGCCCTTTAAGGCATAGATAGGCGGTGCCATTTCAAGCGCTCTTTTCAGTACTTCCATCAGCGAGGATTTTCCGGCACCTACAGGTCCTACAAGATACAAGACCTGACGGGCCTCCTCACCTGCCATGGCTGCAGAATGAAAATATCTGACTATTTTCATAATAGTCTTATCAATACCAAAAAAATCTTCTTCAAAAAAGGCATACTTTTTGATTATATCATTTCCATAAATTCTTCTTAACCTTGGATTCTCATCTGTTCGAACCACCTCGGCCCCTTTTGATACTATAAGGTCGTACAACCTTTGATGTGCAAGAACAGCCACCTCTGGATTTGATTTTACCAACTGAAGATACTCAAGAAATGTGCTTTCAAAATTCCTTTTTACCCTATCATACCTATCCTTTTGAATCATTGCTTTGAAGTCAAACTCCGGTGTGGTCATCTGGAAACCTCCCTTTTTACCTGGTAGATTAAAGGAACAAACCGTTTTACTGTCATTATAATCAGCAGCTGTCAATTTGTTCCTGATAAAATATCTCATTTAAAAATATATGTGAATAATCTTAAAATATTATCAAATACCAACTTTTCGTGCGCTAATGCAAAAAACCTGTCTTGGAAAATCTGGCTTAATCAGAATTTCTAAAACAGGTTTTTTGATTTATGTCACAGGTCAAGTTTTCGGAAGCTTTATATAAAAGGTAGTACCGTTTCCAGCAGTACTTTCAAACCATATTTCTCCGCCATGTACTTCAGTTATAGCATGGTAAACCATAAACAAGCCCAATCCTGTTCCGTCTTTTCTATGATACACGAAGGGCTGGAAAAGTTTCTCCCTGATTTCATCCGGTATACCGGGCCCGTTATCATTTACCGAAATAAGGATGTCGCCTATATTTTCAATAATCTCTACACTAATTTCTCCTTTTTCACCTATCACCTGTACCGCATTTTTAACAAGGTTTTCAAGGGCCCTCTTAAAAACATTTCGATGAATATTGATTTTTCCGTCATAATAATTATTGAAGAAAATAAGTATATTGTTTATTTCACATGAGGGTTGCATTTCTTCAATTACCTGAAGGATTATCTCTGATGGCTGCACCTCAACTTTAGCCTCCGGTTTAAAAATACTCTGCAAATCAACAACTGATCTATGCAATGCATCGACCTGTTTTATTATTCTGTCAAAATATCCATGTTCTTTTTTTGAGGTTGACGTAAGAGTACCTAATTGTGCAAGTCCCCTTATGCTTGCCAGAGGATTCTTTAAATCGTGAACAGCAGTTGCCATAAGCTCTGCAGTTGCAATTAATTTCTTTGTACTTTTAGCAGCTTTATATTTGGGAGAAATTTTTGAAATTTCTTTTTCTATCGCATCAACACAGGCCATGGTAATTGTCAGTCTTCCCGGATGTGCGTATTCATTGAGAACTGAAACATCAATTGTACCTATCAGTCTGTTGTCTTTATGAATCGGAACTCCCAGACAGGAAAAAGGCTTATATAAATTTCCATAGTGTTCGACACCATAAATAAATACTGCCCTATCCTGACATAATGATGTACCGCCGCCGTTATTTCCTATATTTTCTTCCTTCCAGCTTGCTCCAACACAAAGTCCGCTGTTTTTGCCACCGAAGTCCTCCAAAGTCCCGCGTATATCAATCACCCATGCTTCCTTGTCAAGAAGCGCCACAACATGAGGAATTCCGGATAAACTTAATGAAAGGTATTCAAGGTAGGGTTTTGCTGTCTGAACGAGGAAATCATAGTCATTCAATTTCTGCTCCAGTTCCGAACCCTCAAGATAAATAAACCTTAGATTTTCCGGATCAACATTAAGATGTTTACATCTGTCCCATGCCTGGATAGTTATGGAGCGTAGCGATGGTTCCAAATCAATGGCCTCTTTAAGCCTGCTCCATTCTCTGATCATGTCTGTTTCCGAAACATTAGCAGTAGTTTTTTCTCTATTCAACTTTTTCACTCCCTTGTAATATATTGGCATAATGACATTATTCTACTATTATTCCAAAATCCCTTTATTATAGCATAGTTTTACAAATAACAAGCAAAATAATCCATTAATAACCGCTTTTATACGTCAATTATTACAAGTTACAACGATACTCCTGTATTTTCCATCGACTGAATCCTTACTTTGATAGTCAAACATTAGGATTTCATCAGGGCCTGTCAACATGTGCAGTGACACAAAAAATACTCTTTTCAATATATTTTTAGCTGAAAAACCTATGGCATCAGGAAGATATTCCTTTAGAAATTTCTCACTTTTAAGAAATTCATGAGCCCGGCTGCTTGGTAATAAGTCATGCTGAGCTTTAATTGCCTCCGGAATTGCACAGGAGCTGTCCGAGGAGAGGAAATCAAACACCATAGCCTGTCGGAATCTCTCCAGATCAATTTTGTCAAATAAGTCTGTCTTAACAAAATTAAACAGAACGGATATGTTCTCACGGTAGGATACAGACCTGTCAAGATATCTGTTTTTCCTGCAATAAACAGATATCTGTCTGAATAACTTATAATAATCTCCAGAGTATAAGTATTCCAATGTTTCCAGAGACTTTAAAAATCGACCTGAATTGAAGTATCTCTCTAAGACCTCCTCCACATCTTTTAACTCCAGAATATCATTGTAACTAATGTACTTATTTTCCAGAATTTCATAGGGAGAATAATCTCTAAAGCTGTATTTATGCTTTTCAGCTTCCCTTCGTATTTTCGAACCCTTTAACATTTTCAGGAAGCCCAGTTGAAGCTGATGAGGGTTCATTGCGTATACATCATTGAAGGATTTCTTGAAGGATTTCATATCCTCATAGGGTAAACCCGCAATTAGATCCAAATGTACATGTATATTTCCGTTTACCAGTATTTCCTTTACACTCCGCTTAAGCTTGTCCAGGTCAGTTACACGTTCTACTTCATTAAGTGTTTGATAATTTGTAGTCTGAAGGCCAATTTCCAGCTGAACTCTGCCTTTTGGAGCACTGCCCAGCAATTCCAGCAGCTCTAGATCAAAGAGGTCAGCAGCCGCTTCAAAGTGAAAGATTGTATTACAGCTTAAAGATAGTATATACTCTATAATCTCTTTTGCCCTTTTTCTGTTACAGTTAAAAGTCCGGTCAACAAATTTTATTAACTTCGGTTTGTAGCTTAGAAGCTTTTCAAGATCGCCTTTCACCCTATCCAATGAAAAAAATCTGACACCATTAAATGTTGATGAAACGCAATAGGAGCAGTAAAATGGGCAGCCTCTGGATGATTCATAATATAAAATCCTATTCTCTGTTGACGTCAAAAGGTCATTGGTATAAGGAGAAGGAAGCATGTCCAATTGAGATACCAAATTAAAGCCCTCTCTGTAAACAATATGTCCGTCCTCCTTGAAGGCAATACCGGAGAGTTTTTTATATTCTTGTGAGCAATTTTCAATGGAATTTATTAAGACCGGAAATATTTCCTCCCCCTCACCGCACAATACAAAGTCTGCAGCCTCATTTTCCTTCATGACTTCTTCGGCAGTATAGGAAACCTCCGGGCCTCCAAGTATAATTATGCATTCAGGTAAAAGTTTTTTAATTTCTCTTAATAGTGACCTTACTAGTTCAATATTCCATATATAGCAGGAAAAAGCCAAAACATCAGGCTTTTCCAGGTATATCCCCGAGAGGATATCATCTATATTATCGTTTATTGTAAACTCCCTTATTGAAGTATTAGTACAGTTTTTTATACTTGCTTTTAGATACCATACCGCAAGACAGGTATGAATATATTTCGAATTAATTCCAACCAACAATGTTTTCATTTATACTTCGTAACAGTTTTCGGAAACAGATATTCAGTTTCTCTCAAACCAGCCTCCATAATAAAATATTTTAATATAATTTCCAAAGCGACCTCTATTATTATGCCAAATTTATCAGTTATGTACAAGTCCGGCCCACGTTCTGAAAATCGAATCAAAATAGTAATAAAAATCTTTTCTCTCAACGGTTTCAAGGTTTTTTAGGTCTGTTGTGGCTAAAACCTTTCCTTCCAGAACAAAATCTACGGTTCCGACTTTTGTATTCCGTATTAGTGGAGCTTCAACTTTGTCGGGAATATTATATATTATCTTCAATTCGCTAACCTCATTCGGCTTAAGAGGTATAGTTATATCAACATCAGAATATAAAGAAACTTTACCAAGCCTACCTTTATGTATGTTAACCTCCTGCAATTGCTGACCCTTTTTCAAGTAATCATAGTTTTTATAGTTATCGAAAGCATAATCCAGTAGAATCTTGCTGTTTTGAGCCCTTATGCTTCGTGTAGGACAGCCAAGTACTATGGAAATAATCTTCCAGTTATCTCTGGTTGCCGATGTTACAAGACATCTCCCTGCTTGCCCCGTATAACCGGTTTTTACTCCGTCAGCCCATGGATAAAGTCCTAACATTTCATTTGTATTTGTAATATCTCTGCCATTGAAAACTGAGTATCTGGTGCTAACAATCCTACAAAATTTCTCATTTTTTAAAGCGTACTGGGTTATAAGGGCAAGGTCATAGGGAGTCGAGTAGTGCTGTGGATTATCCAGCCCATGGGGAGTTACAAAGTTCGTATTAACCGCGCCAATTTCGGCAGCCTTTCGGTTCATCATTTCAGCAAAAAGCTCCACCGAACCTCCGATATGTTCCGCTATGGCTATAGCTGCATCATTTCCTGAACGAAGCATCATTGCATACATCAGATCCTTAAGCTTATAGGTTTTCCCCTCTATAAGATTAACTGTTGATCCACCTATTGCAGCAGCCCTCTTGCTTATTAATACATCTTCTTCATCATTCCCATTTTCCAGTGCCACAATAGCTGTCATTATTTTTGTTGTACTGGCTATAGAACGCCTTGTGAAAGCATTTTTTTCATAAAGAATCCTACCGCTTTCGGTATCCATTACAATTGCCGCCCCTGCCGAAACTTTGGGGAGCTTTCCACCCGTAGACTCAATGATATCCTCATTATGAAATCCGTTTATTGGTTCATCTTCGTTTGTATCATCCGCCGAAACTTCAGTAGTACATAAAACACAGGATAAAATGATAGCAAAAATTAACACTAATCTAAAAGTTTTTCTCAACAGCCTCACATCCCCAGCTTTCCAATTAAGTATAGAAATTTCATTTTGGCTTCAGAAAAGTTTTCTTACCGTATATGCGTTAAAATGAAGCATGGGAGTCACTATCCGGAGTTTAATACACCTTATCCCATTTAGCCTCGTTATAATAATATGAAAACATTATTTCGTTTATAACGTTAAAGAAAATTAAATTAATAAAAATAAAATCAAACATTTAATAATAAACTTCGTAGAATAATATGAGTCAGACTTGAAAGAATTTGTTTGGATTTACACCTATCAATTAACTCAAATGTTGTTTATTATATATTATAAGAGATACTACTGGATTAAGATTTATCATCTTTGGAGGCTTAGGAAGAAAAATGAGAAATGTAGTCATAATTTCATCAGAATACACTGGTCACGGACATAAAAGTATAAGCGAATCATTAATAGAACAGTTTGATTTGCAGGATGATGTTAATGTTAATGTTATAGATGGTTTTGAATTAGGCGGAAACATGTGGGTCAAGGTAGGCAAATCATACGGGTTGGTTACAAGAAATGCCAAAGAACTCTGGAAACTGGCATGGAAAATTTCAAAACGTAATCCTTCATTTATACATGAATTTACCGAATTAACAATACGAGAAAATTTTATTAAAATGCTAAGAAGGCTTAAACCCGATTTAATACTTTCTGTTCATCCGGTTTTTAACTCACCTATACTAAATATACTTAAAGAATATAAAATAAATATACCTTTTGCTATTTTTGTGGCTGATCTGGTAAGTATATCTCCATTGTGGGCTGATAAAAGAGCTGATTGCATTATTTGCCCGACTCAGGAGGCAATGGAGAGATGCCGTGGCTTTGGTGTTCCAGAAGATAAAATAAGAGTTATCGGATTTCCAGTAAGGTCGAGATTCACACAGCACATAGGCCAGGGGATTCAAAAACCCGACTACAATCTGGATAGACCACTCGAATGTTTGATTATGAGTGGCGGAGAAGGTTCCGGAGACATGAATAGCGTTTCTAAGATCCTTCTTGACAATTTTAACTGCAATGTGAGTATCATTGCCGGAAGAAATGCAACAATGAAGGAGAAATTGGAGAAGTCCCTTGCACAGCAGTACCCCGGAAGAGTTGAAATTTTCGGATATGTTACAAATATTCAGGAGCATATGCTGAAATCAGATATAGCCTTTACCAGAGGCAGCCCAAATGTAATGATGGAAGCCATTGCTTGTAATGTACCTTTGATAATAACAGGGGCTTTGCCAGGGCAGGAGCAGGAAAATCCAGATTTTGCTGTCAACAATAAACTGGGTATCTTCTGTGAAGACCTTTCTACCCTGTCATCAATGGTTTCGGAACTTCTGGCTGACGGTGCAAAAGGTTTAAATGAAATAAAACAGGCTCAAAGAGAATTTTTTGATCATGACTCTGCAAAAAAAATTGTTGAAACTTCTCTAGGTCTTATCCGGAACGAAGTATTCATTTTCCCTTCGGAGCTTCGTCGCAAAAAAAGATTCTTAAGATTAAAACTGCAGTCCCGCAGAAGTTCATAGATTGAGCAAAAAACTGACACTACTATAAACACCTCATTCCAAACAGAGAATGAGGTGTTTACTATTTCAACATTAAATTAATAAATAATATATAAAAACAAATAAAATACCATTTTCTTATAAATTTGTTGTTTAATTACATAATTTCTATTATAATCTATATAAACATCAAAAAAAGGAGTGGTTAAATGTATCAAAATGTCATTTTTAAATCTATTGGAACTTACCATCCAGCAACAAAAAAAAGTAACTCTTTTTATGTTAATCACTTTAACAGCATGGGAATTGATGTGTCCGGTCTGGTTGAACATCTCGGGAGAAATACGCGCTGCATTGCTGACACTAAACATGAAAACGCTGTTACAATGGCTTATCAGGCCTCTCTAAAAGCTCTTCAGTCTGCCAATGTAAGTCCTGAAGAAATAGACATTATCATTTTTGGAACTGATAGTCCTGAAAAACTAGTACCTTCAAATGCAATACTGCTTCACGACAAACTACACACTGTTAATGCCCATCAGATTTTTGATCTTAATTCTAACTGTATAGGTATGTTAACTGCTATCGACGTCGGTAGCCGGTTGCTTACTAATAATACAAGACTTAGTAAAGCTCTTATAGTGGGCAGCTTTATGGGCAATTTCATATCAAGTAAAACTGACCCCGTTTGTTATTCAAATATGGCGGATGCGGCAGCGGCTATCATCCTTGAAAGAGTTGAAGAGCCTTATAAAAGAGGTTTCATAGATAGCAACTTCAAGACCGATACCGTAGTAAAAAATAAGTTCCAATACCCTGCATGTGGTTTTTCAAGCCTCTATGAGGAAGGAATTGACAATGAGGATAAAAAGCTTAAGCTTGATCCTTTTGATACAAGTTTTGTGCCAGGTGAATGGATTCGGTTGATGCAGGTTCTATTCGACAGATACAGCATTACCAAAGATGATATAAGCCAATATTTCTTTTCGCAATTTTCAAAGCCGGATGCCGAAGCAACTCTGAATTTACTGTCTTTAGATAATGATAAACATACTTATATAGGTAATATTTACGGATATACTGGTCTGACCAGCCCAATATTGGCTTATAACGAGGCATTGAGCACCAAAACTATAGACACCGGAGATTATCTGATGTTCTGCTCGGTAGGAGCCGGTTATAACATGTGTGCACTGTTATATAGACAATGATACAGGTAATGACCCTGATCCCATTCAAAGAATGTTATAAGTATATTTAATAACCATACATAAAGAAATCACCTCGAGCTTTTGTAATGAGGTGATTTTTTTTATTTTAAACTTTGGTAAGAGCTTCTTCAGGAGATTCTACAAAAATAATTGTGTCAAAACCCGGGATATCCTTGCCGATTCGTTTTGTTTGTCCTGATGCTACAGCTGATTGCTGCTGAACGATTATTCTCTTTTTAAAAGGAACACTCATATATAACATTAACATATTCTTAAGCTGCTCAGCCACATCCTGTGCTGACGCCTTTACTTCTCTACCGTCAACTATAAGAGTATACTCTTTTGGATCCAACTGTGAAGTCTTGGTCCTGTACTCATTTATATAGTCCACGCCTTCCTGCATTGTGAAAAAACCTGATGCAAAAATTGAAAATATTTTTTTCGTTTGATCAACTTCCATTGTAAACATAAAGACTCCCTCCATGTAATATTGTGTAATAATTAACAATTAATAATTACTATAATATATAAAAAATATAATTACAAGGCATATTATGTATATTAATGTAAATATTATAAATATTATGTAAAGAATGTTAATCTTTTGTAAATATTCAATAAAATCAATATGATAACTACATATAGACTTATCTCTAAGGCTAACCAAAAAAAGCTCCAGACGCATAACTTATTTGCCTGGAGCCGAGTAAATCATGAATTTACTTATTGAGTTTTATTAATTATATTTCGAATTATATTCTAAATTTGTTATGCCTCTTCAGTGTCGTTTGTTAGCTTTAATTTCTCGAGAATATAGAATATCAAGCTCAGTGCCATACCTGCCAGTGTAGCAAGTACCATACCCTTGAGTTGAACATCCTTACCAAGGTTAATTGATATTCCGCTTATACCTATGACAAATACCAACGCATTAAGTACAAGATTCTTTGCGTTGCTGTAATCAATCCTTGCTTCAACTATCATTCTGATACCCGATGCAGCTATAGTACCGAAAAGCAATAAGCTTACTCCCCCCATAACAGGCCCCGGTATACTTGAAATAACACCGGATAATTTACCAAAGAAAGCTATTATTATTGAAATAACACCTGCACCGCCTATTACCCATACACTGTAAACTCTTGTAATAGCCATTACTCCCATGTTTTCACCATAGGTGGTTGTTGGACATGAGCCGCAGAATCCAGACAGCATTGTCGATATACCGTCACCCATCAGAGATCTGTGAAGACCGGGGTCCTTTGTTAAATCTCTGCCTACAATATTACTTGTAACAAACAGATGACCTATGTGCTCGGATAAAACCACAAGTGCTGCAGGTGCAAGTACTAACATTGCTGTAGGATCAAAGGAGGGCAGTACGAATTCTGGAATGTTAAACCAGCTTTTTGTAGCGATAACTGAAGTGTCCAGATATCCCAATGCTGCTGACAAACCGTAACCTGCCACTACAGCAATCAAGATAGGTATGACTGAAAGGAAGCCTCTGAAACAGAGATTACCGATTATTAATATACCTAGTGTTACCAGGGCAATTATTATTCCCTTTGTATCAAAATTACCGTCTGCATCAGGGAAAAGCTTTGCCATGTCTGCGGCAGTACCTGATAATTCAAGCCCTATAAGCGCGACTATAGGTCCCATTGCGGCAGGAGGAAGTACAATATCCAACCAGCCTGTGCCTACTTTTCCAATTATAAATGCAACTATTACAAATATTAAACCACAGATTATATAACCGCCAAGAGCCTTGGAAAAATTATCTGTATATGCACTGGAGCTTGCGACTATTGAGGCTGTCGGAGACAGGAATGCAAAGCTTGAGCCGAGAAATGCAGGTGCTTTTCCCTTACAGATAATAAGGTAAAGGAGAGTGCCTATACCATTTAGCAAAAGAACGAGTGCCGGGTCAATAACCTGAATGCTGTTGTACTGTGCCAACTGGTCGGCATTAAGTTTTTCAACTGTTAATTTTAGTGATTCAAGATAATGATTTTTAGCATAACTGTTAAATAAGAACGGAACAAGAACTGACGCACTGAACATCGCGAACAAATGCTGAAAACTTAGTGGAAGCGCCTTAAGAAAAGGAACCTTTTCTTCAACCTGGATTACGGGTCTTGAGTACTTCATGAATTAATCCCCCTATTATTTTTTAAATAAAAAAACCTCACTGCCTTTAGGCGCAGTAAGGTTGGGTTTCATCCAAACACGACACAACTTCCCATGTACACTCGCACTAATGTACTATGTACTATTTACCTTACTAGCCTCTCTGGACTAATTTAAAAGTTTTTTTATCCGTGCATAAGTATATCATATATATTTATCAAATGTCTACAAAATATCTAAATTTTTTTAGGCTTTATGTAAAATTGTAATTTTATGCCTAAGCCAATTCATTTCATATTTTTAAGTTATAGTAAATATTGGTACTCCCGGACTAGCTTATTAAAATCTGTTGCACACAAAAAGCTTAAAAAAATAAATTGTTTGTCTATTTTTTTAAGCTTTTTTAACCATGCTTCCACATTTTAACAAGTTGTCCTCACGTACCATAACATATGTACTTAATTACACGAATAATATTTTAGTCCAATACCATATCTACATAGTTTACACTCACGTCCGATTAAGATTAATGAAAAAAACTATTTTAAATATGCTAAGCTAAATAATCCTTAAAGAAAGCATCAAAAATATTTGTAGATTTTTCCGCCAGTACCTTCTATTTAATGATTTTTTCAACCAGTGCATAAATCTGTTCTACAGAGTCTGTTATGCGGTTTTTTGTTGCGTCTGCTGACATTCTACGTAAAACATCCTTATTTGCTATCAGATCACATAGCTTACTATATAAAATATCGGCATTAAGTTCACTTTCCAGTATCACCACCGCGCCGCCGTCCTTTTCCAGAGAGCGGGCATTGTGCTCCTGATGATTTGCAGTCACATACGGCGACGGAATCAGTATAGAAGGTATACCCATTGTCTGCAGCTCGCTTATTGTAATGGCTCCGGCGCGGCAAATCATTAAATCACTGGCAGTATAAACCTGAGCCACATCATATATGTACGGCACAACCTTAACATATTTTTTATATTGCTCATCAAGGCAGACTGAAAGGTTTATTTCATTAAACTGAGCTTCGCCGGTTGAAAAAATCAGATTAAACTCACCTTTAAAATGTGTATTGAGCATTTGTACTATGGTTTCGTTAATCTTTCTGGCGCCTCTGCTCCCACCCATAGCTACTATGAGAGGCTTTCCATCTACAATATCCAACTGCTTTAAAACAGCCTGCCGGCTTGTGTTTAGCAGCTCCTGCCTTACTGGATTTCCTGTATGAACAAGCTTATCTTTATTTTTAAAATATTTCTCAGCATCTTTAAAGCTGATTGCTACGTAGTTTACATGCTTTTCGAGAAGCCTGTTGGTAACCCCGGGGAAAGCATTGGACTCATGTATAAGCGTAGGTATTCCTTTTTTTGCCGCAACATATAAAACAGGCCCGCAAACATATCCTCCGGTACCTATTACAACATCGGGCCTTAATTTTTTAAGTAGTCTCGAGGCTTGAAAAAAGCTTTGAGCCAATTCTTTCACAGCAAGCACGGTATCAAAGGAAATTTTCCTTCTGAAGCCTCTAACGGTTATTGTCTCAAGAGTAAAGCCTTCCCTTGGTACCAGTTTTGTTTCCAGTCCTTTTTTAGTTCCAACAAAAGTAATTTCCGCCGAAGGATTCTTTTTAAGTATATACTTTGCTATTGCAAGTCCGGGATTTATATGTCCCCCTGTCCCTCCGCCCGCTATTAATACCTTCAACTGCCAGACCTCCCATCTGCATATAAGTTCTGCAGGAATATAGTTTTACAGTCTACCTTAAAACCGTTCGTAATTCGAATATCGCGATATATTAAGCAAAATGCCCACACCAAACATCAGAAAAATCAGCGATGTACCTCCTGCGCTAAAGAACGGAAGAGATATACCTGTTGAGGGTATTGAGTTCGTTACAACTGCCACATTAAATAGTGCCTGAACTCCTATAAGAGAGGTTATTCCTATTGCCATCAGGCTTCCAAAGACATCCGGTGCATTCATTGCAACTTTTATACCTCTCCAGATAAATACCAGAAACAGAAGCAGAACGACCATAGATCCAAAAAATCCGAGTTCCTCGGCCAGAACGGCAAAAATGTAATCATTATAAGGCTCAGGTATGTATAGGTACTTCTGCATGCTCTGCCCAAGCCCTCTACCGAACAATCCCCCTGAACCTATTGCCAGGAGTGAATTTACAATCTGCCAGCCCTCATCCATTTTATATTGAAAGGGGTCCAGCCAGGCCTTAACTCTGTCAAATCTGTACGGCGCAACCAGAATCGCCCCTACTCCAGCCAGAATTACTGGAACTGCCAAAGCTACAAAATGGGATATTTTAGCCCCGGCACAAAACAGAACAATAAATCCCGTCAGTGCAATGATTATGGTTCCACTTAAATGAGGCTCAATAACAACCAATCCGCATATTAGTCCGATTAAGGCAAGATAAGGCAACAAACCTTTTGTAAAGGACTTCAATACCTCTTTTCTTTTTGACAGACTGAAAGAGAGAAACATTATTAACGAAAGTTTTGCCAATTCTGAGGGCTGTATGGTTTTATTTCCTACTCCCAGCCACCTCTGAGCTCCATTAAACTCCTTACCGACTCCGGGTATTAATACCAAAATCAGAAGTCCTATGCTGCCCATTAGGAGTATGGGTGATATCTTCCCCCATCTATGATAATCATAATTCATGGTAACAACTACTACAAAAATACTTATGGCCATATAAATCAGCTGAGGCCTTATCATGCCGAATGAATCTCCATTGTCCTTGACCGAAATATAATAGCTTGAACTAAATACCATTATGGTACCTAATGAAAGTAATAATATAACTGCTGCAAATATCCAAAAGTCGAAAGGCTTTTTGTTTTTGTTTTTCATTAACTTCCTCCAGCCCCTCCCGTATTTCATAGTCAGGCATAAGCTCTGATCAGGTTTTACAATTATGTATATTCTGATTATATGTGACTATATGTTTATTAATTCCAATATAGAGCTTCAGTATGTCCCAAAGCCGACAATCAAAAACGATATTACGGCAAGTAAAACAGTTACGATAATAAATACAGTTACAACCTTCGTCTCCTTCCAGCCCAACATCTCAAAGTGATGATGTATCGGAGCCATCTTGAAAATTCTCTTTCCAGTTAACTTGAAGGAGCCAACCTGAAGTATTACAGAAATATTCTCAATAAGGTAAATACCACCAATAACAAAAAATATCAATGGCATCCTCATCATAATAACAATGGAGGTCAAAGCCCCTCCAAGAGCCAAACTTCCCGTATCTCCCATGAAAACCTTTGCCGGGTGAATGTTAAAGGCAAGGAAACCAAGACATCCTCCGGCGATTGCGGCAGAAAAAATCTTAATGTAGCCCCATTCACTGTTAGTTAGTGAAACAACGGTAAAAAATATGGCAACTACAAGAGTCACCCCTGCACACAGTCCGTCAAGGCCATCTGTAATATTGACCCCATTGGCAAAGAAATACATAAAAATTATTATAAATAAAAAATATAACCACGGCTGAACAACATAATCGGTAAAAGGAATAACTATTGAGCTTCCAGCTTCCGTAAACCTGATAACATAAAAAGCAAAGGCTACACATACCAGCAGCTGCAGAAAGGTCTTCTGCCCGGCATAAAGTCCATCCTTCCTCTTTTTGACCACTTTGATAAAATCATCTATAAAGCCTACAGCACCAAAACCTAAGGTAGCAAGCAGTATAGGAATTATTTCAGGATAGACCTGAGAATAATATAGTGCAACTGCAGTAATCGGAATTAGAAATATCAAAGCTCCCATGGTCGGAGTGCCTGTTTTTTTCAAATGTGTTTGAGGTCCATCGTCTCTTACTGTCTGCCCAAATTTAAGCCTTCTTAGAAAAGGGATAAGTATCGGGCCTGCAAGTATTGATAGAACAAAAGCAGCTGCAAAAGCAATAATATGTTCAGATGTTAACGAAAAAGTAAGCAATAGTACTTCCCCCTGTTTATTATTCTGGAATAGTCTGCTGCTGTAATAAACCCTCAGCAATCTGTTCCATTTTCATTCCTCTTGAACCTTTAATAAGTATATAATCCCCCTGTTTTACTATACCGATAATATAATCCAGTGCGTCAGAGTTGTTATCGAAGTGCCGCAGGTTTATTGATGAATTTCCAGAATCATTAACAGCCTGCGTAATGTTTTTTGAGTCCTTTCCAACTGTTATCAGATAACTTATTTTTTTATCTTTTACGAAATTCCCCACCGAATAGTGAAGCTCCTTTGCCATAGTCCCCATTTCCAGCATATCTCCCAACACTGCTATTCCCCTTGTCCTGATTGAAAGTTCCTCAAGGACATTTATGGCAGCCTGCATGGATTGTGGGCTGGCATTATATGCATCGTTAATGATTTTAATACCCTTATACGATAAAATATTCTGTCTCATACTGCCCGGGCTGTACTCTGAAATACCATCCAAAATAATCTCCATCGGTATATTCATTTCAACTCCTACAGCTATTGCAGCCAGGGCATTGTATACGTTATGTATTCCGGGGACAGGAACTCTTACCTCATAAGTTTTATTACCAACCTTAACACTAAAGCTTGTTCCGTCTTCACCTAAAGACTGGTAGTTTTCTGCACGATAGTCTGCTGACGCATCCATACCGTAGAACACTGTTCTATAATCAAGCTTCCCTCTCTTCTCACTTAATAGAGGGTCATCTCCGTTAAGTACAACCAGACCGTCAGGATTTAGCCCTTCCAGTATTTCGAGCTTAGCCTTAAGGATACCCTGCTGGGAACCCAGCTTCTCAATATGGGAAACACCAATATTGGTAATGACTGCAACCTGTGGTTGTGCTATTGCCGTCAGCCTGCCTATTTCCCCAAAGCCGCTCATACCCATCTCTATAACTGCTGCTTCATGTCTTTCCTCCAGATTAAAAAAAGTCAGAGGAAGACCTATTTCATTATTAAAATTGCCCTGAGTCTTCAGAACCTCATATTTTTTGGAAAGAACACAAAAAATCATATCCTTTGTACTTGTTTTTCCAACGCTGCCGGTTATTCCGACAACAGGTATATTATATTTGTTTCTATGCCAGGTAGCAATATCTCTTAATGCTTTTGCAGTATCATTAACTAAAACCGCACTGCACTTATCTCTTTCCGGTATTGCTTTTTGAGTAAGGCATATATTGGCGCCTGCGTCAAAGCACTGTTCTATATAATCATGTCCGTCAAACTTTTCTCCCACAAGAGGAATAAACAGATTGCCCTTTGCAACCTTTCTTGAATCAGTGGTTATGCCGGAAAATATATTGCTGCTGTCACCCCAGAGTAATTTTCCGTTAACAGCCTTTATTAACTCTACACAGTCAAAAGAAACCATTTTCTATCTCCTTTATTCAAAGCAAAAACAGAAAAAAATACAAAGCACGCTACTTTTATTTATTTCTCAGTTCTTCCAACAGCTCGGCAACTACTTCCCTTTCATCAAAATGGATGGTCTTATCCTTAAATTGCTGATAGGTTTCGTGTCCTTTACCTGCCAAAATAATTATATCTCCATTTTGGGCATTTTCAAGTGCAAATTTTATTGCCTGCCTTCTATCTGTAATTTTAATATATTTTCCCCTTGTTTTCTGAACGCCTACTTCAATATCATTGATTATCCTTTCAGGCTCCTCTGTTCTTGGATTGTCAGAGGTAATGATGGTAAAGTCAGCAATGTTTCCTGATACAGCTCCCATTTCAGGCCTCTTTCCCCTGTCTCTGTCCCCTCCGCAGCCGAAGAGACTTACTACTCTTCCATGAGCGAACTCCTTAACTGTTGATAAGACTTTTTCAAGGCTGTCCGGAGTATGGGCATAATCTATCAGCACCGAGTAGTTTCGGTCAGTTTTAACTGGTTCCATCCTGCCCGGAACGACCACATTGGTGAGTCCTGTTTTTACATGTTCAAGGGTTACCCCGGGGATAAGACAACAGGAGCCAATTGCAGCAAGAGCATTATATACATTGAATTCCCCCTGCAGATTTGTTTCTACATCAGTTGTACCCCATGGAGTAATGAGCTTAAAATAAGTGTAAGAAGTTTTCTTTACTATATCCGTTGCTCGAATGTCTGCATTTCCCCCTAACCCATAGGTAAATACCTTACATTCCGCCAGTTCGGCCATCTTTCTGCCAGCTTCATTATCAATGTTTATAACAGCCTGCCTGCACATTTTAAAAAGCTTTGCCTTGGCGTTAAAATAGTCTTCTATGGTTGCATGCTCTTTTGGACCAATATGATCTCTTGAGAAGTTTGTGAATACACCCACATCAAAATCACAACCAGCGACCCTGTGGAGTTCCAATCCCTGGGAGGACACCTCCATTACTGCGGTATTTACACTTTTTTCAACCATATCACTAAACAGGCTCTGAAGATCATAAGATTCAGGAGTAGTTCTGGAAGAATAAAGTATTTCATTTCCGATAAGATTGGCAACGGTCCCTATTAAACCCATTTTGTGGCCGGCTGCTTCGAGAATAGACTTTACCATGTACGTTGTAGTAGTTTTCCCTTTAGTACCTGTTATTCCGATCAGATTAAGCTTTCTAGAAGGGTGCCCTAACAAAGCAGCCGATACACTTGCCAAACCGTACCTGGTATCCTCTATTTCTATAGTAGTGATTCCCTCTGGAACTTCCACCGGCTTTTGGATCAGAAAGGCCTTTGTACCGTTTTCTATTGCATCGTTAATAAACTGATGTCCATCCACTACCGTTCCCTCTATGCATACAAACAGTACGCCCTGTCTTGTTTTTCTTGAGTCATAGGCCACACCGTCTATCTCCAGATCCAGACTGCCTTGTATTCTTTTTATGTTTAAACCACTAATTAAGTCACTCAGTATCAATACCTGCACCTCCATATATGTATTCACTATAAATTGTAGCCAGAATTTCTAATCTTCAAAAATATTTCTGAAAGTTACTTCTACCACAGATCCTTTTTTAACCGTCTGACCTGCTTCAACTTCTTGACTTACTGCTGTTCCTGTTCCATTTATCACAATATTAATGCCGGCTTTTCTGAATGCCTGAGTTGCTTCATCTATGGTCCTGTTCTTAACATCAGGAACCATTGCCTCGGCTTCGTTCTTTGGTTTGTAGGTATAAAGAATAACCATGGACTTTTCATGCAGGATGGCAGTTGTTTTTGGTGTCTGCTCCTGTACTATTGCTTTCATATCCTTGTTGCTTCCTTCTATTTTATACTCCAGCTTATTTTGTTTCAACAGTTTGATAGCTTCTTCAACTGTTTTTCCCTTGACATCAGGCACCTGAACCTCCTGTTTCAGAAGCTTCTTGTCCTCTTCGGTGTAATCTTTTTCTATACCTTTGTAGGTTAATATCTCATCAATCAGCTTCCCCACCACAGGAGCAACCAGCATACCACCACCGGGATTATATACATCGGGGTAATCCAATACCACTAAAACGCATATGACAGGATTATCTGTTGGTGCTATAGCTGAAAATGAAACAATATACCTTTTGTTTTTGCCCTTTACAAGGAGCTGTTCATTTTCTCTTGTTTCGGAGGTACCGGTTTTTCCACCGATTTTGTAACCCGGTATACGCGCATTCTTACCTGTACCCACGTCTACAACACCCTTTAGTATATCCTTTAAGGTGTCGGAAGTCTGACGCGAAATTACACTTCTTACAACCTTCGGTTCATATCTCTTTATAACATTTCCAGAATCGTCTACAACTTCCTTAACAACGTGAGGAGTTATGAGATCGCCGCCATTTGCTATTGCTCCGTATGCTTGGATGAGCTGGATCGGCGTTATCTGGAAACGCTGTCCGAAGGAAGCTGTTGCCATATCTATTTCTGTAGGTTTTGTATGTATAATACTTGATGCCTCTCCGGGCAGATCAATGCCTGTTTTCTTGTTGAAGCCAAAGGCCCTGATATAACTGTAAAATTTATCAATTCCGATCTTCTGGGACAGTCTTACAAAAACAGGATTACAGGAATTGTAAACCCCTTCTCTGAAAGTTTCATGAAGATGAGCATTAGGCTTCCAGCAATTTATACTGTGCCCTGCAATCTTTACAGTTGCATCAGTAACCTGAGTTTCAGGCGTTATAGCCCCTTCCTCAAGTCCAGCAGCAGCAGTAACAGGTTTAAAGGTTGATCCCGGCTCATATGTATCCACAACGGCTTTATTTCTCCAAACGGTTTTTTGGAGATACTGCACATCTTCAAGTGATGTTCCGGTCCAGTTTGCCAAATCCTTACCCTTTGGTGCTGCTCTGGGGCTATTCAAATCAAAATCCGGTTTTGAGGTAAGCGCCAGGATTTCTCCGTTCCTCGGATCCATAACTATAGCTGTTCCACCGTTAATGACATTATTGTCCGAGATGGCTTTCTCCAATGCTTTTTCAGCAAAATACTGAATTGTTTCATCAATGGTCAGTACAACGTCATGTCCATCCTGGGGTTGAATATACTTTTCCTCACCCATTGTCAATTCCATTCCGCTGGCATCCACTTCACTAAGTATTTTACCGGGTATCCCCTTTAAATACTGTTCCATAATTTTTTCCACGCCATCAATTCCATCGTTGTCTATGTTTGTAAAACCAATAACATGTGCGGCCAGATTTCCATTGGGATAGAATCTCTTAGTATCTTCATCAATATATATTCCTTTGATTTCGTTGCTTTTTTTCCATTCGCGGACTTTGGTTCCGATTTCCTTATCAACTTTTTGTTTTATCAGCTCGTACTGTGTATTCCTGTTGATTTTCTTGACAATTGTTTCCTTTTTCATATCGAGTATCTCGGCAAGTCCGCTTGCAATTGAATCTATGTCCTTGTTTGAATCCCTTACCATTTCAGGATTAATTGTTATAGTCTCAACCGATCCGCTTATAGCAAGAGGTTTCATATTTCTATCATAAATTGTACCTCTTTTGGGGCTTATTGTACGGTTATTAGTCTGCTGTTCGTACGCCTTTTGCTGATATTCCTGTCCATTGGCTATTTGAATCCAGCCAATTCTGAATATCAGAAAAGCTGTAAAAATTGTAAAAACCCCAAGGACAAAAAGAAGTCGTTTCTTAATTGTAATATTTGGGCTAGTCAAAATGTATCCCTCCTGGTCTTGATTTTGAGTAAACAGCTGTAATTTCTTATGACTTTTAATACTATATATGTGTTATCAAATTCAATCAATAATTAAATCTTATTAATAATATTAATTGAAAATAAAATATATTATTAATAACCCGGTTTTCACTAAAATTAACATAATAGCGAAGCACTTTATCAACATGGAATCTTCCGGCATACTTAACATTAGTTATATGAACACCTCCGATGAACAGAGGATAAATAAATTCCTATACACTGAAAAAACTATAGATTTATTAATTTGTATATAAATCTATAGTTATTTGGCTATTAGAAAGTTTCAGCTATAATGTTTGCTATATAATTTAGTTTTTATGATTAATCCGATTTGAGCTACATATTATTACATTATTCAAATAATCCAAAAATGTTCAGAAATCTTTTTATACTGCCGGCAGCATCCTTCGCAAATACCACTATTCCCGGTTCCTTCTTTTCTGCAAGTATAATAACATCCTGTTTTGGTACATTTATATATACAATCTGACTTTTATCAGGTGTATGCATATTTAACTTGTTTTCAGCGATATCTCTAATACTCTGTAGAGACATGGCTTTTTCAATTTCAAGTGATAGTCGAATATTTTCGTTCTTTAATGCTGTGTACTCTTTACTGAGATTATTGTTATCGTAATTCATTTGGCTGATTTGTGCATATCTGGCCATAATTACTGCACACATACCAAAAATCAGAAATATATTCACAATTATTCTCTTTTTAAGTTTAGCATTGTTCCTTGCAGTTTTTTTGGATTTGAGAACGGCATTCTGTTCATAGAGATCATAATAGCTATTTGATGAATTTGTAGTACTATTTTGATCGTGCTTGATTTTTTCAGCAGCAGACCCGTAAACGTATTTATTATTTGCCCCAGCCATTCTCCTATCCCTCCTTCACAAAAAAACTTACCAGATACTCACAGCATAAGATGTTAAAAGATGTTGGGGAATCAGAAGAAGTCATCTGATTCCCATCCATTTTTAGAAGTAATTTGGCTTTTGTGTTTTAACAAGTTCATCGTTTGTAAATTCTGAATTGGTATTCATTTCATCTTTTGTGTTTTGCTGATATAAATCAGCTTCTCATTTGTTTATTGCTTTAGTTTGTTCTTAATTTACTTATGCTTCTTCTTTAGTTTATTAATCTTTCGTCTTTTGAGTAAAATAAAATCTGCTAAACTTTTTGATTGCTTTAATTTTTCTTTTGTAATTTAACCAATTTTAACTTTTGTTTCTTTGATAAATATTATCTTTTGTTATTCTTAACTTATATTGAATTAAATTTTTTCCAGCACTCTCAATTTTGCGCTTCTTGCTCGTGGATTCTCTTCCAGTTCGTCCGGGTCTGAAACTATTGGCTTCCTGTTTACAAGTACAGCTCTGGGTTTCTTACCGCACACACAAGCCGGAAATGTAGCTGGACATGTGCAGGGATTTACTTCCTTATTGAACTGGAGCTTTACTATTCTGTCTTCAAGTGAATGAAAGGTTATGATACAAAGCCTTCCACCCTTCTTAAGCAACGCTACACATTCTTCAATAGTATTATTCAATATGTTTAACTCATCATTTACTTCTATTCTGATAGCCTGGAAGGTTCTTTTTGCCGGATGAGGCCCATCCCTTCTAGCTGCACTTGGGACTGCTTTTTTTATAATGTCTACAAGTTCATAAGTGGTTTTTACAGGCTGTTTAGTTCTGGCTTCAACGATAAATTTTGCTATACGTGATGCCCATTTTTCTTCACCGTAATCACGGATAATCCTGTAAATATCCTGCTCCTTATAAGAATTTATTACTTCATAGGCAGAAAGTTTTGAATTTCTGTCCATCCTCATATCCAAAGGAGCATCGTGCTGATAACTGAAACCTCTTGAAGCCTCATCAAGCTGATGGGAGGAAACACCTAAATCAAGAAGAATTCCATCTACCTGATTTATATCCAACTTTCTGCATGCCTCTCCGATATTGATAAAGTTTGTATTAACAACCTTAAATCCAGCTTCAGAACCTATTTGTTCCAGTCGTTTTGTAGAAGTTTCAACTGCAAAAGCGTCCTGGTCCAAACCTATTAAATATCCCTTCGGGCTTAACCTTCTGTATATTTCAGAGGAATGCCCCGCACCACCTATAGTACCGTCTATATATATTCCATCGGGATTAATATTCAAATATTCTATACATTCATCAAGTAATACAGATTTATGTTTAAATTCCATTTCTCACCTCTAAGAGCTCACATTGAGATTAAATTCCCAGCAATGACATTTTTTCCGCGATCTTGTCTGCGCTCATGTTATCGTCACTGCTATAGTTTTCCCAAGTAGTCTTATTCCAAATCTCCACTCTTGAAGAAACTCCAATGATAGCTATGTCCTTTTCAAGTACCGCATACTCGCGCAAATTCTGTGGAATCAATATTCTTCCCTGCTTATCAACCTCACACTCGGTTGCTCCTGAAAAGAAAAATCTTATGAAAGCACGTACATCCTTATCGGTGAATGGCAGTGTTTTTAATTTGTTTTCAAGGCTTGTCCACTCTTCTGAGGAGTATGCAAACAAACAGCTGTCAAGTCCCTTGGTTAATATGAACTTTTCGCCCAAACCCTCTCTGAATTTCGAGGGAACAATAACTCGTCCTTTTGGGTCAACCGTATGCTGGTACTCACCATAAAACAAATTTTACACCTCGCATTTACAAGTTAATTATTAAGCAATTCCAATAATTAACTTGGTTTTTTCCTCCACTTTACACCACTTCCCACCACTTATATGGATATTTTATTTCATAATAGCAATTTAATCAATATTTTTTTGAAAAAAAATAAAAGACGGGGTATGTACCCCGCCTTTTATAGGACTAACGACCTACTAATTGTTTATTACTGGTTTGATTTTAAATTTCCCCTTTTACGCCGAGATGAAACGCTTAATACAATACCAACCGCAGAAAAATAAAACAGCAATGCGGTACCGCCCTGGCTGACAAAAGGTAATGGAAGCCCTGTAACAGGGAGTAAGCCAATACTCATTCCAATATTTTCAATAAAATTAAAGCCCAGCATACCGGCTACACCGATACAGATAAAGGAACCATAGGAGTCACTTGCATTCTTTGAAATATATATGATCCTTAAAAGAATCAGCAGTCCCAGAAGAATAATGATACAGCCTCCAATAAAGCCAAATTCCTCTCCCACTACCGAGAAAATAAAATCCGATTCATTTACCGGTACTCCTCTGTTTTGTGTTAACAGCCCGTTCCCATACCCCTGTCCAAACAATCTGCCTGAGCCAATAGCCTGAATAGATCTTCTAACATTGTATCCTCCGCCTAGAGGGTCTCTTTCGGGAGAAATAAAAGTTAAAATTCTGTCCCTTCTTTTGTCATTGAGTACATAGACCCAAATAAAAGGCAGTGAAAGGCCAGCTCCCCCGCATAATATAAATATATATCGGTAGGGTATTCCGGCAATATATATAAACATAAAGAATATAAACACAAAAACCATGGCTGTCCCATAATCCTTTTGGAGAAGTACCATTCCAATAGCAATACAGGAATAAGCCAAAAACTTAATAATATCCGCCTTGTTTTTTTCCTGACTGTCTTTTATCCTTTCAAGGAAAACCGAGGCCAGAATTATATATGCAATTTTGGCATATTCAGAAGGTTGAAAGCTCATACCAGCAATATTCAACCAGTTTTTGCTGCCAAGTTCTTCACCTTTTCCAAAGAACAATACCAGAACCATTAAGCCCATTGCACTAAAAAAGATGAAAAGGCTGAGAACCTTCAAATCCTTATAATCAATGGCACTGAGTATCAGGCATAAAGCTATTCCCATTATAAGGCCGAGTATTTGAGGTTTGAGCAAACTTGGTCTAGCTTTGACAGCGCTGCTGAAAATCACCAGTCCTATTGCCGCCAGTATCAATACAAGGCCCAACAGCAGGTAATCAAATTTTTTTAGTTGATTGGCTGTTTTTGACTTTTCAACAAAATACATTCTTCACCGTTCCTAACTAAACTTATATGGAGTAGCAAATAGTTACTTACTATTGTCTTCTGACTCCTGATTATTGTCTTCTTCCATTATTTTAAGAATATCGGCATATCCGCTATGTCCAATTTCAACCTCATCGGTATTATTCTTAATTTTTGTTCTCACATATATGACTATTACTGTAAAAATAATTATGGAAACAATTGAGACCAGCTGTGAAACCCTTAGATTGCCCAGCATAAGACTATCGGTTCTCATACCTTCAATAACTGCTCTTCCTATACTGTAAGTAATAAAGTAGAAGCAGAAAACCTCTCCGTCAAACTTCTTTTTTCGTCTCATCCACATCAGGAATACAAAGACACCTATGTCCCATATGGATTCGTATAAAAATGTAGGATGCACCGGAAGATCAGGATTTATGTTCATTCCGCTGTTGTTTAGTCCCTGAAGATAGGACCTGATTACATGGCTTGTCATACCCCAGGGTAAATCTGTATTAGTGCCGAAGGCTTCCTGATTAAAGAAATTCCCCCACCGTCCTATAGCCTGTCCCAGCGCTATATACGGAACCGCAAAATCAAAGAACTTAAAGGTGGGAATCTTTTTGTATTTTGCTACAAAATAAGCTGCTATAACTGCTGCAAATATGCCACCCAAAACAGCCAGCCCGCCTTTTCGCAGATTAAAAATCTGAATCGGGTCATATTTGTAATCTTCCCAGCTGAAAACAACATAGTAAAGGCGGGCACCGATTATGGCAGCAGGTGCCGCAAACAACATAAGGTCAATCACAGTATCCGGCACCAGTCCGAATTTTCTTGAATCCCTCATAGCCCACAATACGCAAACCAAAAACGCAAATGCAATAATTATTCCATACCAATAAATAGGAAAATTGAGTGACCCGAGTTTTATACGAAAGGCTTCGTTTGATATGTTAAAATTTAGTCCCAGGTTGGGAAAACTTACAAGAAATTTATCTTCCATTGAATAACCTCCACAAAATACTTTCAGTTGTTATTTCTTTGAGTTTTTGATTACCGATAATGCCAAACGGTCAATATTAAAATGCTTGTTAAAGACCTCGGAAATATAATCAAAATTCATTGTATCATAAACCTCTAAATAATCAAACATAGTTACACCTTTAAAATATAAATTTATAAAGCTTCTGGCTATACTTTCCACGGAATTCATTTGTCTGAGGAATCGCCCTTTTGATGCTTTGAGCAGTCGTTCAAAAGTATCGGGGTTCAAGCCGTTGTTATGCTGTTTTTTTATTTCCTTTATAAAGCTATCCTTTACAGCCTCAGGGTCTACGGATTCTCCTCCCAGCATTGAATATGCATAACTGCTTTCTATTGAAAAGTCGTATTCAAAGCTGGTATTAATCAATCCCTTGTCATAGAGCTCACCGTATAATTCGGAGCTTCTCCCTATAAGCATAGATATTAAAAGCTTTACAGCCAGTTCATACTTGATGATCTCAGCTCCCTCAAGCTTATAGCTGCTATCCTTAAAGCCCATATAGAAAAGAGGAGTCGCCACAGGCATGTTCTGTTCCACATAAGCTTTATGAAGTTCTGCATTCTCCTCCGGATATATACGTTTTATCTCGCCATGATTTTCCTTTGAATTAATGTTTTTTTCAACCTGAGCAAAGACCTCCTCCTTATCAACATCTCCAACAACTGTAATAAGCATGTTAGAAGGATGATAGAAGGTTTCATAACATTTGTACAGCGTGTCCCTTGTTATTTTGCTGATACTTTCTATGGATCCGGCAATGTCTTTCTTGACCGGATGCTTTTTATAGAAGGCCTCAAGAAGATTAAAAGTAACCCTCCAGCCCGGATTGTCAAGGTACATGTTAATTTCCTGACCAATTATTCCTTTCTCCCTCTCGACGCTCTCTTCAGTAATGTATGGATTCTGTACAAAATTCAATAGAAGTTCAAAATTTTCTGTAAACAGATCAGTGCAGGAAAAAAGATATACTGTCTGGTTGAAACTTGTAAAAGCATTAGGTTTAGAACCCAATGCCGCAAATTTATCCATAACACTTCCATCTTTCTGCTCAAACAGCTTGTGTTCCAAAAAGTGAGCAATGCCATCAGGGACCTTTATTGCCTCGGTATCTCCAGGAATAACAAATTTGTTGTCTATGGAGCCATAGTGAGTCGAGAAGGTTGCATGCTTTTTATTGTAGCCCTTTTTGGGAATTACGATACAGTTCAAGCCGCTGCTGTGTTCGTATCTGTACATCACTTCGTCATATTTCTTATATTCAAGGGTTTCATATCTCATATTGTCTTTTCTCCATTTCTGCCGCCTGACAGCGAGCCAAATCCCAATGTAACAGCTATAAAAACCGACTGTTATTCTGCTTCATTTTCCTGAGCTGTTAAAAAATAAACAGTATCAAGCTGAATTTTACCAGTAACATTTATTACATCCTGTTTGGTTACTCTTCTTATTTTGCCAAGAATGCCTTCAATTGTATCGTGTGTCTGTGCCACCAGTTGGCTGAAATTGAAATCCACGACCTGTAATTGGCTATCTTTGAGAGCATTAATTCCGGTCTCAAGGGACTTTATTGTGGAATCAAACTCATAATCAGAAATTCTGCCTTCCTTTATTGCATCCAGCTGCTCCAATATAAGAGTCTGTGCGCGCTCTTTCTCCTTTATGTCAATACCGCTGCCTATGATCATAAGACCTTTAAACTTTTCAAGCCCGGCAAAAATATAATAAGCCAATCCTGCCTTTTCACGGACATTTTGGAATAATTTCGAATGCATTCCGCCTCCAAGAATACTGCTATAAACCATTAAGGCATAATAATCGTCCTCTTTGGGAGTTATATTAGTCCTGAAGCCCAGCGAAAGCTTTCCCTGTGTTACATCCATTTTATCTTCAAAGTATTTAACCTTATCTACATATTTTTTTACGATACCCGAAGTCAGACCTTTTGCAACACCCCGGTCCAGGCTTCCGATTCTTTTTCGTATATAATCTATTTCGCTGTCTCCCAGTTCACCGGTAATAAAAATATCAGCAGGTAATGTAGCAACCTTATCTTTGTAGTGTTTATAAAGTTCTTCTGGCGTTATTTGCTCTATTTGTTCCACAGAGCCATACTCGTATAGACCGAAGGGCTCCTCCCGGCACATAAGTTCATAACATCTGTCTATGGCATACTGTACTTTGTCATTTGTCCTACTCTCAATCAGCATCTTGAGGTTTGTTTTTTCCTGTTCAACATACTGAGGATTAAAAGACCCCTCCTTTAGTACCGGCCGATAAATTATGTCAAGAAGGAAATCAAGAGCACCTTTGAAATTACTATGCTCATCATTGGCATATTTGTCTGAAAGGTACTCGAAATAAAAATGAATTATCTGTCTCTCTCCTTTTTTGCCTATACCACAATCAAAAATCGCTCCGTATAATTCTTCAAGATACAAGTTTATATCCTTAAGGGTTGGAAGGCTCTGAGTGCCTCTTCTGAGTACCGAAGGAAATAGAGCATTCAAAGCTACTGTGTTGGAATTTAAGTTATCCTGAAAGAAAATATTAATGGTATTTGTTTTAAATCTGTTGGACTTAATGTTGTATACTGAAATACCATTTACTTCGAACAGCTTGTTTAGGTTCTCCTTAACTTTTACGGCGTCTGTCATATTAGCCTCCATGAGCCGCTTAGCGGCCACAAAATATTTATGAAAACTTCTCCCCATATCCGCTATAACGAGGCTCCTACCTCGTTGAAACGCCTCAAGGTAACAAAATTTTTCTACAATCGAAAAATTTTATCTGAACCAGAGCGTTATAAGGCGAATAAAGGAGGTTAATTGGCCATGTGCGCTTTCAAAGTATTGAAAATACTTTAGTATTGAAAATACTTTAGTATTGAAAATACTTTGGTATTGAAAATACTTTGGTATTGATAAATACTTTGAATATTTCGCACGGCCATAAATTCCAGGTTAGTTTGGAAGACGAGTGATAGTGAAGTCTTTCAAGCTAACCTCCATGAGCCGCTTAGCGGCCACAAAATGTAATGAAATGCACCTGCGCGCATGAAGCGTACACAATCAGTAATGAAAAGACATGTATTGGCTTTTCGCTGCGTGAAAGTCATGATGACTTTCTACAGGTTATTTTCACGCTATCTCCACTTTCCGGCATGAAAAATTAACCATAAAAACTCACGCCATACATTCTAATTAACATAAAACAGTGCGTTTACTTCCATTATTTCAAAAATTAAGCATACATATATAGTATAATAAAAAATACTGTATATATTCAATATAATCACAAATACTATTCTTTGATAAATTAATTTTCCGATCGCTAACAGGAGGAAGTATTTATGAGTAGAAAAAGTAGAAAATATGCCAGACCATCCAGGAAAAGTACTCCTTCGGCAACCGAGAGCTATGATACAGAGTATACCCTTTCAACTTCGCAAGCAATGGGAATTTTAGGCGTAACATTTCTGGTGGGCCTTACAGCAGGAAAACTGATTGACATGTGTAGAAAATAGTAAAAAAGAATTCACTACGCTCAGATTATTGTTGCGAAGTGAATTCTTTTTTCATCTAAAAAGCATCCGTTACAGAAAATATAAACTTCTGCCTTATGAATTTTTAAAACTATTCATATCTCAAGGATTCAATAGGATCAAGGTCTGCTGCTCTCTTTGCAGGATAAACTCCGAACAGCAGTCCGAGTGCTACCGATCCAAGGAATGCAAGAACTACTACTGTTATGTCAACAGTTGGCGGTATGGTAAGAGCACTTGATATAACGAAGCCTGCAAGAATACCCAATAAAATCCCCACTGAGCCGCTTATTCCTGTTAAAATAATTGATTCGGTTATAAACTGAAAGACTATGTCTATCTTCCTTGCACCAAGCGCTTTTCGGACACCTATTTCCCTTATACGCTCAGTAACCGATACAAGGAGAATATTGACAATTCCAATACCGCCAACTACCAGGGTAATAACTGCAACAACCAGCAATACTGATGAAACTATACCCAGCATGGAATTAAGCTGTTCCTGTAAATCGGATAAAAATTCCACATAATATTTATCCTTGTTTCCATGCTTCTGCTCCAGAATACGGATCATCTTGTCGGCAATTTTCTTTAAAGCCGCAGGATCTCGCTCTTCAACAGTAGCATACATATAATTCAGTTCATCTGCCCATGGGTAGTTGGCTTGTAGGGTAGTCAAAGGAATTGTCAGTGCAACACTTTGACTCTCATACATCATATCGCCGAAAATAGAACTCTCTTTCTTTTCGACTCCGATAACAGTTAGATTCAGTGAACCTCCATAATTAAGTTTAACCCTCAGCTTTTGACCTATTGGATTAACATTTTTAAATTGTGCTCTGGCAAAATCTTCTTTTATGACAACAACGTTTGACCTCATTGTATTGTCTACATCGTTAATCATTCTACCCTGAGACATTTCAACTGGCATTATGTCATTATATTGTGAAGAAATTCCATTGATACTTGCATTTCTGGTCTTGTCTCCAAGTCGAATTGTACCGGAACTACCCATTGATGTACCAACATTCTTTACTTCCTCTACCTTGGCAATTGCTTTTAAATCGTCATTCTTAAGTACATCGTTTGATGTTATAGTTCCTGATTTATATGAAACGGCTATAACATTAGCTCCGATTTTTGCAAATTCATTATCCATATACCTTTGAGTTGCATTCCCGATAGCTACAATTGTAATAACGGAAAATACACCCATAACAATACCAATCATTGTTAAAATGGAACGGAGCTTATTGGCTCGAAGGCTGGATAATGCTTGCTTAAAGCTTTCAATAATATTCATTGTCTATTTACCCCATCCTTTATTCTCCGACAAGCTTAACTCTGGCACCATCCTTAAACGTAGCCTTTGGACCAACTACTACAAAATCTCCCACTTTAACTTCTCCTGTTTTTATTTCAGCCTTCATGTCGGAAGTGTTGCCAATTTCTACAGGAACTTTACGCATGGTCATTTTGTCCTTGTCAACAATATAGACAAAGTTATTGCCATCCTTATCGGGACTGAGCATATCCAGCTGTATTGTAGGTATACTCTTCAAGTCTACTGTTTTAATATCACAATCGACACTAATACCAGGTTTTATAGCCTCTGTAATGTTATCTATACTTACAATTACCTGTATTACTGTTTCCTGACTGCCTGAATTATTTGTATTTTTACTTGCCACAGGTGAAATACTCTTGACTTTTCCGGTTACCTTCTCTTTTTCAGGTATTGAATCCCCGGTAATATCTACTGTCTGACCGGGCTTAATCAGCTTGGAACTATATTCATTAATATTAAGCTTTACTTCAAGTTTATTTGGATTAACAACAGTGTACACAGTCTGACCGTTTGGAGTGAAGGCAGCCTCGTTAACATTAACCTGTGATGCAACACCGTCCATTGCAGCATACATAGCATCAGTGTACTTTTTGATTTTACTTTCCAGATCCATAACAGTTAACTCACTATTTTTAACTACCAGCTCCTGACTCTCAATATCAATTTGCTTTGTACTTTTTGATTTATGAGCAGAGCTAACATTGTCATTCTCGGCCTGAAGTTTCAGTTGGGCGCTTTTTAGTGCTTCCTCGGCATCTTTCACCTTATTTTCTGAAGCATCAAGCTCACTCTTAGAAATTGCATCCATGCCATAAAGTGCTTTATTATCTTCATAAGCCTTTACTGCGTTATCTAATGCTCTCTGAGCTGAAGCAACGCTGTTTTCTGCAAGCTTATGTGAATTCTGAGCTGACGAAACACTTAATGCAGGGTCGGAAAGTTTAAGCTTCTGCAATGTAAGTTCATCGGTCCTCTTTTTTATCTTTGCCTGTTCCAGCTGCATGTTTAAGGTATCAAAGTCAAACTGGAGAAGCTGTTGACCTTTTTTTACAATATCGTTTTGCTTAATGTACAGCTTTGTTACCTTTACAGGTGTATCAAGATATACTTCTGATTTTTCAACTTCTGTTACTGTTCCGTTTGCAGAAATAGTAGAGCTTATATCATCGTTTACTATTTCTGCAACGTTTACCGAGAATACGGGACCTGAGCCTGCAGAACCCGAATTTTTAACTATGGCAGCTGCAATTAACGCAACAACCAGTACTCCTACGCATATTCCAATAACTATCTTCTTTTTCATTTTAAATATTTACCCCCAATATGTACTAATTCAATAAAGCAGCAGACTTAACTTCATTATAGCCACCAAAAGCTGCAATGACTATAAGCAATATTACCATTACCAGGTATGCCTTCTTATTATCGACCTTACTGACAGTTGCAACACCAATAGAAGCACATACAAAATACCAGATATTAAATACATCCAGACTCCTTGCTGCTCCGAAAATAAAGCTGCCCTTCATATCCGGCATGAACGCTGCCAGACTAGTATATGTAACATCTGAATATGTTCCGGTTAATTGAATGGCTATCACGGATACAATTGCACCTAAAACTGTTATAACTGAAGAGTATCCCATAACGGATAAAACCTGCTTGAAACGGCCCTGACCTTTAAATATTTTTAATACCAACCACACCACCAGGGCTTCAACCAATAAAATCAGACCTGCCATAACACCTCCAATAACTGGAGTTGAGATAACAGAACCATTTAATATATTTTCAAACATTTCAGGTGAAATCTGCATACCCATATTGGCATAGGTTGTTTCCAATGTGGTTCTCAAGTATTCCTTAAACATTGGAAAGGTCCCTAACATCATTATGGCAGGAGCAATTGCCGTCAATATGATTCCTAACAGCACTCTTGGCTTCTGTTCCAATTCATACATCAATCTTCCAGGTGAAAAAACAGCACTGATTACTCTTTGAAATACATTCATTTTTGATGTGTTCCCGTTATCGGGTGCAATTACTAAATTATCACTCATAAAAGTCTCCTCTATAAGAAAATTTTAACAATTGAATTTGAAAAAAATTAAAAAGCTATATATTAAGCCTTTAATTTATTCCTTTACTTTTACTTCTAATCTTACTTTATTACATCTTACTTTTTTACACCTTTACTTAACTTCCTCAAGCTGGAATTTGGAAAGTACCTGCTTTGCATCCAGAGGGTTTTTTACAAGCTCATCAGCTTTTAAGAAACCATCTCTAAACCGCAGAACTCTTTTCGTGTGTTCAGCTATATCCGGCTCATGTGTTACAAGCACTATCGTTACTCCTTCCTTGTTGAGGTCTTGAAATACAGCCATTATCTCTTCACTTGAAGTACTGTCAAGGTTACCCGTTGGTTCGTCTGCAAGAATAATAGCAGGTGAATTTACAAGTGCTCTGGCAATAGCTACTCTTTGCTTCTGACCTCCGGACATTTCATTTGGTTTATGATGCATTCTCTCGGCCAATCCAACTCTTTCAAGTGCAGCAGTAGCCTTTTTACGCCTTTCCTTTGAACCGATACCTGCATAAATCATGGGCAGCTCAACGTTTTGTAACGCGGTTATCCTTGGTAACAGGTTAAAAGACTGGAATACAAAGCCTATTTTTAAATTTCTTATCTTGGCAAGTTCTCCCTCATTCAGAGAAGATATATTTACTCCATCAAGCCAATACTCGCCTTTTGTAGATCTGTCAAGGCATCCTATTATATTCATCAGAGTGGATTTCCCAGAGCCCGAAGGTCCCATTATAGCCACAAATTCTTTTTTGTCTATGTCTATATTGGCATTTTTAAGAGCTTCGACTTCGATATGACCATTTTTATAAGTCTTACCTAAATTCTTCATGGAAATAATCAAAGCTATGTTTCCTCCTTTCAAAAATATATATTTTTTATTTTAAAACTCAATTTTAGGATAGAGTTTTTTAGCAAATTCTTGGCAGTTGATCTCCAGCCAACAGCTTAATTATTCGTGTTCCTCCGCTTAAAGCCTTCAGAATCACCTTTGCTTCCCCTTCATTAATGACTTCACCAATGATTGAAGCGTCTTTACCATACTTATTGTTCCTAATAACTTCCAGCACCCTTTCGGCCTGATCTCCCGGTACGAATATCAACAGCTTTCCTTCATTTGCCATGTAAATAGGATCCATACCCAGGAGTTCGCAAACCCCTTGTACTTCTCTTTTAATCGGAAGCTTCTCTTCATCTATGCTGATGGTAACATTACTCTGTACTGCAATCTCATTAAGAGTGGTTGCAACTCCGCCTCTGGTGGGGTCCCTGAGCACATGGATATCGGAAGCAGCTTCAAGCATGTCTTTAACAAGTCCAGACAGCGGAGCACAATCGCTTTTAATTTCAGCCTGAAAGCCCATATTTTCTCTCTCAAGAAGTATGCAGCTGCCGTGGTCCCCTATAGTTCCCGAAATAATTATTTTATCTCCGATTCTGGCATTTCTTCCTGAAATATCAATATCTTCAGGCAATACACCTATACCTGAAGTGTTGATAAATATTTTATCAACCGCACCCTTCTGAACTACCTTTGTATCGCCTGTTACAATTTTAACACCGCATTCCTTCGCTGTTATACTCATGGCTTCAACAATTTTTTCAAGTTCGTCCATACTGAAGCCTTCTTCAATGATAAAGCCGCAGCTAAGATATAATGGCGTTGACCCGCTGGTTGCCAGGTCGTTAACAGTACCACATACTGCCAATTTACCTATGTTCCCACCCTTGAAAAATATTGGAGTAACTACAAAACTGTCAGTGGTAAAAACAATATTTCGTGCATTTCCCATATTAAGCCTTGCTGAATCATCTCCTGCTGAAAGAATTTCATTGTTAAAGTACTTTTTAAATATATTTTCTATTAGGGCAAGCGTTGCTGAACCTCCGCTTCCGTGTGCCAGTGTTATTATGTTATCCATTTGGTATTGGGCTGCCTCCTTATACTGTCAATCTAATACTTTTATTATAGAAAAAAAATTACCACGTTTATTATTTAATTCGCCATTTCTCATACTGATTGCGGTGTAAACCCTTAATTTTTTGATAATATTATTCCCCGTACTTGTAATACGCTGCACAGGTTCCTTCTGATGAAACCATACATGCTCCTACAGGATTTTCAGGTGTGCATCTTGTTTTAAAGAGCTTACAGTCATGGGGGCGTTTCTTACCTTTTAAAACTTCACCGCACATACAGCCTTTAGGCTCGGGGCTATCTTTCGGCTTAATATCGAATTTCTTTTCGGTATCAAAGCGCTCGTATTCTTTTTTCAGCCCAAGGCCCGAACCGGGAATCATTCCGATCCCACGCCACACAGCATCTATTGGTTCGAATACTTGGTACATTTTCCTCTGAGCTTTTATGTTTCCCTCTTTAGGAACTATTCTGGAATACACATTTTCTAATACATTATTGCCATTGGAAATATTTTTTAAAAGTACATTTATTGAGTACAATATATCCAGAGGCTCAAAACCCGCAACAACACCAGCCTTTTCCATATTATACGCAACGTATGAAAAAAAGTCTGTACCAATTATTGCAGAAACGTGACCAGGATAAATAAATCCGTCAAGAGCCAGCTCTTTGTCTTGTGCCAAGGTTTTGATGGCTTCAGGCATTGTCTTGTTTGCGGTCAATACCGAAAAATTATTTATTCCTTCTTCTTCAGATCTCAATACTGAAAGTGCAATTACCGGTGTTGTGGTTTCAAAGCCAACTGATAAAAACACAACTTCTTTATCCGGATTTGCTTTTGCTATCTCCAGGGCATTCAGCGGTGAATATACCATTTGAACATTGCAGCCCTGAGCTTTTTTATAAAGCAAAGTACTGTTATTTCCGGGTATCCGCATCAAGTCTCCAAAGGTGGTTATGATAATCCCTTTATCCTCTGCCAGTTCTGTAGCGCTGTCTATATATCCGGTTGGCGTAACGCAAACAGGACAGCCGGGGCCTGACAACAGCTCAATGCTTTTGGGGAGGAGATTCCTGATGCCATAACGGGAAATGGCCATTGTATGGGTACCGCAAACCTCCATTACTTTTATATTCCTTCCAGAATATGCATTAAGGCAGTCTACAATTTTTTGTATCACTGCCTTGTCTCTGAATTCATCTATATAATTTGACATATTGCTCTTAGTACCTCCATATTAAATAAATCCAAAATTAATATCTTAGTAGTGACGAAGAATGAATAGTAAGACTATTTATTTGATTCCCAGTTCCCTTATTTCATTAAAAATATCAATGGTTTTGGAAGCCTCTTCCTGGTCAACTATCTGTATTGCACAGCCCGCATGTACCAGAACATAATCCCCCAGCTTAACATTTTCCAGAAGTTCTATGGAAATCCTGTTTACAACCCCCATCATTTCGACTTCTGCGTTATTTCCTTCTATATTAATAACCTTTGCAGGTAATCCCAAACACATAAAAAAACCTCCTTGTATTGTTGTGAATAACTAAAAAATTAATGGTAAATAGTTTTGTTTTTGCTTGCATTGCAAGTCTCATATTTAAGTAAAGCCATACCTGAATGAATTCAGAGTTTGCACTGCAAGCCTTACTTAACTCTTCACGTTTGACCTTTTCTAACTTCCAACCTCTAACTTCCAACCTCTAATTACTAAGTATAATATCATTTAAAGACTATTTCAATCTCAACTCTTGGCAATATTGTCGGCTATGGCCATTATGGCCTGCCCCAGAGCTATACCCCCGTCGTTCGCAGGAACCTGAGAATGAGTATATACCTGAAAACCATTTTTCTCAAGCAGGTCTGAGCTCATAGTCAATAGTGTCAGGTTCTGGAATACTCCTCCACTGAGTACTACTCTATTGATTAAGCTGGTCCCTCTTGTAAAAATGCAGCCTTTCAGCACTATATCAGCCACAGTGGCATGGAACCTTGATGAAATAAGTTCAAGGCTGCTACCTGCTTCAATGTCCTGTAGCAGCTGTCTTATTATCATATCTGTCCTGACCACAAAGCCCTCTGCTTCATCTGTACATATATCTAACTCATAGGGCTTTGCAGCTCTATCCCTTGCATAATACTCCAATTCAATGGCAGCCTGTCCTTCATAGCTTATGTCGGTCTTGATGTTCAGCAAAGCAGAGACAGCATCAAAAAGCCTTCCCATACTGGAGGTTTCGGGACAGTGTAGTTTCTTCTCCAGCATTTTAATTGTAAAAGCAATATCACTGGAGTTGATTTCAGTGAGTAAACGAGATTTTTTGGTGATATCTCCCGATATCTTGTAGTCGACACAATTCAAACTATCAGCCAGATACAAATATCCCAGTGCCATTTTCCAGGGATGCTTTACCGCAGAATCACTGCCAGGCATCATAACATACTGCAGCCTGCCAGCACGCTCAAAGCCGTAATAACCTCCCTTAAAAAATTCTCCTCCCCATATTTTGCCGTCCTCCCCATATCCTGTACCGTCAAAGGATACACCGATAACCTCTCCCGATAGCTCATTTTCAGCCATACAGGAAGCAATATGGGCCTTATGATGCTGTATCCCTGTCTTAAATGCAGCCTTCTGCTCGAGGCCGTATTCAGTTGAGAAATAGTTTGGATGCATATCAAAGGCAATAATCTCAGGATTAATCTCGAACAGCTTTTTAAAGTGTTCAACGGCATGTACAAAAGCTGTGTTTGTGCTTTCGTTTTCAAGATCACCTATATGGTGACTGAGATAGAACATATTCTCTTTATTCAGACAGAAGACATTTTTCAGTTCGCCTCCACATGCCAGCACAGAAGGTATTCTATCACCTTCAGATACACCTAGCAATTTTTGAATATCCAGTTTTAAAGGCTTCGGCACATAGCCTCTAGACCTCCTGATAATGTATTCCCTATCCTTAAAAACTCTTGTCACAGAATCATCAGTTCTTATATAAATTTCCCGGTTATTAACTAAAAATGCATCTGCAATTCCAACAAGCCCCTCTACAGCTTCTTTATCCGTGAAGAAAATTGGTTCACTGCTAATATTTCCACTGGTCATTACCAGTATTTCAGGAAAATCACTTTGGCTGAACAGTATATGATGAATAGGGGTATACGGAAGCATAACTCCCAGGTAACTGTTCAAATGTGCTATTTCATCAGGAAGCTCTATTCCTTCCTTTCTCTTCAGCAAAACAATGGGAGCAGCAGGAGATTCAAGTATCTGTTTTTCCTTTTCACCGATATGGCAGTACTTTTTTACTATATCAATATCTTTCAGCATGAGAGCAAAAGGTTTATCATCTCTGTGCTTTCTGCTTCTAAGCCTCTTTACAGCCTTTTCATCCAGTGCATTACAGGCCAGGTGATAACCCCCGATACCTTTTATGGCAGCAATTTTACCCGATACTATTATTTTTGTAATGTAATCAAGGCACTTCTCAGTATACCCTTGACCTGAATTTACTTCACTTAAGTTTTCTTTGATGTTTAGTTCTGATATAATATGTCCCGTTTCATCTGCAATTTGCAGTACCGGACCACATTCGTGGCAGGAAACGGGCTGAGCATGATATCTTCTGTCGGCAGGATTGACATATTCCTGTCTGCAGAGATGGCACATTTCAAAACATCCCATGGTTGTTTTGTCTCTGTCATAGGGGATGTCCTTTATGATAGTAAACCTCGGGCCGCAGTTGGTACAGTTGATAAACGGGTACCTGTACCGCCTGTCCATGGGATTTTTCAGTTCATTTATACAATCACTGCAGGTACAAACATCAGGCGAAATAAATATCTGTCCTTTTGAAACAGTTTCACTATGTTTTATTTTAAAATTCTCATAGCCAATAAAAGGCAAT
Source organism: Bacillota bacterium (assembly GCA_023415305.1). Lineage (GTDB taxonomy): Bacteria > Bacillota > Clostridia > Acetivibrionales > DSM-1351 > Ruminiclostridium. The sequence continues at coordinate 110,175 of JAEZKZ010000094.1, forward strand.
ACTTCGTAGGTTATAGCTTCTATCTTTGACAGAATGGGTGCCTTTGAATCTATAGATTCGATAAATTTTAAAAGTGTAGCCTCTACAGTCTCTATCTCAATTACAACACTGCTGTCTGTATTACCTACCCAGCCCGCTAACCCCATATCATTTGCTAAATTATAGATAAAGGGCCTGAAACCCACGCCCTGAACTATACCTGTGATTATAATCCTGTACCTTTCCATAAATTGTCCTTTCAGCGCAGATCAGAGTAAGTATTTCCTTCACACTCTGAAACTACATCCTCAATTTCAAGATATTCTTTCGCAACAGTCATATCTTTTGCTATTTGTTCCTTCAGAAGTTCTACGGTTTTGAATTTTGCTTCATCTCTGATCTTCTTAAGGAAGAATACTTCAATTTTCTTACCGTAAATATCCTGTTTAAAATCTATAATATGCGTTTCCACAGTTTTTTCCTTAACATCCTCAAATGTCGGATTATAGCCTACATTTGTCATACTGTTATATAGTTTTCCATCCAGTAGTGTTTTTGTTATATAAACACCATTGGCAGGAAGCACAAGGAATCTTTCCGGATGAATATTCGCTGTGGGAAAGCCTATGGTATTTCCTATTCTTCTGCCACTTACAACCTCCGCAGTTATGGAATAATTTCTTCCCAAAAGCTTATAGGCAGTTTCCAGTTCACCATTAATAATACATTGTCTTATTCTTGTACTACTGATAACTTCATTGTCACATTTAATTGCGGGGATTACTACCACTCTGAAACCATACTTTTGACCTAGTTCCTTAAGTAAGACTACATCTCCCTGTCCCATATATCCGAACCGATAATCGTAACCTGCCACTGCCAGCTTTATGTTCAGTTTATCAATCAGAATTTTTTTTACAAACTCCTCAGGTGAAAGTCTTGAAAAATCTTCATTAAATTCATCAAAATAAAGGTAATCCAGATGAATTTCTCCAAGTAACTCAATTTTTTTCTGTTCGGTCAATAAAAGTGGCGTAATAAGTTTTTTTCTTATTATATTCTCAGTGTGCTTTGTAAAGGTATAAACTATTGAAGACAGGTTATTAAGCTGAGCTTCGCGTATAAGTGTGTTAATCAGAGCCATGTGTCCGATATGCAAACCGTCAAAATTACCGAGACCGACTCCTGTTTTAGTATTAAAGCATTTATTATCATTAGCATGAATTACCTGCATATTAACCTCCATGAGCCACATTGTGGCCACAAATAGTAATGAAATATATATCCTTTATCGCAATGAGGCGAATAAAGGAGGTTAATTGTGGCCACAAATAGTAATGAAATATATATCCTTTATCGCAATGGAGCGAATAAAGGGAGGTTAATTGCGGCCACGTTTCGTAATAAATATTATTAACTAATCTTTAAAAAACTTCTTTGATTTAAGGTACTTAGTTTCACCATTATTAAATATTTCACCTAAACCTAAAAAAATACCATTATTATCATATACCCTGACAAGGCTGCTGGAATCATAATTTGAATTAATTATTTGGAGCCATACGCCATTGTTATATTTAAAAGTATCCTTCTCATGAAGCTGCATTATGTTAAGTTCTTCAAATATCGTCTCCACCGGTTCTAACTTTTGTTCAAGCTTCTCAGCCGCAGAAAGAACTTTGATTTCTTCAAGGGTTAATGCCGTTTCCAGGCTGTATCTTCCAGCTCTTGTTCTTACAAGAAAAGACATATGCCCGCCGCAACCAAGTTTCTCTCCAATGTCATGGCATAGAGTCCTTATATAGGTACCCTTTGAACAATGAACATCAAAAAGAGCTTTTTTAACTGACCTCTTTTCTGAAAAATCCTTATTTGCAGTTCCGGGCAGGTAAGCCTGCTCTTCCCAGATTCTTATGATTTTTATGTCATAAATTTTGATTTTCCTCGGCTGCCGCTCAACTGTTTCGCCTTGCCTGGCCAGTTCATACAGTTTTTTACCTTCAATTTTTATTGCTGAATACATAGGCGGCAGCTGGTCAATTTCACCGATAAAACTTAGTATGGTATCAGCAATTTTTTCATTGTCTGCGTCAATTTCATGTGAATATATTACGCTCCCTGAGGAATCCTGCGTATCAGTTGCTGAACCCAGTGTAAGTTCCGCACGATAAACCTTATCTTTATCAATTATGAATTCTATTGCCCTGGTTGCATTTCCAAGACAGATAGGTAATACTCCAACAGCCGCTGGATCCAGAGTTCCAGTATGGCCTATTTTTTTCTGACCTGCCGCCCTTCTGAGAAAGCCTACCACATCAAAGGAAGTCATACCGGCAGGCTTAAGTACATTTATTATTCCGTTCATATTAATCTCCATGAGCCCCTTTGCGACAACAAAATGTAATGAAATTTGATACTCCAATATCCGCTATAAGATGAATAAAGTAGGATATTTAGCCACGTGCGCTTTCAAATATTACAGTTTCTCTTTAACAGCTGTAGTTAATCTATCCTTAACCTCCTGTAAAGTGCCCTTTACCGTGCACCCAGCTGCCCTCTTGTGACCTCCGCCACCAAAAGCTGCAGCAATTTCCGATACATCTACATAGGTTTTGGATCTCAAATTAATTCGTATCTCGTCAGCATTTTTTTCTTTTACCAGAAGAGAAACCTCTACTCCTTCAATTGATCTACCTATATTGACAATACCGTCACAATCCTCATCATTGGCACCGGTAGAATGTAAGTCGGACTGTGAAATAACAACTACAGCCAATCTGCCGTCTTCGGAAAGTTCCAGTTTTTCTATTGCTTTCTGTGTAAGCTTAAGTTTTGAATATGTTGTATTGTCAAATATCCTTTGAGAAAGTTCTCCGATATCTATTCCTGTTGCTAAGAGTTCTGCAGCTATTTTATGTGTTTCTGCCGTTGTATTGCTGTATTTAAATCCACCCGTATCGGTTGAAATTGCCGTGTATAAACAAGCAGCCATATCTCTGTCAATCGGATATTTTAATTTTTTCAACAAGGTATAAACGATTTCACCTGTAGAAGCTGACGAGGCGTCAACATAATTATATAAGGCAAACTTTGTATTGGTAACATGATGGTCAATATTTATTGTACAGGGAGCTTTAAAAAAGGCTTCCCCCCTGGTTCCCAGCCTTCCTACATCACCGGTGTCCAAAGCGATATTCAAATCCATTACCTCATCCTGAGGGTCGTAGAAACATGTAAGTTCATTACCTGATAAGAACCTGTAAACTGCAGGAATATTCTCATCAATATATACTACTGCTTTTTTTCCGGCATTTCTCAATGCAAGAGCCAGTGCCAAAGATGACCCTATAGCATCTCCATCTGCTGATACATGCGGGAATATTGCAACTCCCCCTGCTTCAGCTATAAGTTTGACTATTTCCCTATCCATTTTCCCCTCCGTTTAATGCTACGTCAAATATACTTATTAAGAAACTTATTGTATAATTTATTCCCCAAATTCCTTCTTAGCATCATCCAGCAGCTTGTTGATATATATTCCATGTTCAATTGATGTGTCCAGCTCAAAATGTATTTCCGGTGTATACCTTAATTGCAGTCTATGTCCAAGTTCGCGTCTGATAAAGCCCGCTGCACTTTTTAAGGCGCTTATAGCATTCTTCTTTTGTTCATTGTCGCCTAAAACGCTTACATATACCTTTGCATATCTTAAATCCTTTGTAACATTGCAGGATATAATACTAACCATATTGGGAAGTCTGGGGTCCTTCAGGTCATTTTGAATTATACTGCTTATTTCCTTCTTTACCTCTTCAGAAATCCTGACTATTCTATCAGCCATAAAATCTATCCTCCGCATTTCATAAATTAATCTTCAACAAATTTTGAGATATTAGTTATAAATAGTATTACCAACCACTAAAGATTATAAATACACAAATAGGTTGAATTGGAATTTAATCCACTTCAACCTATTCCAAAATACTTAAATGCTCTTATCTCTTTACTTCTTCCATTACAAAGGCTTCAATAACGTCGCCTTCCTTAATATCGTTGAAGCGTTCAATAGACACACCGCATTCAAATCCGGCAGCAACTTCCTTCGCATCATCTTTAAATCTCTTAAGAGATGCAAGCTTTCCTTCATGAATGACGATACCTTCTCTTACAACTCTAACCTCTGAATTTCTCTGAACCTTACCATCAGTTACATAAGCACCGCCAATGGTTCCTATTCCGGAAACCTTGAATATCTGTCTTATTTCAATATGGCCCAGTACAACTTCCTTATAAGTTGGCTCAAGCATACCCTTCATAGCCGCCTGGACATCCTCTATAGCCTTATAAATAACACTATACATTCTCATATCGACTTCTGCGTTCTTGGCCGCTTCAGTTACATTAGCACCAGGTCTGACGTTAAAACCAATGATTATAGCATTAGAAACCTGCGCAAGCGTAACATCAGATTCGGTTATGGCTCCAACAGCACCATGAATTGTTCTAACTCTAACTTCCTCATTGCTCAGCTTTTCAAGAGACTGTTTAACAGCTTCTACAGAACCCTGTACATCGGCTTTGATAATAATATTCAAATCCTTAACCTTACCCTCTTTAATCTGTGTAAACAAATCTTCAAGTGTAACTTTTGCAGTGGACTTGAACTGTTGTTCCTTCTGCTTAAACTTTCTCTTTTCAACCAGCTGTTTGGCAACCTTCTCATCTGTTACGGCGTAAAATACTTCGCCGGCTTCAGGAACTTCATTCATACCAAGGATTTCAACAGGCATTGAAGGACCTGCATTTTTTATACTGTAACCCTTGTCACTTGTCATTGCCTTGATTCTACCGAAGGCAGAACCCGCCAATATTGAGTCACCGGTTTTTAAAGTACCTCTTTGAACAAGAACTGTAGCAACTGGTCCTCTTTCCTTATCAAGTTTTGCTTCTATAATTGTACCCTTTGCCTGTCTGTCAGGATCTGCTTTTAATTCAAGCATGTCAGCAGCTAAAAGCACCATTTCAAGTAACTGGTCTATATTTTCTCTCTTCTTTGCAGAAACCGGAACCATTATTGCATCTCCGCCCCATTCTTCCGCAACGATACCATATTCGGTAAGTTCCTGTTTTACCTTGTCAGGATTTGCTCCAGGCTTATCAATCTTGTTTATAGCAACAATTATTGATACATTTGCAGCTTTAGCATGGTTTATTGCTTCTATTGTCTGAGGCATAACTCCATCATCTGCTGCAACAACAAGTATTGCGATATCAGTAACCTGAGCACCTCTGGCACGCATAGCTGTAAACGCTTCGTGACCCGGTGTATCCAGGAAAGTAATAGTTCTGTCATTTGCTTTTACTGTATAAGCACCTATGTGCTGGGTTATTCCGCCTGCTTCGCTGTCAATAACGTGAGCGCTTCTTATAGCATCCAGCAATGATGTTTTACCATGGTCAACGTGACCCATAACAACAACTACAGGAGGTCTTGGCTGTAACTTAGTCTCATCCACTATTTCAACATCATCAAAGAGGATATCTTCCTCACTGACCTGGACAGCTTTCTCTGTCTTAACTCCGAATTCTTCCGCAATAATAGTTGCTGTTTCGAAATCAACATCATTATTTAATGTAGCCATTACTCCATAATTCATCAGCTTCTTAATAATTTCAGTTGATGTTTTCTTCAATGATTCGGCTAATTCTTTAACAGTAAGAGAATCAGGTATAGTTATTGAAGTAAGGACTGCCTTAGGCGGAATATACTTCTCCTGTACCTTTTCCTTCTTGTTTCTTGGTAGTCTTTTCTTCTTGCCGTCATCGCTGTAGAATTCATCAAAGATGTAATCTTCATTGAGTATTTCTGAAACACCTTTCTTTTCGATGACAATCTTCTGTGGCTTAAACTTCTGTTTCTTATCGGCAGAAGCCTTTGGTGTCTCTTTTTTCTGCTTTTCTTCTCTCTTGAAGTTCTTATCAATATCCTTGCTCTGGAACTCCCTTCTTGCTTCATTTCTCAATGAATCGGATTGTTCCTGAGCAACAGTGACATCAGGCTTTGGAATATCCAAACCTTGCTGTCTGTACTGACCTTGTGGTCTGTCACCTTGTGGTCTGTTATACTGACCTTGTGGCCTGTCACCTCTATTGTACTGACCCTGCGGTCTGTCGCCTTGTGGTCTGTTATACTGGCCCTGTGGTCTGTCACCCCTGTTGTACTGACCCTGCGGTCTGTCATACTGGCCCTGCGGTCTGTCTCCCTGAGGCCTGTTATACTGGCCTTGTGGTCTATCACCCTGTGGTCTGTCGCCTCTGTTATACTGACCCTGTGGTCTGTCTCCCTGAGGCCTGTTATACTGGCCATATGGTCTATCACCCTGCGGTCTGTCGCCTCTGTTATACTGACCCTGTGGTCTATCACCCTGTGGCCTGTTATATTGACCCTGAGGTCTGTCGCCTTGTGGTCTGTCGCCCCTGTTATACTGGCCTTGTGGCCTATCACCCTGAGGTCTATCACCCTGTGGCCTGTCGCCCTGGGATCTTTCAGCTTGTGTTTTATCAAGCTGGGGCTTGTTTTCAGTGACTGTGGCTTCCAGTGAAGCGTTTGCTTTTGGGGACTCGATTGCTTCACTGTTTTGAGCTGTTTCGGCTCCTGCAATTTTTTCCTTAGGTTCCATGATTGTGTTTGATTTCATATCCACTCTTTCAGCTACATTTTCATTATTTGTTTTGACTGTATCGTTTATATCAACTTTATTAGCTACATTTGTATCAATTTGATCATTATTCTCCAGCACAATCTTTTCCTCTTTTTTTATATCCTCAGGCCTGATGCTTTGCTTTTGCGCTGTAGAATCATCATGCTGGACAGCAGGAGTCTTCACAATATTTTTGTTAGTATCATTAGCCTTATCATTCCTGACTGCAGGCTTAGTTTTGATATCCGGCTTGCTGTCTCGTACAAAACCCGGTCTTAACCCAGACGTACTGGACTCGGATTTATAATAATTAGGCTTACTGGTAGAATTATTTGGTTCTTTTTTCATATAATTACCACGGTCTGAAGTGCTTGCTTCTCCATTGCTGTCAATTACAATTTCTGTGGTTCTGATTATTCTTGGGGCACTTTTCATATCCTTTTTAGTATCTTTCTTTTTGTCGGCGGTATGAGAAGTGTCTGCAGAAGTAACCTTCTTTTCTTCATCCTGCTTCTTTTCTTCATGCTTTATTACACCAATGTGTTTGTATAGTGCATCTAACTCATGAGGTTCTAGAAGGCTCATGTGATTTTTAACATTTATATTTATCTCAGCAAGCTTTTCCATTAACCTTTTACTTGTTGTATTAAGTTCTTTGGCAAGCTCGTAAATTCTTGCTTTATCCAATACCTTCACCCCCGGATTCATTAATTTGGTTATCTATTAGCTTAAGAAGGCCATTTTTAAAGTCCTTTGACTGAATCGAAACAACAGAACGTATTTCTTTCCCAATGCATCTTCCAAGATCAAGTTTCCTGCCATATTCCCTATAGCAAACATCCCGGAAACCGCACATACTTTTAAATTTGTCCTTCGTGTTTTCTGAAGCATCTCCTGCTACAATTACAAGAACAGCTTTCCCTGACTTAATGGTTCTCTCACACGTTTCATCCCCGGATAACAGCTGTCCTGCCTTTTTAGCAAGACCTAATAAGGAATAAACCCTATCCATCACAATGTCCATTCTCAATGTTTTGCACAAAGTACCATGCCATATAAAACATGGCCCCGGCCCTCCTTTTGTAATGTTTTAACCGCCTTCAACCTCTCTCACCAATTGACTCTTCAAATCATCATATACCTCTGAGCCAATAGTAGTTTCAAAAGCCTTGTCAAGTCTTTTAGCCTTTATGGCTTTTTCAAGACAATCGGCACTTTTGCATATGTATGCACCCCTGCCCGGCTTTTTACCAACGAGATCAATGCTGATTTCTCCCTCATTATTTCTTACCACCCGTATTAATTCTCTCTTGGCCTTCATTTCTTTACAGCCCAGACACATACGCAATGGAATCTTTTTTTGCTTCATCCATCCACACCTTCCTATAGTAAAAATTCGCTCGCTCATCTTCTATGACAGAAGTGTTTTTCCGCCAGGAACATTACGTTTCTCGGAACATTACGTTCCTTGGAACCCCAGATTCCCTTGGACGAAACTCTTCGTGTTTATGAGCACCCTCCTTAATGTGGAGAGGGGATCCCCTTTTCAATCCCCGCGTATAGGAATTTGAACTCTTTTAGTGAACCATCAACATCAATATGACATAGATACATATCAAATGTTTTAATGAAATAAATTCCTATACTCTCAAATACTATCCAAAAGCCGATAGTCTGTTACTTATTTATATAAGTGCCAAGCTTTCTGACGTTTATTATTCGTCAATAAAAACATCCTCATCCTGGTCACCGCTGTAGCTGTCATCTTCATTTTCCATGTCATATTCAGTATAATCACTATTTATACTGTCATCAAAGAGTTGTCTTTCTATAGACTGCCTTAACTGTGATTCACTCTTTATATCAATTTTCCAGCCTGTCAGCTTGGCAGCAAGTCTTGCATTCTGCCCTTCCTTGCCTATGGCAAGAGAAAGCTGATAATCAGGTACAACAACCCTGGCCGCTTTTTCCTCTTCATTAACATCAACCCTTACAACCTTTGCAGGACTTAAGCTGCTGGAAATGTATTCTTTCGGATCATTACTCCACTTAATAATATCAATTTTCTCACCGCGGAGTTCATCAACAATTGCCTGAACCCTGGTACCCTTCTGGCCCACACAGGCTCCAACCGGATCTACATTTTCATCCTTTGAATAAACAGCGATTTTGGTTCTGGAACCAGGTTCACGGGATATACTCTTTATTTCCACGGTTCCATCGTGTATTTCTGGAACCTCAAGCTCAAAAAGTCTTTTTACAAGGCCCGGGTGAGTTCTGGAAATCATTATCTGAGGGCCTTTTGTTGTTTTCTTTACTTCTATTATATAGGATTTGAGTCTCTCGTTAAACCGGTATTCCTCACCAGGCGTCTGCTCGCTAGGAGAAAGGACAGCCTCGGTTTTTCCAAGGTCAACAATAACGTTTCTTTTTTCTATACGTTGAATAATACCTGTTACTATATCACTTTCCTTGTTATAAAATTCGTCGTATATAATTCCTCTTTCAGCTTCTCTAAGTTTTTGCACAACAACCTGCTTTGCAGTCTGGGCAGCAATTCTTCCGAAGGATCTGGGGGTAACCTCCATCTCGGCTATATCCCCTACAGATAAGGTTGGATTTAATTTTAATGCTTCGTCTACAGAAATGTCCATTTGATCCGTATCCGGAACCTCTGCAACCTTTCTTAACCCAAACACCTTAACATCTCCAGTGGTTCTGTCAATGTTTACCTTTACGTTCATAGCAGAACCGAAATTTTTCTTATATGCAGAAATCAGAGCGGCTTCAATCGCCTCGATTATAATCTCCTTCTTAATACCCTTTTCCTTTTCAAGCTGTTCAAGTGCTAGTATTAACTCAGCGCTCATTACGTTAACCTCCCATTACTAATTAAAATTTAAAATTTAATGGCCCTCTTTATTATGGCAACCTTATCCTTTTCAAATTCAATATTGTTTCCGGCGTCGCTGATTATTATCTTATTATCAATTAATCCCACTAATTCGCCTTCAAATATTTTCTTACCGTCAATAGGTTGATAAACCTTAACCTCAACCAATTCACCTTTATATTTAATAAAGTCTCTCTCTGTCTTTAAAGGTCTTTCCAGACCCGGTGAAGAAACTTCAAGATAATAGCTTTGTTCTATGGGATCTTTTTCGTCGAGTATATCGCTAATTTGTTCGCTGACTGCCTGGCAATCGTCAATGCTTATTCCGCCCGGCTTATCAATATATATTCTAAGGTACCAGTTTGCACCTTCTTTAACAAATTCAACATCTACCAATTCAAAATTCAAAGCTTCAACCACAGGTGCTGCAAGCTCCATAATTTCCTGCTGTACATTTTTTTTCATTATTTACTCGTCCTCCAATAAGTTAGAGTTTATCGGTCGGTATATGCCTGTTGAGAAAAAAACCTCATGCATAACAAAACGCGGTCACAAAATGTGCCCCTTTCTAAAAAGTCAAATTAAGTTGACTTTAGAATTCATACCTGAACCGTAAAACTGACTGCAAAGTATTAATCATAACCGTTATCACGTCAAATAAACAACAAAGAGTGGGATTTCCCACTCTTGGCAGTCAAGTCTATTAAACCTCTATCCTTGTGTATTATATCATTATTATTTCAAATTATCAACAATTTATTACCGTTTTTAAACAAAGTCTTAATTTTTTTTGGAAAAATGCTTACAGCAGTGTTAAAATAAGCATAACTGATTACTTTCAGGCAATCCCTTAAGGCAATTATTTCTTTCAAGAATCTCTATTACAGATTTGCTTATCTTGGCTTTGGTTCTCAATTCGTCAATAGACAGGAACTCCCCATCTTTTCTGGCCTCAACGATATTTAAGGCCGCTGCTCCGCCCAAGCCCTGAAGAGCATTCAACGGAGGTCTTATCCCACCCTCTTCTATTATAAACTTCTTAGCCTCAGATAAATACAAATCGATTGGAAGGAATTTGATTCCTCTTGCATACATTTCGTTGGCAACCTCAAGTATGGTAAGTACATTCTTTTCCTTCGTGGTAATATTATTTCCCTTCATCTCATATTCCTTGATTTTATTTTTTACCTTATCCTGCCCTTGTGCCATCATTTCGGCATCAAAATCATCTGCTCTTACGGTAAAGTATGTAGCATAAAAAGCCTCGGGATGGTATACCTTATACCATGCTATTCGGAAAGCCATCATAACATAAGCAGCTGCATGGGCTTTGGGGAACATGTACTTTATGGTTTTACAGGACTTAATGTACCAATCTGGTACTTTATTTTCCTTCATTATTACTTCATATTCTTCCTTGACTCCCTTACCCTTTCTTACATCTTCCATTATCTTAAACGCCGTTTTAGGGGGAAGACCCGCATGCATAAGGTAAATCATAATATCATCACGGCAGCAAATGCTTTTGGACAGTGTAGTTATTCCTTCTCTTATCAGGTCCTGTGCATTATTCAACCAAACGTCGGTTCCATGAGATAGCCCTGATATTCTGATAAGCTCCGAGAACGTCTTAGGCTTTGTATCCACCAGCATTTGCCTAACAAATTTAGTTCCGAACTCAGGGATAGCAAAGGTTCCGGTTTCGCTGCCTATATCTTCCGGCTTAACCCCAAGTGCTTCTGTACTGCTGAAAAGACTCATGGTTTTGGCTTCACCAATGGTAATTGTTCTGGCATCTATCCCGGTAATATCCTCCAGCATCCTTATTACCGTAGGATCATCGTGTCCGAGTATATCCAGCTTCAGTATACTTCCATGCAGGAAGTGGTAGTCAAAGTGCGTTGTTATAATTTCAGAGGTTGTATCATCAGCTGGTCTTTGGATAGGCGAAAAATCGAATATCTCCTTATCCTTCGGGACTATCATTATACCTCCCGGATGCTGGCCGGTAGTACGTTTGATGCCTGTACAGCCTTTCACAAGCCTGTTGATTTCGGCATTTGTAACCACAATTCCTCTTTCATCAAGGTAATTCTTAACATAACCGTAAGCTGTCTTTTCAGCTACAGAAGCTATTGTTCCCGCTCTGAATACATACCCTTCTCCGAATAGCTCTTCTGTATATTTATGAGCAACAGGCTGGTATTCTCCTGAGAAGTTCAAGTCAATATCAGGCTCCTTATCTCCGTCGAAACCGAGAAAGGTTTCAAACGGAATATCATAACCGTCTTTCTTTAAGTTGTTACCGCATTTCGGGCATACCTTGTCAGGCAGGTCAAAACCGCAGTCATAGGAACCGTCCAAAATAAACTCGGAATGCTTACAGCTTTCACAGATATAGTGAGGCTGAAGTGAATTAACCTCTGTTATTCCCGACATATTCGCAACAAAAGAGGAACCTACCGATCCTCTGGAACCAACCAGGTAACCATCATTTATAGACTTTGAAACCAGTTTTTGAGCAATTAGGTACATAACTGCAAAGCCATTCTTAATAATTGAATTCAGTTCCTTCTCAAGTCTCTGCTGTACAACCTCCGGCAGTTCTTCGCCATATATCTCTTTGGCCTTGCTCATAGCCATTTCTTCTATATCATGCTCTGCTCCTTCAATTTTTGGAGGATATGTACCTTCAAGCACCGGTGCTATATTCTCAATCAAATCAGCAATATGATTAGTATTATCAATAACAACTTCACGAGCCTTTTCAGGTCCAAGATAATTGAACTCCTCCAGCATTTCATCTGTAGTTCTGAAATAAAGCGGTGCCTGATTATCTGCATCAGTAAAACCCCTGCCAGACATTAGAATTCTTCTGAAAACCTCATCCCTAGGATCCATAAAATGTACATCACATGTAGCTACCACAGGCTTTTGATGTCTCTCTCCCAGTCTGACGATTTTCTTATTAATCTTTCTTAATTCCTCCTGAGAAGAAACTTTACCGCTATTAACCAAAAATTCATTATTTCCAAGGGGTTGAATTTCCAGATAGTCATAGAATCTTACTATTTTAGATATTTCGTCCTCACTTTTATTATTCAAGATAGCTCTGTACAACTCTCCTGCTTCACAGGCACTACCCAGGATTAGTCCTTCCCTGTATTCCATCAGGAGTTTCTTTGGAACTCTCGGTTTCTTATAAAAATACTTTAAATGTGACTGTGAAACTATTTTATAGAGGTTTTTAAGGCCCACAGAATTCTTAACAAGTATAATGGCATGGTTTGAAGGTGCCTTGACATTTACTTCATAATCAAAGGCATTTTCAATGTCCTTTAAGGTCTTGCAGCCTTTGATCTTAAGTAACCCTAAACAGTGCAGGAATATTTTTGCCGTAGCAAGGGAATCATCCACTGCCCGGTGATGATTTTCCAGTTCAATCCCCAAATGCTTTGCAACAAGGTTAAGTTTGTACTTTCCAAGCTCAGGGAACATTTTTCTGCACAGCTCAAGTGTATCTATGAATGGGTTTCTGATTCTCTCTCCGATTATTTTTGCGTTCTGCTTTATAAAGCCTACATCAAAGGATGCATTGTGAGCTACAAGAACAGTCCCCTGTATAAACTCCATAAAATCGGTAAGTACCTGCTCAATAGGTGGCGCATCCTTTACCATGTCGTCGGTAATACCTGTCAGCTTAACAATAAAGCTTGGAATGGGTATTCCGGGATTTACAAAGGCGCTGAACTTTTCAACTATCTGCCCTGCTTTTACCTTTACCGCACCGATTTCGGTTATCCTGTCCTTCTGAGGATTAAGCCCCGTAGTCTCTATGTCAAATATTACGAATTCATCATCAAGGGTATGGGAATCAGGGTTATATACAATGGGTACATTATCATCCAGCAAATAGCATTCAAGTCCGTATATGACTTTAATACCATGCTTTTTGGAAGCTCCATAGGCATCAGGATACGCTTGTACAACACCATGATCCGTGATAGCAATAGCCTTGTGTCCCCATTTCGCAGCCCTTTTCACAAGTTCCTTAACAGGGGTAACCCCATCCATCGAACTCATCTGAGTATGTAAATGGAGTTCAACCCTTTTATTCTCAGCGTCATCGTGCCGGATTTCCTTTTCAGTCTCCACAATATCAAAAGCCATAACAGCAAGCTCTTTTGAAAACTTATCGTACTGAGCTTCTCCTCTGATTCTCAGACAAACTCCTTCAACAATTCGTTCTGAAATATTAGTAAAATCCTTTTTCTCCACAAACATCTTAACGGTTACAGAACTTGTGTAATCCGTAACGTCAAATATGTAAATAAACTTTCCACCCCGGATTTCTCTTGATTCAGTTCTGAATACCTCTCCGGCAATGGCCACTTTCCCTGAATCAGGTGTAACTTCAGAAATCCTCATTATACTATCGGTAAAAGGTTTTCCGGCTATTATTCCCTTAGTAGGGCCATCTCCGGGATGTGAACCCCTGCTTTCGGAAAAACTTTTAGGCTTTTCTTCTGAAGGAGCTGCAGTCATTGCAGTACTCACAACCTGCGCCTCATTTTTTTCCTTCTCAGCAACATATTCCTCAAGAATGCTGGAGTCCACCTCAAGGTCGCAAAACTCAACCTTAATTCTTTTTGAAACAGTATCCTCAATATACTGTTCAAGGATTGTATGACAATTTTGAGTTCTTAAAATTTGTGAGCCCTTTGTAGCAAGCCTGATTTGTAATTTTCCGTCGTTAAATTCACAGGTACTGCCGGTAAGAATGCCTCTGCAGACTGCGACCTTGCGGTTCAGCATCTGAATCAGTTCATTCCACATCAGCTCCAGAAATTCTTTGATGCCGTATTCACGTGTACACTTTACCCTGATAGTTATATTATTAGCCCCAAGTGAGGCTGCCAAATGCTCCTCCATCTTTGAAACCAGCCCCGGACTGATTATTTCAGGGCTTGATGTATATATTTCTAGTTTGTTAGACTTGATAAAAACACTCATCCTGTCTACAGCCAATTTACTGAAAACAGAAAATTCCCCGTTAAAGTCAACTTGTTCAGGGAATAACTCTTGAAATAATTTATTTGAATTTGTAGAACCTTCCATGATTTATGACCCCATTATAATAATTATGTACAATACGATGTCTCTGTTATTTTAAATCTAATACTAAATTTATTCGAACTTAAATAAAAGATAAAAAAATGTTGATATGTTTCTATTATATTTTAACATAAGTAAGTGAAATTTCATCTAGGTCTTTTCATATACGAGTATATTAATATCCACCTCAGTATGAAGCTCATCCATTTTATGAATTGATGCAATATCTGCGTGTCTGCTGTAAGGTGTCATTTTGAATAGATTAATAATATCCTGTTTTTCCTTGAGGCTGATATTATAGTTTACACCTGTTTCTTCCACCAGTCTGAAGCCCTTCCGTACCGTCCCCTTTTGTCCGATTTCCTCCGGCTCCTGGTACATAAGCTTTTTAAGGCTGTATAAGTGACGGGCGCCTGGAACGGCAACTATCAATTTTCCGTTGGGCTTCATGATTCGCCTGAATTCATGCTCATCTCTTGGCGCAAAAATACAAAGTATATAATCCACAGTATTATCCATTATTGGTATGTGATAATTGCTGGCTACCGCAAAACGGACCTGCTTGTCCCTGCCCGAGGCATAATTAATGCCATCTCTGGAAACATCGGAAGCGTAGAGACAAAAATTTAGTTTTTTAAAGTCCCGGTTATGAATTTCAAGATTATTTTTCAGTCTGCTTATGTAATAGCCCTCGCCGCAGCCGGCGTCATAAATATTTATTTCTTTACGAGTGTCATCTTTACCGGTTTCCGAAGTAGCCTGATTTAAACTGTTATTTGGACTTTGATTGACGCAGAATTGATAAACAATAGAATTCAGCTTATCTGAAAATTGTTGATAGTACCCCTTTTCAAGGAATTCTCTTCTGCTTTGAAGCATTTCCTTAGTGTCACCGGGATTGCCCGCTCCGACATGGCTTGAAAGCAAAAGGTTAACATATCCCTTTCTGGCAATATCGAAATTATGCCCATTGGGACAAAAGTATTGCTTTAACCCCTGTTTCAGGGCTTTTGAGCAATTTGGACACTTGAATATGGTTTTTATCATTAAATATCGCACCTTCTCTGATACGTTGTTTACACTAATTAAACTAACTTAAGCTTGTCGATTTCCAAAGGAAATTATCACTGGCTCTAACCTCATACTAAAGCCTTTCAATTTCCAAAGGAAATTGATTCCGAGATTTAAACATACCTTTAGATTTTAAGTAGGTTGTTACTGAATTTAGAGCTAAAATTTCTCAATTTCCTTTAGTAATTCCTCCACAGCGTTTTCCTGTGGTAATTTTTTTACTATCTGTCCCTTTTTAAAAAGCAGCACCTCATTGACGCCACCTGCTATCCCGATATCCGCATCTTTGGCCTCACCGGGACCATTCACCGCACAACCCATTATTGCAACTTTTATATCCTTATTCAGTTTGTCCAATACCGGCTCTATACGGTTTACTATTCCTATCAGGTCAACCCGTGTCCTTCCACAGGTTGGGCAGGATACTACTTCTATCCCCTCCTTAAGCAATCCAAGTGCCTTAAGTATCTGTTTACCGGCTCTTATTTCCTCAACAGGATCTCCGGTAAGAGAAACCCGTATAGTGTCACCGATACCCTCTGCAAGAAGGCAGCCAATGCCCACTGACGATTTAATTGTTCCCTTATACACTGTGCCTGCCTCAGTAACCCCAATATGCAGAGGGTAATTAGTTTTCTGTGAAAGCAGTCTATAGGCGGCAATGGTCATGGGAACGCTTGAAGCTTTAATGGAAATAGCTATATCGTCAAAATCTGCTGCTTCAAGCATAGCAGCATGATTTAATGCACTTTCTACCATTCCTTCAGGTGTGACACCTCCATACTTTTCTAAAATGCTTTTTTCTACAGAGCCGGAGTTTACTCCTATCCGGATGGGTATCTGTCTCTCTCTCGCCATATCAGCCACTACTTTTACCCTGTCCTGACCACCTATATTGCCCGGATTGAGACGAATCTTGTCCACACCGTTACGCATACACTCCAATGCCAGTCTGTAGTCAAAATGTATGTCTGCAACCAGAGGTATTTTTATTGCTTTCTTTATTTCCTTTACTGCCTCGGCAGACTGGCTGTCGGGAACTGCAACCCTAATAATCCTGCAGCCTTCCTCCTCAAGCCTTTTTATCTGTGCTACCGTAGCTTTTACATCTCTTGTATCGGTATTGGTCATCGACTGGACAGAAATAGGAGAATCTCCTCCGATGAAGATATCTCCCACTTTTATTTTTTTTGTTTGTTTTCTCAATATATAATTATCCATGGCCTTTTCCTTTCACTATACAGCTATCCTCGTCCCAATCTCAGAATGTCGTTGAAGGTGGCATATAGCATAAGCATTATAAGAATAACCATACCTACCATGGTTATAAGCGCTTCCTTTTCGGGATTCAATGGCTTTTTTCTGATCCCTTCAATCAGCAGCAGTACAAGCTTGCTTCCATCAAGTGCCGGGAATGGAATAAGATTAACCAATCCTAGATTTATACTTATCATAGAGGTAATGGATAGAAGATTTATAATGGTTTCCATGGCTGACTCGCTTGCCGACACCTCATTACTGATTGTGGTTGTTATTCCTACAGGTCCCATAAGTTCACTGGCAGGAACCGTTCCGGTAATAAGCCATCCCAGAGAATAATATATAGATCTTGCCAGAAATACGTTGTATTTGACAGATTCCTTTATTGTACTGCCAATTCCGCCTTTGTTGTGTACAAAGTCCACAGTACCTATTGCATAAAACTCTGGATTTTTACTTTTCGATGGCACTACAGGTGTAAGCTCCTGCTGTTTACCATCTCGTTCAATTCTTATTGTCACTTTTTTATCTTTATTCTGTTGAAGTATTTCACGGATATCTTTTCTTGTCTTTACATCGGCTCCATTTAGTTTTACAATCCTGTCTCCTTCTTTCAAACCGGCAGTCTTTGCAGGCGATTTGTCGGAAACTGCTTTAACTACATTGGAGTTAGTACCTTCCAGCTCATCCTCGGCAGGAGTAAAACCAAGTATATAGTTCTGTCTGTCGGGAGTCATCTCTACAGTTTTGGTTTTTCCGTCCCTCTCGTATTGCAATTTAATACTTTCATCTGTAAGGGGATAGGAAAAAATTGAAAGGTCGTTTATATTATAAATTGTTTTTCCGTTATACTTTATAAGCCTGTCACCGGCCTTTAGTCCGGCTGTCTCGGCAGCTGATCCCGGCATAATGGCTTTAACCTCTGTTGTATAATAACCGGTCTGTGTAAGCATTATAATTGCAAATATCAACGCCGTTAATATGTTCATTATAGGCCCGGCTGCAATAATCGCAGCTCTAACACCGATGGGCTTTCTGTTGAAGGCTCTATCGTCCTCAGAGGCCTCTTCCTCACCTTCCATCTTGACATAACCCCCAAGAGGTATAAGCCTCAAAGAGTAAAGTGTTTCTCCCTTTTTAAAGGAGAACAGCTTGGGCCCCATAAAAAGCGAAAACTCATTTACTTTAACCTTAAAAGCTTTTGCCACCATAAAGTGACCAAGTTCATGAACAATTATTAAAAAGCTCAGCGCTAATATAGCCAGTACAATACCCATAGATTCCTCCGTTACCTATTATTCATTTTACTTTACAACTAATAACTCTTAAAAGTGACATATTCAGATAAAGTGTACCTCTAAGAGTAAATATAGAACTGTGAATGGTAAATAGTTCTGGTTGACCGGCTACGCCAGTCTTTTATGATATGGCTTGCCGAGCAAGCCTTCCTTAATTCTTCACTCTTCACTTATTACTCTTCACTTATTACAATTCACTTATTACTCTTCACCTAAACATCTCACTCTTCACAGCCATCTCAGCATATTTCCTTGCCCAACTATCTACTTCTATTATATCATCCAGGCCTGGACTAATATTCACTTTATGTGCCAGCATCACACTCTCTATTAATTCAGTAATCGCTGTGAAAGCTATTCTATTCGCAAGAAAAGCAGAAACTGCTATCTCATTGGCAGCATTCATTGCAGCAGGCATGGTTCCCCCGGTTTTAAGCGCATCGAATGCCAGCTGCAGACACCTGAAGGTTTTGGTGTCAGGCTCTTCAAAGGTAAGCTGAGAACATTTTAGAAAATCAAGCTTTGAAAAATTATTTTCACACCGGTCGGGGTAAGTGAGAGCCAGCTGAATAGGTATTCTCATATCAGGAGACCCCAACTGCGCCATAACTGAGCCATCCACATATTCAACCATTGAATGGATTATACTCTGAGGATGTACAAGAACCTGAATCTGGTCCAGTTCCCGTCCGAACAGCCATTTTGCTTCTATAACCTCCAACCCCTTGTTCATCAGGGTAGCAGAATCAATGGTTATTTTGCTTCCCATATTCCAGTTTGGATGTTTTAGGGCCTGAGCAGGGGTAATATGCTTAAGCTCGTCAAGTGTTCTTCCTCTGAAAGGACCTCCTGACGCTGTAATTATTATTTTCTCAACCTGGCGCTCATCATTTCCCAAAAGGCATTGGTATATGGCAGAATGCTCACTATCCACAGGAAATATGTTGACCCCCTGCTTACGGGCCTCCTCCATAACCAGTTGTCCGGCCGTTACAAGTGTTTCCTTGTTGGCCAAAGCAATATTCTTCTTATTTTTTATGGCATGCATTGTGGGAATAAGGCCGGCAGTACCAACTACAGATGTTACAACAGTATCTGTCTCAGTCTGTTCAACTACACGAAGCATTCCTTCAAGTCCGTATAAAACTTGAATTTTCATGCCTGAAAGTCTTCTTTGAAGCTCTAAGGCAAGCTCTTTGGTTCCAACCGATACCAGCTGGGGTTTAAATTCCATTACCTGTTTTTCAAGCAAATCTATATTTGAATTTGCAGCCATTGCTGCAACCTTTATTCCAAGATTTCTTGCCACATCCAACGTCTGAACACCAATAGACCCGGTTGATCCTATTATTGAAATAACTTTAGCCATTTTTCCTCCGGATTAAGTCTTATAATACATAGGTTTTGATTAATTTAAACCGTATTTATTATAAATACAGCGCCAAAAAATAATATACTACGGGAGCCACAAACAATATACTGTCGAATCTGTCAAGAACACCACCGTGACCCGGCATTATACTGCCAAAGTCCTTTACATTTACGTACCTTTTTATTGCCGAAGCAGACCAGTCACCGATCTGAGAAATAATACCGCAAAACAGTCCTAAAAGAGCCAATGCAGCAAATAGCGCACCTGATGCTTTTACTCCGCAATATTCAGGAGCAATAAAGCCAAAAGCAATCATCAGCCCCATGCATCCGAGTATTCCTCCTACAGCCCCTGCTACCGTCTTTTTAGGGCTTATTTCAGGGATAATCTTTCTTTTTCCGAATAGCCTTCCAAAGGTATAGGCCATGGTGTCTGTTCCCCAGGCTCCGATGAATATGAGCCAAATCAGCACCATCCCAAGTTCCATGTTTCTAATCAGTATCAAAAAGCTCATAAGGAAAGGTACATAGGCTATCCCAAAGGCGGTAACACAGGCATCAACAATATTATACTTTTTATGCCCAAATACAATAAAACCCATACTCAGAAATATAATAATGCATACAGAAATACCTGTTAAAACACCTAAGTTCAGTTTGTACCAGCCTGTTTGCTCAAGACCCAGCAGTAAAAGCGGAATTATCGATATATATCCAACAGGCTTAATTGGCTGGATGTTTTTTAATTTCGCTGCAGAATTGTAAAACTCATATAATCCGATGGCTGCAATTAAGCTGACTGCCACACCCAATACTATAGACCCCATATACAAAACAGCTATAAGTAAAACCAGTCCAATCAATGCACTGAGAACTCTTGTTTTTAACATTATTCCTCCATATTCCAAACAGCACCCTGTTAATAGCAGGGCCATTTGGCATAATTAGTTATTTTGAAATAAAATTTAATTACTGGTCCACTCCACCAAATCTTCTGTTTCTATGCTCATAAGCTTTTAGAGCTTGCGCGATATGGTTTCCATTAACATCCGGCCATAATTCATCTGTGAACCAAAACTCTGTATATGCACACTGCCAAAGTAGATAATTACTTATCCTCTGTTCTCCGCTGGTTCTGATAAGCAGGTCGGGTTCAGGTATCCCCGCAGTGTACAGACAACTCTCAAACTGTTTTTCATCTATATCCTCAACTTTCAGCCTGCCTGATTTAACCTTGCCTGCAATTTCTCTTACTGCGCTTAACAGTTCAAGCCTTCCTCCATAGTTAAGACAAATAAATAAATTAAGACCGTTGTTTACACTTGTCATTTTCTCTACTCTTGAAATTTCCTTCTGGAGCTCATCAGGAAGGCCTTTAACATCACCTATTACCTTTATGCTGACATTGCTGCCGTCAAGCTCCTTTTCAGCATTTCTCAAAAACTCCACAAGCAGATTCAAAAGTGCATCAACTTCACTCTTTGGGCGCTTCCAGTTTTCAGTTGAAAAAGCGAAAACCGTCAAATACTTCACTCCTATTTCAGAGCAATATATAACAACCTTCTTTAGTGCCATAGAGCCTTCCCTATGGCCTACACTTCTGGGCAAACCTCTTTTCTTTGCCCATCTGCCGTTTCCGTCAGGAATAATTGCTATGTGCTCCGGAATTGATGTGAAAACCCTTTTGATTTCTTTTGGCCTGTTGAACAATTGTGTAACTTTTTTCCAAAGACTCATGCTGACCTCCAGCTGCGAGCAAAAATACAATACTAGTGCACGCAACAATATTAAAAAACAAAAACAATGCTTATATATATACAGGAATGGCTTTATATTCTCACCTTGAAAATAACCCCTCATTTAGAGGGGTTTGCATACTAAAATGTTTAGTTTATTTCCAGTCATATTGACACGAAGTACCCTGAATGAATAATCATACTCCGTTACTTCCATTTTCGGGGGTGCCGTTATTGAAATTTTTTCAATTTCGAAGCCGTTTTTCTCGGCCAGTTCCAAAGCATCTCCCAGCGTATAACCTATCAAACGGTTCATACTTCCATTATTTCCTTGTCCTTAGCCTCAACTATATGGTCAATTTCAGCAATAAATTTATCTGTTATATTTTGGATATCTTTTTCAGCATCCTTTAGATCATCCTCTGTAATTTCACTGCTCTTTTTCTTTGCCTTCATGCTCTCAATAGAATCTCTTCTTATTGATCTGATTGCTACCTTGGCTTCTTCGCCTTCCTTTTTAACCGATTTGGTTAAATCCTTACGTCTTTCCTCTGTAAGTGCGGGGAAAACAAGACGAATAACTTTACCGTCATTATTAGGGTTTATACCTATATCCGATTTCTGAATTTCTTTTTCTATATCTTTAAGGAGCTTTGATTCCCATGGCTGTATCAAAATTACTCGTGCTTCCGGTACAGATACAGTTGCAACCTGTTGAATTGGTGTAGGTGCGCCGTAATAGTCAATCGTAATCTTGTCAAGAATTTGAGGATTTGCTCTTCCTGCTCTGATACCTGCAAGATTGTCCTTCAAAACATGTATGGTTTTCTTCATCTTTTCTTCAATAGGTTTATAAAGCTCTTTATCCATAAAACTCCTCCTAAAATATTTGTTACCAATGTCGGGAAGGTTTAACATCCTCCGAACAAGTTACACTAAACATATTTAATGTTCACTATATATAATACAATTAATTATAATGGATTTCAATATATTGTAGTACCAATCTCTTCTCCCTTGACTGCCTTTATTATATTATCAGGGTCGTTCAGACCGAATACAAGGGTTGGAATACCATTATCCTTGCAGAAGGATGCAGCAGTCAGGTCAATAGCACACAAACCTTTATTAAGTATTTCCTGATAGCTTATTCTATCATACTTTGCAGCGTTTGGATTTTTTGATGGATCGGAATCATATATGCCATCGACATTCTTTGCCATCAGAATAGCTTCAGCATCAATCTCAGCTGCTCTGAGTGCTGCAGCAGTATCAGTTGAGAAATAAGGATTTCCCATACCACAAGCAAATATAACTATTCTTTTCTTCTCAAGATGTCTGACAGCTTTTCTTCTTACATAAGGTTCTGCTATCTGTCTCATTTCGATGGCAGTTTGCACTCTTACCGGAATACCTCTTGATTCAAGTGCATCCTGAAGCCCCAGTGAATTTATTACGGTTGCCAGCATTCCCATATGGTCCGCGGTGGTTCTATCCATACCCTTACCGCTTCTGCCTCTCCAGAAGTTTCCCCCGCCTACAACTATGGCAATTTCAACTCCAAGCTTGTGGACCTCATGAATCCTATCACAGATGTTATTTATGGTATCTGTATCGATTCCGTTTCCTTTCTCTCCTGCCAAGGCTTCACCACTGATTTTGAGCATTACCCTCTTGTATTTTATTTCTGACATGGTTTCCTCCGTTAGGTAAAATATTGTTTACAGTATGTAAAAGGCCCTAATAAAAGGAACATACAAAAAAGTATATGTTCCAAAAGGGGGCTGTTACAAAACAAATAACCTATTTTGTTTTGTAACAGCCCCCTTTATTATTAACCGCCTATTTGTTTCATTACTTCATCAGCAAAGTTTTCTTCTTTCTTAGCAATACCTTCGCCTCTTTCGAATCTGACAAATCTTCTGATAGTAATATTTTCACCTATATGTGCGATTTTTTCTTTTACCAGCTGATCAACTGTAATATCAGGATCTTTAATAAAAGGCTGCTCCATTAAGCATTTCTCACCGAAGAATTTATCAATTCTGCCTTCAACCATTTTATCAATGATTTTTTCAGGCTTTCCTTCGTTTCTAGCCTGTGCTCTCAAAATTTCTTTCTCATTTTCGATATCGGCAGCAGGTACTTCTTCTCTTCTAACATATTCTGGCTTGCTTGCAGCAATCTGCATTGCAATATCCTTAACTAACTGTTTGAACTCTTCATTCTTCGCAGCAAAGTCAGTTTCAATGTTTACTTCAACAAGAACACCGATTCTTCCGCCGCCATGTATATAAGATTCAACCAAGCCTTCAGCAGCAATTCTACCTGCCTTGCTGGCAGCTTTAGCTATTCCTTTTTCTCTTAAATATTCAACTGCCTTTTCTTCGTCACCGTTAGTCTCGGTCAACGCCTTTTTGCAGTCCATCATTCCTGCTCCGGTTCTTTCACGGAGCTGTCTTACCATTTCCGCAGTAATCATTTATTATCTCACTTTCCGACAAGGGCCAAGCCAAATTATCCCATGTCGTAATGGGATAAAATCTATTTATCTCCCGTGCCATTAATTTTTTATATAATAGAATAATATTTGGTAAAAATATTCAGTTTTATTATAAGACCATTACTAGATTATGGTTTATACTCACATAATCTAGTAATGTATCAATTCATGCTAAATTATTCAGCAACTTCTACTACTTCATCTGCTTCTGCAGATTCAACAGCTTCAGGTGAAAGCTGTTCGCCCTGACGTCCTTCGATAATAGCATCAGCTATCTTTGCCGCAATAAGTTTAACAGCTCTTATAGCATCGTCATTACCAGGAATAACGAAATCTACTTCATCAGGATCACAGTTTGTATCAACTATTGCTACAACAGGAATACCGAGCTTCTTTGCTTCAAGAATCGCATTTCTTTCCTTGCGTGGGTCAACAACAAACATTGCACCAGGAATTTTCTTCATGTTCTTGATTCCGCCAAGATTCTTTTCGAGGTCTTCCATTTCCTTCTTAAGCTTGATAACTTCTTTCTTAGGAAGTACTTCGAAAGTTCCATCAGCTTCCATAGCATTTAACTGGTTTAATCTGTCTATTCTCTTACGAATAGTTTTGAAGTTGGTGAGCATACCACCCAACCATCTGTTGTTTACAAAGAACTGTCCACTTCTCTCAGCTTCTTCTTTGATAGAATCCTGAGCCTGCTTCTTAGTTCCTACAAAAAGAACATCCTGTCCATTCATGGCTACTTCTCTTACAAAGAAGTATGCATCGTCCACTTTCTTTACTGTTTTCTGAAGGTCAATAATGTAGATACCATTACGTTCTGTAAAGATGTACTCCGCCATCTTAGGGTTCCATCTTCTTGTCTGGTGACCGAAGTGAACACCTGCCTCCAAAAGTTGTTTCATTGAAATAACTGCCATAATAAAAACACCTCCGTTAAAGTTAATACCTCCGCACCCATTGTCAACAGTGACTTATCACTGACACTTTAACATAGTCAATTACAATCTTTTCATGCGTAAAGCATAGAAATCCGTGTAATTCAACTTTGGTAATGCGTGTGTATTTTTCCGCTAGCTAGTATACCATATAGAATAAATTTAATCAATCACTAAATTTATTAATTCTAATACATTTTGTTTAATATATTCACATTAGAAAATAAAAGAAAATTAATTTCTTTAAGGTAAATTAAAATCTACTAATCAGAAACAGTTGTTTTCGCTTGGGATGGCAAATATTTCTCATATTTCCGGCTCAACACCCTGATGTAAAAAGGAACCCCTCTGGTAACCCAGTCCAAGCACCAGGCTATCCATATTCCCATAATTCCGAGATTGGTATATCTGACCAGCAAATAACCACCTAAAACACGTACAAGCCACATGCTGGCAATGGAAACGACGGTTATATATACGACGTCTCCGGTGCTTCTCAGACAAGCCGGTATTATAAAAGCCGCCGGCCAGAAAATAGGAATACACGCCAGGGTTAAATACGTTATATGTAAAGCCATAGTCAATACATCACCTGTGGGCTGATACAGTTTAAGAATTTGAGATGCAAACGGCAGGAATATAAGGGAGACGGTCCCCAGTAAAATCATAGCATATACCGTCAGCTTGTTTATCATTTTCTTAAGTTCCTGTTTATTCCCTGCCCCTGCATAATAGCCTATGATACTGACAGCAACTATGGAAACAGCATTACCCGGAATATTAATTATTGAGTTTAAGGAACTGGCAATACTGTTGGCTGCAAGAGAAGCCGTCCCAAGTGACGCAACAATTGCCTGAACAAGCAGCTTTCCTCCATTGAATACCAGACTGTCCAGCCCGGCAGGCACACCGATATAAAGAACCGGTTTCATTATGCCTAAGGAAACTTTAAACGAGGCATTTTTGATGTGTATCTTGGGACTTTTAATCATATGATAGAACAAAATCAGCGCACCTGTAAGTCTGGCAGCAATCAAACCTATACCTGCTCCCAGTACTCCTAAATCCAACTGGAAAATGCAAATTGCCCCTACAACCAGGTTTATTACATTGGACATTATAATTGATGTCATTGATGCAATAAAATTGTTATTTGCCCTGAGTATTCCTGTAAAAATATTAAATAATCCCAAAAGCGGATATGATATTGCAGAACAGGTCATATATGTCCAGGCCGCTGATTTAACAACAGGTTCTGCATCACCAAACATGAATCCTATAATTTGCTGCCCGAATATGTAGAGTCCCAGACCTGTAATGGTAGATAGTAATAAAACAGCTACGATAGACTGTGCAGCAGTGTTTGAAGCCTTTTCACGATTTCCGGCTCCAAGATGCTGTGCTATAACAACTGTAGCACCTGTTGATACCGCAAGAAAAAGATTCATGGCAACAAAATTTATGGAGTCGACAATACCTACGGCAGAGACGGCAAAAGCCCCAAGTCCGCTTACCATCATAGTATTAACTACACCAATCGCTGTAGAAAGAAATTGTTCAATAAACGCAGGAAAGAAAAGTCGCAGGATTTCTTTTTTAGAGTACAATATATCACGGCCTTTAAATAAAGTTGCATAAACCTAAGTGTAAGAAAATAATGTATCCAATTTATAAATTTCATGCATTATACTATTTTAAAGCTAATAACATATTAATCTCAACTTATAAATACCAGCATTCAAGGTTATTTTATTGTAATATCCTTCAAAATACTGATATTTATTAGTTTTTACTTAATATTATGGGAACCAAAACTCCCGACCTCACTTGCAATCGGGAGTACTGTTATAAATACAGGATGACCGATACACTAAACCTCATCCTTTTCCTATCAGATAGCATTATTTTAGCATCATTTTTAGCATCATTTTTAGCATTATTTTATTTGTTGATTAATTATGCTTTAGCCCTTGAATATATTTTCAACATTAATCTTGCTATGGAATATGAAGCCTGAGTTAGCATTTGGGGTGTCAATTTCATCGCTTCATCCAGTGTCATAGGAGCTATAATGTCACTAAAAGCTGCATCAACCCCACAATCAAATATTTTCTGATATCCATTTCTCAGTGCACCGGACAGGCAAACCACAGGTATATCATACCTTTTTGCTTCTAACGCAAGCCCTACGACTACCTTTCCGTTTGCAGTCTGACTATCAGTCTGACCCTCTCCGGTTATCAACAAATCACAATCTTTAATAATCTCACGAAAATTACAATTATCAATAACTATATCAATACCCGGACATAGTCTGGAATTTTCCAAGAATGCAATCATACCACCGCCCAGGCCTCCGGCTGCTCCGCTTCCCGGAATATCCAGAATATCTTTGTTAATATCCCTTTTTATGACTGCTGCAAAATTTTTAAGTCCCCTGTCGAGCTGTTCTATCATTTCTATTGTTGCTCCTTTCTGGGGTCCGTAGATATGGGCAGCTCCGTTTATACCGCATAATGGATTTTTAACATCGCAGGCAACGACAATTTCTACGTCATTTAACTCATTATTAACGTTTTCAGAATCTATGCTCTCAACATCGCAAACATATTTTCCGCCCTGTCCCAATATATTCTTATATTTGTCATAGAACCTGTAGCCCAAGGCCTGTGCCATACCCATACCACCATCATTTGTAGAGCTTCCGCCTATACCAACTATAATCTTCTTGCAGCCCATGCGTACTGCAGCCAATATAAGCTCCCCTACTCCGTAGGTGGTAGTCAGCAAAGGATTTAATTCCTCTCTCCGAACCAGTGTCAACCCGGCACAGGCGGCCATTTCAATAACAGCAGTCCGTCCATTTCCCAATATACCGAAAAAAGAGTCCATTTCATTCATAAATGGGCCATGAACCCTTTGCTTCACTATCCGGCCGCCTGTGGCTGCAACTAGTGCCTCAACAGTACCCTCACCGCCATCAGCAACAGGAAGCTTGACAACCTCAATATTTGTATCGGCCTGCTTTATACCGTCCTCAATAAATCCGGCAGCTTCTATAGCTGTGAGGCTTCCTTTAAAGGAGTCAGGTGCTATAACTATTTTCATTAAACCATCCTTTCAAATTTACAGGTTTACAACATTTACCGGATTACCGGATAAAAACGCTGCTAAATTATCAACTGCAATGTTCATCAATCTGCTTCTTGACTCTCTTGGTGCCCAGGCTATATGCGGTGTAATAATACAATTTTTAGCTTTAAGCAATACATTATCACTGCGGATGGGCTCAGAAGATACAACATCCAGCGCTGCTCCTGAAATCTTTCCTGAGTTCAGTGCTTCCGCGAGCTCCTGTTCAACCACCAGTGGGCCTCTGGATGTATTTACAAGCATCACACCATCCTTCATTTTAGCAATATTGGTTTTATTTATAATTCCCTGAGTGGAAGGAAATAACGGACAGTGTAAAGATATAATATCTGACTTTGCAAATAGTTCATCCAATTCCACATATTTTAGCCCGTCATTCTCCAAATTCTTATCAATAAACTGATCATATGCCAGAACCTTCATACCCAGAGCCTGAGCTATTTTCGCCGCAGCCTGCCCAATTTTGCCAAATCCGATAATTCCGAAGGTCTTTCCTGCAAGTTCAACTAAAGGATAATTCCAGTAGCAGAAATCAGCACAATTTGTCCAGTCTCCGTTATGTACACTATCACTGTGAGCCCCGACATGATGGCAAAGCTCTAAAAGCAGTGCAAAGGCGAATTGTGCTACGGCAGCTGTACCATAGGTCGGAATATTCGTTACCGGTATACCTTTGGCCTTTGCATATTCTGTATCAACTACATTATAACCTGTAGCCAGCACACCTACAAACTTAATTGTGGGGCACCTGTCAAAGATTTCCTTTGTCAGTGGTGTCTTATTTGTATATACAATTTCGGCATTGCCTATTCTTTCAACAATCTTATCTGCCGAAGTTCTGTCATAGACTGTCAGCTCTCCATACTGCTCTAATCCAGACCAACTGATGTCACCAGGATTAAGGGTATATCCGTCAAGTACTACTATTTTCATAAATATCATCCTCCGATATTAAATTTGCAAGCCTAAAACTCAATCTTTATCGGTACATTCTCCATTCCGACAAAATTACTACATTGCTTAACCTAAACCCTTGACCAAGCCAGATCCAAAACCCTCTTTGCATTTGCTATTACAATATCCGGGTCTTCATCACCCCAGGGTTTTACCTCAAAGCTTACGATTGGCCTTCGTTCTTCACTGATGAATCCAATTTGCATCAGTGTTTTCAGGTACTCGGTTAATTCATCCACATCGTTCTCCGAATTAGGGAAACCAAAACGAGGGTGTGTATCACCATAGGCTTCACAGGATGGATCCTTTATAACCGTATTACCCATGTGCGCATGTATTATGTATTCTTTTATTGGAAGCAGGTTTTCTTCAAGTGTTTCGTGAATCATCGGGATATGAGAAAGGTCTACCATTAAACCAAAGTTATCAAATTCCGAAGTAATATCCTGTGCAAAACGCTTTGCAAGCGTAACAGGGCCAATAATCGATTTCTTGTCTATGTCGTAGTCGAAGACCTCCAATGCTACCTTCATATTGCCTTTGCTTTTTGCATAAGTACATAATTCCTTTGTTGACTTTATGAGAGCCTGATAGGAATGCTCCTTTGTTTCTTCCAGGTATTTGCCTGATAAAAATGCAAACCCTGCAGCATTCATTTCATATGCCTCATCGATTCCTTCCTTAAGACTTGCAACGGCTGCCATTCTTTTACTCTCATCAAGATCGTTTATATTCATGTCTGTAGTAAGCAATCTGGGTTGTCCACCGTAAGCCACCGTCATATGGGAACTGTCCAGCATTTTCTTGACATTCTTTCTTGTCTGCGAGTCCTTTATCCAGGTTATTTCTATAGCATCAAAATAGCTGTCTACAGCAATTTTTCTTATGGTTTCCTCGATTGGCCCTTCACCTTTCATTGTAGCGGGATAAGCCATAAAATGGATTAAGCCCACCTTCATATATTTTTTTATGGATTGGTACATATTTAACCTCCCAAGCTAAATTATGGCTTTGAGCCGCATAGCGGCCACAAAATGTAATGAGAATTTTATCCTTTATCGCCATAACGAGGTAATAGATGTCTCCCACCTTTACAGGTGGAAAGCATTTATCTCCCGCCTCGTTGAAACGCATAAAGGTATTAAAATTTTCTACAGTCGAAAAATTTTATCTGAACCAGTACGTTATAAGGCGAATAAAGGAGGTTAATTGGCATGCGCTAGGCTTCCTCTCCTCTTGCAAGCTTGACATGAGAATCTGCCATCTCGTACCCGGCTGCCTGGGCGCATGCGGTGTTCAACTCCAGGGCGGTTACAGCTGTTGCCGCAATTTCAGCCAGTCTTAATACATTTTCATTATCATCCACATTCTTTCCGAAGCCTCCACAGCCGATAAGTCTTAATGCTTCCTTTGCCGTTCCGAACATTGTACCACCGCCAATTGTAGCAAGTTCCATGCAAGGCAGAGAAACCATGAAATGAACTCCGCCCTCGGCTGCATCTGCCTGTACAAAGCAGCTTGAAGATGAAATCACATGTGCCAGATCCTGTCCGGTAGCCGCATAAAATGCCGCAACCGCATTTGCCGCATTTACATTGAAGCCTCCAATAGTTCCGCTGTAGCATGAGCCCAGATAGCATTTATGAAAAACTGTCTTCTCAACACTTCTTGCATTAACACCCTTCTTAAATACTGCCTTTAAAACATCATCAGGAATATATACCTCTGTTTGAATAGATTTACCTCGCCCGTTCAGAACATTTATATGGGAAGATTTCTTATCGGAGCATAAATTGCTGCTTATTGTTATAAGCTTCCACTCAGGCAGCATGGCAAGGATACCTCTTGTTATATCAGCGGAAGCCTTGGTCACACCGTTCATTCCCATTGCATCACCGGTTTTAAAGGTCATTCTGAGGAATACTTTTGTGCCCAGCTGGTAGGGATCAATTTGTTCCAATCGGACAAAGGGGTCTCTTGACAGCACAGCCAAGGATTTAAACAAATCTTTATCTGCTTCAATTTGCCGGCAAAATTTTCTGGCTTCAGATATATTAGGAGCTTCAATCAATGGAGCTCTGGTCATTCCGTCAAAATGAACCAGTGTGTTCAGTCCTCCGGCCAAATTAATGGCTTTAATACCTCTTTGTACCCCTGCCACCAGAGCAGCTTCATTTGTTGCCAGCGGAATATATACTTTTTCATCCACAAACTGCCCATTTATTTTTACTGGTCCGGCTATTCCCATAGGAATAGTTGCAGCACCTATTTTTCCTTCTATTCCGGACAGAATCCGTTCCCCGCCAACCAACGAACAGTTGTCGAGTCGGGTATTTTTGATAATATCCAAACTGATTCCAGTTGCTTCCTCAACTGATTCACAACGGACATAGGCCGCGTCGTTGCATGCCTCTTTAATATTTGCCGGATCTGATCCATAAATCTCAGTGAAAATGATACTCTCAAGGTTCTGGCTCTTTATCTCACCGGTTACATATTTCCGCTTTATGTCCAAGAGCTTATCGTTCATTTTTAACAGCCTCCTTTATCTTTTATACACATTTGCTGTGCAGCAGTGTACTCAAAGTCTGAGCATACTCACCAGCTTGGTAAATCTTATTCAGATCTATGCCTGTCTCTATTCCCATTCTGTGGAACATCTCTACCAGTATTTCGGTCTGACAGTTTCCCTTGGCACCCGGCGCATAAGGACAGCCTCCCAGGCCTCCGGCTGCGCCGTCAAATATTCTGATACCGGCTTCAAAGGATGCCAGATTATTGGCAAATTCCAGACCATGATATTTATGATAGTGAACAGCCAGCTTTGCTCTGGTAAGTTTTTCGTTTATCATCTTCGGAATTTCATAGGCTGAGACAGGATTAGCCATTCCGGTTGTATCTCCAAGTGAAATTTCATATGAGCCGTATTCTTCTAGTTTTAGCGCTATTTCGAGAGCTCTTTCGGGACTCATTTCCCCTTCAATCGGGCACCCGAATACCGTTGCAATATATGAGCGTACCTTAACTCCGTTTTTTGTAGCAACCTTATTTATTTGTTCAATTTCTTTAAGAGAATCTTCTGTACACATGTTCAAATTCTTTTTATTGTGGCTTTCACTGGTACTCATGATAGTGACTACTTCTTTCAAACCACATTCCATAGCTAATTCAAGCCCTCTTAAGTTTGGAATCAACGCGTTATATGTCACACCTTCTTTTTTCCTTATACCTGCCAGAACTTCTTTACTGTCGGCCATTTGCGGTACCCACTTCGGATGTACAAAGGAAGTGACCTCTATCCTTTTACACCCCGCTTCTGTTAATCTGTTTACCAACTCGATTTTCTTCTCAGTCGGTATGAATACAGGTTCGGGCTGTAAGCCGTCACGAGGACCTACTTCGAAAATACTGACCTCTTTACAGTTATGATTTGATATCATCTTTACACCTTCTTTTTCTATTTTGAAAGCTCAAAAATTATCCTTCCGGTTACTTTTCTGAAATCTGCTATAGCCTGCTCAAAATTCTCAAGCTCGGTTATCTCCCCAACATAGTTGTCCAACCTTATCCTTCCGGTATTCAAAATCGACAGTACTGTCTCCCAGGTCTCGAACATTCTCCTGCCGAATATCCCGGTAACATTCAGTTCCTTGTATACAACACCGTACATATAATTGTTAAAGGTCAGCGGTTTTGGCACCATTCCCACATGAACGAGAGTTCCTGCCACCTTTAATGCCTCAACGCTTTTATTTATTACTTCCTCATTTCCGGTCATATCTATGATTGAAGATACACCGACCCCATTTGTTTCCCTCATTATAACTTCCACAAAATCTTCTCTCGAGCCATTAATTGTCACATCTGCTCCAAGCCGTTTACCCTCTGCCAATCGCAGCTCATTGTTACCCATAACAAAAATTTTTGTACTACCTAAAAACTTTGCAAGTTCAACAGTCATCAGTCCGATGGTGCCCATACCGAGAATAGCTATGCTGTTGCCGGAGGGATTAGCTTTGGAAAGGGCATGCATAGCTGTTGCAAAGGGTTCAAGCAGTGCTCCCTGTCTGTATGAAATGGAATCCGGTATCTTAACTGCAGCAATTTCAGGAATTTTTATGTATTCTGCAAAACACCCGTTAAAGCTTCTTCCTATTACACCCATGTTGTTTCTGCAGATATGCTGGTTGCCCGTCCTGCAGGTATTGCAGTAGCCACATGGAATATGTGTTTCACCGGCAACCCTGTCTCCAACTCTGATACTCTTTACATCTTCACCAACTTCTACCACAATTCCTGAAAATTCATGCCCCATGGTGAATGGCAGCTTGTAATGTGCATTCTGAACCAATTGTGTCCATTCATATACATCCACATCAGACCTGCACAGGGCAGCATTCTTTACCTGGACAAGAACATCGTTTCTCCCGATCCGGGGAATTTCCAGCTCCACTAGCTGCGCTCCGACCTCTCCGACTGTTTTTTGAATAGCTTTCATAGAACCCTCCCCTTCTAAAGTTTTACAGAAGATTCTTCCCAATTCAGGAGAACCTTCTGTAAAAAAATAATTCAACGGTTATTTATTTCTTTCAAGAGTAACGTCGGGTTGATAGCCTAATTTCTCATAGTGTGAAGACCTTGTAGCAATATCTTCTTCCAGCTGCAATCTGGCAAATTTAATAACATCTTCGGCAACTTCATATGGTATCACCAATACGCCGTCATCATCTGCACATATGACATCTCCCGGTTTAACTGTTACTCCGGCACAATGAACCGGTATATTTCTGGCACCGCCGCGGACACGCCCGTATACATGGTTGTATGTTCTCTGAGTGCAGAATACGTTTGCATTTTCCAGATTAGTTTCATATGAGTCTCTGCAGGCACCATCTATTACTGCACCTTCAATTCCTCTTATCATCATGTTCATTGCTATTTCCGAGCCCCATATTCCGCCTACAATACCTTCCATGTCAATAACTATAACAGTGTCCTTCGCAGTTTCGGGTGTAATATCGTTAACAAAGGAATATATGTTTTCACATTCCCTGGTCAACTCTTCCTTGTATTCCGCCACAGTTTTGCACTGTTTATTTGGAGTCTGTTTTGGAAGCAGTTTTACCGTATATGCAAAACCTTTAAATTCCATTCCCGGTCTTATAGGTCTCATGTTCGGATTCATTGAACCCACATTTACTAGTCCAAGGGCATCCATAGCATCGGATAAATCCGCACACCTATACTTTCTTAATTCAGCGATCAGTTCAGTTCTTGTCATAATTAAATCCCCTCTCAAATATTTTTATTTTTTTACAGCTTATTAAAATTAATAAATACTTTCCTTGTACATTATTTTTTTCATTCCCATTGTAAGCAGCATTGCCATGACGAAAATCAATATTGCTATGACATTTCCATATCCGATATTAAAGTTCTGGAATGAATTTACAAAAAGATGAAGCGGCAACAGCTCGGTGGAATGATTGGGACCTCCGCCGGTCATAACATAGACAAGATCAAAGGAACGTAACGCACCGACAGTCTGTAAGATAATAACCATTTTTATGATATCCCAGGATAGGGGAATCACCATGTGATAAATCATTTTCATACCGCTGGCCCCGTCTATTGTTGCACTTTCAATTACTTCATGAGGCATGTTCATAAAGCCCGAGTTGAACAAAATAACCTGAACACCACATGAATTCCACGTCTGTGCTATTATCACCGCAATTAATGCTAAAGCCGGACTGGATAATGGCGGAATATAATTTTCAGCCTGTCCGATTGCTGCCATAAAAGGCTTTAACAAGCCCATTCCCGGACTGTAAATATAATTCCAGATAAACCCTACTGCTACTGAAGGTAATACTGTCGGTACAAAAAATACCACCTTATAGAAGCGATATCCTCTCATTTGAAGGTAAACCATATACCCCAGTGTGAATCCGAGAATAACCTGCAATAATGTAGTTGATACCATGAATATCAAGGAATTGCCCATCGACTTCCAAAATAGCTGAGATGAAAAAACCGACATGTAATTTTCCAGACCCACAAATCTGCTTGATGCCAAGGTATCCCATCTAAATGTGCTAAGAACCACTGATTGTCCTATAGGATACAAAACCAGATATATGTAAATCAATGACCCCGGTATTAGAAATGCTAAAACTACCCAAATGTTTTTTTTAGTTATATTCATATAGACCTCCACTGCAAATCTGTATTATCTATCCCTTTACAGCCCCTGCGATCATTCCTTTTTCGATGTTTTCCTGTGCAAATATATAGAATAGAATACTTGGGATTATAGCCATCATAATACCAGCAGCCAATTGAGTATATTCCGAGTTAAACTCCGTAATAAAACCGATAAGACCAATTGGTAAAGTTTTAAGCTCCGGCTTGTTTAACATCAGCATGGACACAAGAAGTTCATTCCAGCAGGCCAGAACTGCCAATACCGCTATAGTTACGATACCGTCCTTGGACAGAGGTACTATTATTTTGATAAATAGCTTCCATACAGAACAGCCGTCTATAAATGCACATTCCTCCAGTTCCTTCGGTATGGAACCCATAAAGCTTTCTAATATAAATATAGAAATGGAAATACGAAATGCCCCGTAGATTAGACCTAAAACACTTAGGTTGTTATACATCTCCCACTTTCCGACCATCATGTAAAGTGGAATAATAGCTGAGTGAATGGGAATCATCATTCCCGCAATAATGGTATAATAAATGAATTTTTTTGCCTTGAAATTGTACCTGGCTAAAATAAAGGAAATAGGTGTAGTTGTAATTATTGTAATTATTACTGTTAAAAAGGTTACATAAATACTGTTCAGCATATATGTATCAATTTTTGAGCCTTTCCATGCTTTAATATAGTTTGAAAATACCCATTCCTTGGGTGGCCCCCATGTATTCATCGTTAAATCGGCTTGTGTTTTCATTGAAGAGAAAAACAACCACACCAAAGGAAGTAAAATGATCAAAGCGAAAATAGTCATAAATGCATAAATTAATCTCTTTGTGGCTTTACTGCCTACTTCTAACTGAGGGTTCGGCGCCAGCGACTCTGCGTTACTTCTTTTCTTAGACAATCGGTTAAAAATCCCCATTTTTTCCTCCCCCACACGCCTGTAGTTCTCCGGTTTTACGGCATATCCGGTTAACCGGATATGCCTGTATAACCACGTGTATTCTATTTTCCTCTTGTATAGTCTTCAGCTGCTTTTTGTACTTCCGCAATAGCTTCCTGAACATCGAATTCCCCTGTGATCATTCCTGGCATTGCTGTCTGCTTGATGGCAAGATCCACTACAGGCGGCGCAATTGCATCCATGGAAGGTATGTATGATGATGCACCTCTGTATGCTTCTATCAGCTGATTCATAACCGGTGATACTTTTGTTTTATCGTAATCGGCATTTCCTGCATAAACAAACCCGCCCTTTTCCATGATAGGCACATTGAATTCTGGGCTGACTATATCTTTTACAAGGTTAATACATGCTTCTCTTTTAGGGTCTGGTAATTCATTTGCAACAAAGAAGCCGATTATGTTACCGCCCACATTTACTTTCGTATCACCATTTGGACAGTCAGTAAATACAGGGAAGTTAACACGTGCAATCTTATCCACAAATTCTTGTCCGCCTGCTGTTGCAAAGTTTCCTGGTTTCCAAGCTCCTTCGTAGTACATGGCAGCCTCACCTCTGGCAAACATTTGATCTGCTTCGGTTGCACTCATTCCAAGTACTCCCTTCGGATACGCACCTGCATCAATCATCTGCTTGAATTTATTCATGGCATCTGTAAATCCATACTTCGGATCCTTCCAGCCTGTCTTAGCATCCCCCAAGGTAAGAGCGTTGAAGTTTTCCAATCCTGCCGACCGAGCCAGCATTGCCGACGCCAACCAAGCAAATCTGCCGTCCTTGCCGCCTGTAACCAGTGGAGAGATTCCCTTTTCTTTTATTTTAGGTATGAGGGCAAGGAGCTCATCAAATGTTGCAGGCGGATTCCAGCCATATTTTGTGAACATTTCAGTATTATAGTAAAGGCCGTCAATGGAACCTTCTTGAGGCGCCATCATTATCTTACCGTCATCAGTGGAAGCAAAATTCAACGATACTTCACTGAACCACTGCTTGAATTCCGGATGTTTAGGATCATTGTATACAGGAGCCCAGTCGATTATTTTGTCGTCCTTTATGAATTCACGGGCGTAACTCAGAATACACCAAGAAACGTCAGCCGGAGTGCCTGCTGCCATCTCAACTGTCAGTTTTGTTCTGAGATCGGCACTTGGCAAAGCATCATGAGTAATTTTGACATTGGGCTTTTCCTTCTTATAAGTCTCCAAAAGTTGTTCTATTGACTCGTATGCAACCGAGCCTGCAGTCCATGATGTCATCAACCTGATTTCAACCGGCTCATCAGTAGCTTGAGATACCGTATTGGAAGTTGTCCCTGAGGATACGGCGGCGGAATTCGAACTGCTGTCCTTGCTTGTACCGCATCCGGCAAAAGTTGTTGACATCATTGCAGTAACCATAACAATAGCTAGTACTTTCTTTAAATTTGCGCTTATCATATTTCCCCTCCTGAAAAATTTTAATATTCAAATCCATGATGGACTAAATACCGGTTACTTCTGGGTAAGAATTGCTATATTATCCTGATCCTTTACTCTAAGAAGATTTAATCCCTCAACCTCCAGCAGAGAAATTTCAACCAGATACAGCACCTCTGTGCCATGTTCCAGATGTCCTGTGTATGATTTCTCCAAATCCGAGACAACCATATGGAAATGCGGATGACCGTCAACAACTAAACCTTGCAGAGAAGCAAGTTCCATGGGCTTCTCAATTGTTACGAACTCGTCAACCGGTTCTCTATCCATCCCGGTAACCCTGTGGAAAACCGCTTTTTTCAAGGAACCGATGGCTCCGGTTATTATTGCGTTTTTAATACCGGCAGCAGCAAGTTCCCGTTCAATACTTTCCAGCAGCAGCTCCCCTCTTTTTAGATTTATTACAATCACCCGGCCTGTACCTTCACCTATAAACCTCACCATTATTCGTTCACCTCCCTTATTGTTAGAATTTTATTCAGATTTATCTGTCTTATAAAGTTGATAAAGATTTGAACTTCTTAATATATCTTTGCTTTCCATGGTTAAATTATAAGAAAAAAACAGAATCACTAAAATGGACTCTGTTCATAATTTATTAACTATTTTATGATGTTTCAGGTTTTGGTTTCGAACATCTTCTCTCTTTCCTTTTTTAGTATGACTTATTTTAAGAATTTCTTAACTATTTTTATATACATGTATTTATTTTCATATTAAGTCAACGGTAAAGGTAATTATATCAACTATCACTTACTGTATTTTTTAAGAATTCAGTTGGTGAACACCCAGTTATTTTTTTAAATATTTTACTAAAATAACATGCATTTTCATATCCCAGTAAATAAGATATTTCATAAATCTTACGCTGGCCATCCTTTAGCATCCTTTTTGCCTCATCTATTTTCACTTTGTTAACATAATCGGTGAAGCACATTCCTGTATATTTGGTAAAGATGCTGCTTAAGTAGCCGGCACTGATGTTCAGGCTGTCAGCCACCTCCTTCAGCTTGGGCGTACCCATACAATTATTAATAATGTATTTCTTAGCTCCCCAAACCAGGTTATGCTTTTCATCGTCATGTTTTTTGCTCAGAAAATTAATCATTCTATTCCTGTAATTTTCAACAAATTCCACGATCTCCCTGAGTGTTTGAAGCTTGTAAACCGTTTCAACAGCGGGGTTATCTTCAAACTGAGCCTTATTGTCTATTTGCCACTCCTCCTCCATGTGTATATCACATAAACAGAAGGTCTGGTTGCATAATTCATATATTTCATTTTTAGACATATTTGCGCTTTGAATATTATATATAATTGTACCAAAAATACTATTTATCAGCGTCACATCATTAATTTCAATGGCTTTTGGCAGACTTTCCTTCAGATTGATCTGTTTGATACCGATGTATTTACTATTTTTCTCCAAAGCATCATCAAAGAAAATAATACTGCCATAGCCTCTGTAAAACAGGATATCCATTGCCTCTTTCGCCTGAGCCAGAGCTTGCGGAAGGTTTAAATAACTGTTATATAAATCGCTGATGCTGATGGCTGCATCAATATTTACGTATTTTTTCAACATCTCCAGCATTGTACTACCCATTATTTTGATTTGCTCGTTAATCTCCTGAGATTTTGCTACCTCTTCAAGAGAAAAGACCATAACATAAGTACCAAAGGACAACTTTAAGAAGTAACAGTTAAAAAATTCGTTTCCAATTTCATTTAATATTTCAATAATCATAAAATCCAAGAGTTTTAAATCCTTTTGGCTGTACTTACTTTCCGACAGATAAAGATTTGTATTGACCAGACCGACTTTCAGCATTGCTTCATTTAATTCCAGTTTCATCGAAGGAAGCTTGGCATCAATGTATTTTCTGTCTTCAAAATTGTTCTCAAGTATGCTTTTCAAAAATTCCTGACGCATGATGGAAGTACTCTGGGTATCGTACACTATGGGCATACTTTCGTTGTTTATTTTTTTATTGCTGGATATTATTTTTTCTTTTACATTAATCAGCATCTCCTTCATGGACTCTTCATTTATATTCAGCTTTAAGATGTAATCCCATGCCCCATACTTCATGGCCTTCTTTACAAGATCAAATTCATTGTAACTGCTTAATATTATAAATGTAATATCGGGCTTACATTCTTTCGCCTTTCTCATCATATCTATTCCATTCATCTTCGGCATAACTATATCTGTAATTACCAGATCAGGATTATACTCATTAATAAGTGACAGTCCGTGCTCACCATTACTTCCCTCGGCAACGACTTTAAAGCCCAGTTCCCTCCAATTGACAAGAGAGTTTATCCCCACTTTTACAAGAGTTTCATCTTCTACCAATAATACTTTTAACATGACTTTCCCCCTTTAAAGCTTTCCCCTATCCCTAGCAAAGTTTATTAACAATCTGACTCAGGAAATTTACTCCTTAGGTATCAATATTCTAACAATACTATACTCCATGTATTTGCTTTCAAAAGACAGACCGTATTTCTCCCCATAGGTCAATTTTATTCTTTCGTTTATATTCATCAAACCTACACTGCTATATCTCTCTCCTTGGGATTTGTCCTTTTGCAGTATTGTTTCGATTCTGTCCTGCGGAATTCCTACTCCATTATCACGAATTTCAATCAGAATGTCATCTTCAACAAGTACTGCACTGATATCCAGAATACCCAAACCTTTTTTCCCTTCAAACCCATGCACAATTGAGTTTTCAATTATGGGCTGCAGCGTAAACTTAGGTATCTTACAGGACAACAGTTCACTGTCAATGGAATAACTAACCTGTATCAGACCTTTTTTGCGAATCTTCTGAATGGTTATATACTGATCCAGAAGATTTATTTCCTCTTCTATGGTAATATGACTCATAGCCCCTTTGGAAGTCTCTTTGAGCAATGCACCTAGAGCAGTGGCAGTTTCATATATCCCGTCCGCTTTCTGGATCATAGCCATTACTTTTATAGAATTCAGGGCATTATAAACAAAATGTGGGTTTATCTGGCTCTGAAGCACTTTAAATTCTAATTCCTTTTTTGTATTTTCATCGTTTTTCACCTTTAGAAGCAGTTGATTGATATTAGTGGCAAGCTGGTTTATCCCCTTGCCCAGTTCACCTATTTCATCATTTCCTTCCAGTTCGGGCTCCACATGAAAGTTTCCTTTTGAAATACATTCCATTCTGTGCATTATTCTCCTTAACGGCTTGGTTAGATTACTGGAAAGGAATATTGTAAACAGACAGCAGACAGTTATTGTTATTCCCAAAATCAAAAACGCAATTTTTGTGGCATTTGTGCGCTGTTCTTCTATTAATGAGTAATCTACAAGCTGTACAATCTGATAGTTGGAGTATGCCGACTTACGGTAAACAACAAGTACTTTTTTACCAAGAACGGTAGAATAAAAGCTTTTGTCATTTTGTTCCGGTATTGATATAGATTTGGACAGGTCCCGCCCCAACAATTTATTGTCGCTGGAAAAAAGGCATTTGTTTTGCTTGTCCAGTATCAGTAGCATGTCATTGTCAGGAACTTCAAAGTCCTTTATGCTGTTCCTGATTAAATCCGGAGAAATTCCAATAACTTGCCAGCCAATAGTCTTTCTGGTGTCTGAAAAAATAATTTTTCTTACAAAAGGTATAAAAAATTTATTGTATCTCTCTTTTGCAAGATTATCTTCTATTCCGGCACAGACAAAGACTTCTGAATTCGCCCCCTTCTGAAACCATGGGGTGGCCTTCATTTTGCCTATATCAATGAAATCGGCTTCAGAATACAGCTTCAAATTAACTTTGTTTTTTCCCTCAATTATTACTGAAACCACATATCTCCCAATAGACGAATTTGTAATTCTACCGTTGATTTCTTTATATGTAGCGGAAACATCATAGTCAAAATTGTAATTGGTATCAGAGTAATCTCTTATAAGGAGCTTATCCAAACCCCTATTAAGGTACAGCCAGTCCGACAGGTCCTGACACTGCTGTATTTGTTTATCAATATTACTTAATATGTAAGTCAGATTGTTCTGTGTATTATCTATAATATTTTTTTCAAGAAGATTCTTTGTATAATTAGAGTAATAGAAACTAATGCAGAGCGATACCAGAATAAATACAATACTGAAATATAAGATTAGTTTGTTTTTTAAAGTATAAGGAATTAACACGCTTGAAACCTCCAAATAATAGAGTATTCTTTCAATGGTGCAAATTGTAAATTATTTTATGTAAATTTATTATATCATAAATGAGAAGCCGGATACATTACAAAAAGATTTCCAAGATCCGGCATATACTTCCTTTCCGCATCTTAGAAACCTTATAGAGCATTGCTTTTATTAAAGCTTATGGCTCTTACTCTGCTTTATTAATTTTTGAACCCTTTCATAAATTGCATTTTCGTCCAACAAATACTTGGCTAACAACATCTCATAATCACCTGATTCCGCATAGCCGGTTATACCCATAATATGTACCGGTACGGGATAATTCTGAGAGAGTACCTCTGAAACGGCACTTCCTAACCCTCCGTAAACACTATGTTCTTCAACAGTCAATACCATACCCGTCTGCTTAGCACAGCTTATGATCAGCTCCTCATCCAATGGCTTTATAGTATGGATATTCACAATCTGCGCATATATACCATTCTTTTCAAGCATCGCTGCTGCTATTAATGCTTTTTGGACCATATATCCTGTGGCTATAATAGTGATGTCCGTCCCTTCTTTTATAACAACCCCTTTGCCAAGCTCAAATTTGTAGAATTCACCGTAGACAATAGGATTTGCATTCCTGCTCAAACGCATATAAACGGGACCATTGTATTCGCCGCAGGCCAACACTGCCTTCTCGGTCTCGATCTGATCGCATGGAGAAATTATTGTCATATTTGGTAAAGAACGCATACTGGCTATGTCAAAAATAGCCTGGTGGCTTGCCCCATCATAGGAATCCGACAATCCCGAATAATTTCCTATAAGCTTGACGTTTAGTGAATCATATGAGATCAAGCTGTTAATAGGGTCCAGACCTCTCGTAGTCATAAAAACAGAAAAGGTATTTACGAATGTGTTAAAACCGCTAAGAGCAAAGCCCGATGCCATTGCTACCATATTGGTTTCAGAAATCCCCACGTTGAAATATCTTTCAGGGTACTTATTACCAAATAGTATGCTTTTCGTGGAATTACCCACGTCAGCTTCCAGTACAATAATATCTTCCCGCATCCCCCCCAGCTTTGCCAATGTATTTCCGTATGCGTCCCTAATTGCAATTTTTTCTGTCATATGAAAACTCCATTCTGCTGTTTTCAGTCAGCTCAAAATTTATTGCATGCCCAACTCTTTTACTGCCATCTGGTATTCGTTTTCAGTAATGGTCTTCCCATGCCATTGATTTTTTCCTTCCATAAAGGATATTCCCTTACCCTTTATTGTTTTGGCTATAATAATGGTGGGAGTACCCCTGTGCTGCGTTGCCAAATCCAATGCCTCCGACAAAGCTGCAATATCATGCCCATCAACAGTTATAACATTCCAGCCGAAGGAAGACCATTTGGCCTGTACATCACCAAGAGGCATTATTTCCTGTATTGTTCCGTCCAGTTGAACCCCGTTATGGTCAAGA
The DNA here is from genome assembly GCA_023415305.1 of Bacillota bacterium. GTDB lineage: Bacteria > Bacillota > Clostridia > Acetivibrionales > DSM-1351 > Ruminiclostridium. The sequence continues at coordinate 153,457 of JAEZKZ010000094.1, forward strand.
ATAGCAACCAGATTATCGACCCTGTATTTACTGGCACTCATTGCTGCCTCCCAAATAATGCCTTCCTGGATTTCCCCGTCGCCCAGCAACACATATACATGACTGGTTTTTTTATTTAGCCTGTCACTCAGCGCCATACCGACACCTGCTGAAAGTCCCAGTCCTAAAGACCCTGTAGAAAGCTCTATTCCGGGCGTTTTATGATAGCAGGGATGCCCTTGCAAATGGCTGTTTATCTGCCTTAATGTGTCCAGATCTTCAAGCTTGAAATACCCCCTATGTGCCATATTGATGTAGAGCATCGGCGCAGCATGTCCTTTGGATAAAATGAGACGATCCCTGCCATCCATTTTTATATTAGTCGGATCAATATTCATTTTTTCATAGAACAGTAATGCCAATATTTCTGTACAGGATAAGGAGCCACCCGGATGCCCTGTCTGAATTGAATATAAAATATCTATAAGCTGTCTTCTGAATCTTTTGCATAACACGGACAATTCTTCTATTCTTATTAATGATAGTGACATATACTGATTGCCTCCTTATAATTCTTCCAGGTACAGGCCCCAATCACCATCACCGGGAAACTCAGGCAGAATTATACGCCCCATGTTATCAGCGCAGATTGTTCCGGTTACCCTTCTGTCGGCCTTCCATTCACCTGTGACAGGATTAAACCACTCAATGCAGTACGGTGCATTAGGCTTCAACCCCCGGATTGTACCATGAAGGCATTTATGCTCAAAATAAAACAACAGTAAGTCTCTTTTGGCGGTAGCTGCACAATATGCCCAGCCTGTGTAGCCGTCAATCCCGCCCGACTTGTTGGGAGTTATCAGTTCTGAATTTGGTATCAGGTCAACATATCTGGCACCTGCACGATCCACAAACTTTTTTAGATTGTATACAAGCGCACCGGAACGGTACTCCAGGACTTCCCACATCTTATACTTTGCATTGTTTTCAATATCACTTCCCCACATACCTTCAATCCCATATATATATCCTCCCAAGCCTCCGGACAAAAAGCTTCCGTACATACCCGAACGACAGTTGAACTCAGCCTCGATACTTCCTGTGGCAGGATTGTCATCGGGGAATCCCGGATAATACGGTTCACCATTGATAGCAGGTCTCGCCGATTCAGAATGGAATATTTCAGTCAAATACCAGTAATGGTCATGCTCCCTCCAGTTTCCGATCTGGTGGAAGGTCAGCCAGCGATTCTCCTCCGGACCTCCGAAATTACACAGGGTTGAGGGAGCCGAATTAGTACCCAGTAATGTTCCGAAAGGCGGGTGGCCGTATTTGTCAATAACCATATTGGCAGGCTCGTTATACTCTCTGGGGTGGATTGAGTTTCCGATATAGTCAAAATGTATCGGACTGAACAGGCAGTTATTTGCCTGGTATCTGGAAAATATGTACTGTATGTACCGTACATAGGAATCCGGCCATCCGCCATAACGTTTCCATACCTGGCTAACATCCCTCCTTATTACTTCCAGAAACACCGTAAAACCCTGCTCATTAAGATAGTCAATCTTACGATCCAGATGTTTGAAGTATTCGGGATTGATTTTATCAAAGTCAGGCACTACATTTTCATAGCCTTTAATTTTTCCAGGGAACAGGAACGGCCTGCCGCCTTCATTGTGCATATCCTTTGCACTCCCTGAATCAGTGTCCATCCATGCAGCACGTATACTTGTTTCAAATTCATCCTTCATTTTTATTTTAGGAGGCAGTCCGTCATTCGCCCAGGTGGGATGGCCAGCCAGCATGGCGATACAGTTATAGCCCTGCCTTTTCCGGTAAAGCACCATGTCCTTGAAACCCATATCCGGCCCAACCGAGCGTTCAACATCATCTTCATACCAGCGATAACGGTAAGTAGGTGTAGACCACCAGGTATCTCCCAACATAAAGTACGGAGTTTTATCATAATACTGGAAACCACGTCCATTGTCGGTTGCCACAATCATTCCTCTACGGCATGGATTAAGCCTTTTTTCCTCTTCACTCCAGTCTGCTGCTACTATACTGCCCTTAATCCCGTTAAGCCCCTGATCATCCGTATTCGAGCCGGAGCACCAGTTCCATTTGCCTGCCTTCATGGGTGCAAGCCTTACTTTAAAGGTTTCCCCCCCATCCCAGAAGCCATAAACTTTTCTGCAGAAATCAGGCCCTTCAAGCATTACCCATACTTCAACCTCGCAATACGGATTTACGTAATCGTTTTTTGCCTGTAATTCAATCTCTACCTTATCCCATACATGTACCCTGGATTCCTTCATTTTCACCTGCTCCTCCCGATAAATTTGATAAGTATTTTATACATAGTTGATAAATTAGTTAATAAATAGTTGAAAAATCGTTGGAAAATACTTATATACAATTGGTAAATTAAAAAACATCACTGACTGCTAAAACATACTTTCATTATATAAAATATAGTCATCGGAAGAAGTTTTAGCTGAGAAAACCGAGGCTGTCACGAGCATTTCCTTTCCCGTATTCCTAACCTGATGCCTGGAATTGGCGGGGAAAAATACAGCATCCCCTTTTACAAAATCTACAAGTTCTCCGTCAATCCAGGCTTGCCCCTGTCCTTCAATAATGTATATAACTTCTTCAATGTTTCTATGAGCATGCAGCGGTTTTACTACAGCTTCTGGAAAGCAGTGCATTATGGCTATACTCATTTGCTCCGCTCCGACAGTCTTGTCGGTTATTATCCATCTGAGATCCCTTCCTTCAAGGTGTGCAGGTTCAACATCCTTTAAAGAAACTTTCTTTTTCATTCCGGCTCCTCCTTCATGGTTATCATTTATAGAGTTTGCTTATTATAACTCATAGGTTCTTAGGTCCCCACCTATAGAGGTGCGGTACGCCCATTGTCTCCTCGTTATAACTCCTCGGTTCAAAAGTAAACTTTTCGGTTGTAGAAAAGGTTACTTACCTCAGCGGCGTTTCAACGAGGCGGGATTATGCTACCGCCTGAAAACAAATCGGTACCCGCCACCTGTATAGTGGGGGGACATCTATTATCTCCTCGTTATAAATTGAGTATAATTTATAAATCAGATGAGATACAGAAACTACTTTAAGAAACTGTTATCAATTTTAATCTATATGTTTTTTGAGATTTTATTGGTTAAAAAGTATATAACTATTTTTAGAAATTCATAACTTTTTTAATATTGGATAATTATTGTACAGAAAATGGCTAAAGAAAATCCATTTTGATTCCCTATTGATTTGTAGAAATAAAGTGTGAAGCAAAAATAACCGGATGCCAGAAAATCCCGGCATCCGGTTATTTAAATCGTATTTAGTTTGAATGGTACAAGTTCAACTATCCGCCTATATTCTCGGGATTAAAGCGCTTAATTTTTTTTGTTGTTGTTTTAATAAATTCGCTTTCACGCAAAGTAAATTTTCTAATACGTCTGTACAAAGGAAGATCTTTGTTTATATTCTTTACAATATCGCTGAACAGGTTCATAAGCTCGTCCTTAGATAGACTTATGTCTTTAAATTTTTCCTTTATGTATTCAAGATCCGGTAATATTTGTGCATGTATTTGTGTTTCACCTGTGATTCTATCTACTTCCCCGGAAACCATTGACTCCTGTACACAGGGACTCTTGTTGATAGAAGCTTCAAGTTCTTCAGGATATACGTTTTTTCCGTTGTTGGTAATAATTACATTCTTACTTCTTCCCGTTATGTATAAGTATCCCGATTTGTCTACAGCTCCAAGATCACCTGTATAAAACCAGCCATCCTTAATGGCTTTTAAGGTTTCTTCCTCATCCTTATAGTATCCCAACATAACGTTCTCACCTTTAACAATGATTTCACCAATGCCGTTTTCATCAGGCCTATCTATTTTTACCTCAACCCCTGGCAGTGGTTTGCCAACGCTGTTATCTTTATACTGGTAATCTCTGTTGCCGGTTACCAGAGGGGCACATTCTGTCAGACCGTAGCCCTGCAAGACCTTGATACCCATTTTGCGGAACCCCTTGGATACAGCAGGATCAATTGCTGCGGCACCTGTTAAAATGAGCCTTAGCCTTCCACCCACATTGTCATGTATCTGCTTAAAAACTTTTTTTGTAATATCTATATGGAAAACATAATTCAATAAGGTAGTAATAAATAGAGCAGCTCTTAATTTGAGCCTTCCAAATTTCTGTTTTGCTGCCTGTGCCCATATCTTTTTATATAAATTTTCCAGAATGAGCGGCACAACAACAAGTATTGTAGGCTTTACCTCTTTAAGGTTTTTGGCAATATATTTCAACCCTTCATTGAAGGAGATTGTAGCACCTGAGTATATGAAGGCTAAAAAGCCTATGGTACATTCATATGTGTGATGCATAGGAAGAATAGACAGTGAAGTGTCATTTGTATCGACCAGAACTGTAGAACGCACAGATACTACATTTGAGCAGATATTTCTATGACTCAGCATAACCCCTTTTGCAATACCTGTAGTACCGGAGGTGAAAAGTAAGGCAGCCAACGAATTTTCATCTACAATGGCATTTATAAAGTTCTGTTGACCAGCAGCTATAAGCTCCTCTCCCATATCAAGCAGTCTTCGGAAGGACAAATAAAAGTCCTTGTCTTCAACGGCATCCATATTAATAAAATATTTAACCGATAATCCCATGGATGACAGCTTCTTCATATGCTCGCTGTGTTTACCTGAATATATTACTGCATCTGCATTACATCTGCGTAATATATTTTCAATTTCAGCAATATTCAGTTCCCTGTCAATAGGAACAGTTATGCCCGTTCCGCTGACAGTTGCAAGGTATGAAACACACCATTCATATCTGTTCTCCCCGATAACGCCAATACATTTATCCTTGAGACCAAGGTAATGCAACGCTGTACCGAAGGCATCAACATCAGCTTTAAACTCTGCATAGCTTACACTTTTCTCTGTTCCATTATTGTTTAAAAGAAAAGCTGCCTTCTGTCCATATAGATCAGCACTTTGATTCAGCATTTCCTTTAAATTTGTTACATTTCTTACATTATATAGTGTAGGTTTCACGATATTTGCTCCTCATCGACATAAATACAGTTACGGTATATTTGAACTATAACATAACTATATATACTAGGCAATGAATGGAGGAAAATTATCAGTTTGTTCATATTATTGCAGGTAAATAAACCAAAAAACCCATTATACTTTTAGAAGTATCTGGGCTTTTGGCTTGTAATTTCTATTTAAGCTTTTTTCTTCTTAAGGAGTTACAGTATCATAATAACCTCTTATTAACTCTGTAGCCGAGCCTGCATCAATAGTCTCCGTATCAGAATCACTCTTTTCCTTTTCAGGTGAATCCGCAGAAGGTTCCAGCAACTCTTTCAGGTATTTTTCAGCTTTCTCGTGGTCAGCTTTTTTTAGATCCAGCGGTAGATCAAACAACACATTAACACCGTCAAAATCAGATTTTGGAGTAACCTCTCCGGTTTTTTCGTCATACTTAAACGCATTAATATCAAAGAAACTGGTAGTACTTACACAGAGAAATAGTCCTCTGTCTGCAAACATTTCAATGCCGTCACATTCCAACAGTCTATACATAACTCCATCTATAACGCACTCGCTGTAACCTCCGTTCATTGAAGCTATGTTAACCAGCCATGGCTTCTGACCTTTTATAAGAGGAGACACAAAAAATGGAGGATCTCCATACTCTTCGTCCGATGTACCCGGCATTTTGCTGCCATCCTCTTTGGCTATTGAGACCACAGCGTAGGTTCTGTCCGGATTGATATCCTGTGCCGAACTTCTAAAGTCACTTAAGTCTTTACCCGTTGTGATGCCTAAAAGCGTTATTTTATAGCCGTATGAACTAATTGACTTGTTTATTTCGACAGCACCTTTTGATTCAAAGGCCTTGGCAAGTGTTTGATTTCCGAAGTGTTCGGCAACTTGTTTCGGGTTAAGCAGCTGCCATGCTGCAAAAGCAGTTGCTGACATTGCGAGTGTAATAGCTACAGCTATAAGCGTTCCAATTACTCTTCTTTTGGATTTATATTTCATATTATCAATCTCCTTAAACTGACTTAGTATTTTTTGATTTAACTCTTTACTTGGCTCAACTGTCGAGGAAAGAGTCTGCTTTAAAATCTGGTCGATTTGTTCAAATTTTTTCATATGCTTCAGATTCCACCTCCATAATATTTCTTAATACCTTCCGAGCCTTGTAAAGCCTACTTTTCACGGTTCCCAAAGGTATTCTAAGTGCTGCTGCAATGTCCTCATTGGACATTCCTGCAGTGTAATACATGTACAAGGGTATTCTTAATTTGTCATTAAGTTTATCTGCCGCGGCCAGAAGGTTATTCCGAAGTTCATTGGAAATAACAATGTTCTCGGGAGACACTTCGGAATGATTTATATAACTGCTGCATATATTTTCACTTATTTCTTCTGTAGGAGCTAATCTGTTACGTCTTGCATATTTACGGCGGTTATTCTTCCAAAGCCTTACTGCAACAGAAATAAGAAATCCTTTTGGGTTATTCTTGCTATCAATTTTAAAGTAAAGCTCCATCGCTTTAAGAAAGGTCTCCTGATATAAATCATCTGCATCTGTTTTATTTTTCGAAAGCTTGTAACAAAAACCGTAAACTGCCTTGCCATGTGTACTTACAAGCTCTTCAACCTCTGTAATATCCAAGGAACTACTCCTTTCAAACTTTTATAATCATAAATGGCCATTCACTTATACATTGTCGCTGTAAAATAAAAGGTTCACTTTTATTGTTATAATTTAATAAAAAACAAAAGAACTTACTGGTACGTAAGCTCTTATGAATGAAAAATCTATACTTTATTTAATATAGTTCAGCCCATTTTTATTAGTGGTAAAGTTGATTAAGATAAACTTAATACATACCTATTACAGATTACTCAGTTATGATTTCATATTTTTCAGATAGAGCATTCAAAGCTTTATCAACATCCTTATCCTTTACCAATATGTAATCAGTATCATATGTTGATATAACAAATATGCTGATTTTGTGCTCAGCAAGTACTTCGCTGATGGAGTAAATTATTCCGATTAAGGAAAAGTCCAATATCCCCATTACCTTAAGGAGCCTCCAATCCCTTTCACACTGCTCATTGTCCGGAATATCCTCCTGTAAACATACTACTGACAATTCTTCAGCTGTTTTAGTTACGGCATAAAAATGACGGTTTACAGCCCATTCAGGAAATTTCTCTTCATTGTTTAATTTACAAACACCAAATACTCCATTTAATAGTTTAATAGCTAATTTCTTTTCCGACATTGTTCTGCTCCCTAAAATCTGATTTTACGTTTCATAGATTATACTATATCTGGAATCAAATGAAAGTCAACAGTTTTAACTATATTTATCAGTTAATTATAAGCACATATATTTAGAGATTGCTAATCGGTATATAGTAGTCGAGGATTATATCCCCATTAGCATCAGGTGTCGTAAATCGTGGACAATTATACAATTCCATACCCATTTCATTTTGTTACACTTATATCCTCTATCATTAAGAGCCTGCTCAGTTAGGGAATGAGCCGAAGAGCAAACATCAAATTAATAAATACATTCGTTATACTCATAACGCGCAGGTACCGAAAGAAAAAAGAAGGCTGCCCTAATGGCAGCCTTCAGGTTTTAATTCTTTACTTAATTTTTTAATTGCTTTTTTCTCTATCCTTGAGACATAGGATCTTGAAATTCCAAGCATTTTAGCTATTTCACGCTGAGTTTTACTCGTACCGTTCAGTAAACCGTACCTTAACTCCAGAACTACCTTTTCCCTGTTTTTAAGTGTACCCTTCATTTTACTATACAACCGCTTTACCTGCATTTTCAGTTCAACCTCATCCACTACTGATTCCGAATCATTACTGATCAGATCTATTAATGTAATTTCATTGCCTTCCACATGTTGTATATTTTCGTCTCATTCTTTCTCTTCTCTTACAAATTCAATATCATATCTTCTCTTGTTTTCTTTATTTTGTATGTATGTAAGTATTGCGGCCGTCTCTTTACTTTTATCAAATATATTTTTATATATCCGTGAATCTTTTTTTATTGGAGAATCAATAAATTTTATTGTTATTTCTGGCATGTTCAAATTATTAACCCTAATCCGTAACTGTAGCATTGTACATACACCTTTTAGCTTTTTCTGTGCTCCAACAGCACCAGCTATACCAAATAACGCTCCACCTACTAATGCTCCAACAGTATTATTTTTTGCTATACTCTCGCCGTCTTGATATAGTTCAAAATCTATTAGATCATTATAATCAAATATTTTAGTCGCTCTTTCGTTATTATACTTAATACACCACTTTAAGTTTTTATCATCCACCGCAAGAGCATACACGCCATGTTCAACATATTTAGACACTTCAAAACCCTTATTCTGAACCTTATTCAAGAACTCTTTATTAGCTTTTTGTGTTTCTTGACTATGTAAAACAGTACGAATACAGAAAACAACAACCGTTAAACATATTATAATTAAAGCAATAAGTATCAGGTCCATACTATCTCCCATTAATATAATTATTAGTTTATACTTTAAATCTACTACATATTGTAAAATAATACAAGCTTTGATATAATTTGAATATCCCAAAATCAAAATGATTCCTCTCTTGGGTACAGACACGAGTAAGTATATTGAGGGAGGGCAAAGAGCGGAGCTTCGGCTGCCGCTTTTTGTTTTGTCGTATTTCAACAATATTTTTGCCAAATTATTGAATAAAGTAGTATCTAATGTTAAACTGTTATACAAGCGGTTTAGTGTCAGTCACGCCTACTTGACTGTTTGTAAGGATGGTTTACTTATTATTAAAAGGTATTTTTCACTCCTTACAAGCTATCAAGAAGGAGGTGATATTATATGGAGACATTTCTTAGGATAGTATATTACTGTCTTGGTATCATAGTGCAGTACTTAACCTTACGCATTATGTACATAAAAGAAAAGAATGCCAATAATGGACATTCTTAAACCGCCAACAAAGAGGATGGTCTCACGATCATTCTCTTTTGTTATATATCATATTATATACCAATTTCTTACGAAAATAAACCTTTATATTTTTAATTATCTCTTGTTCGTACTTCAAGCAGATTGCGAATAATGAGAACCGTTATATCTCAATGTTTCTTGTTGGATGTATCTTATGATATATGATAAATTCAATTATAGTCTCTTTCCATATTTTATAGCTATTGACATTGTTATACATATAAGGGTAGACTTTATAAAATAGGAGCTGATAAAGATGAATAAAAAAAACAGAAAAAAATTAATTGATCCTGAGATATCTCCTCAGCAAATTGAGTTGTTGAATAAGGAATTTTATGAGAAATATTATGGGGATTATTTTTCAACCAAACTATTTGTTCTGGGAAGCATGTTAAGTAATACCGATAAATTTACCCAGACTATAAATGAAAATGATATAAATGTGGGAAAATATAAGGTTGAATCCGAACAGATTAATGGTGAAACAAGTGATCTAATAAAATATGCTAAATTAGAGTTGTCGGTATTATATTATCATTGCATAGAAACATTTTTAAGATTATTCTTAGCTCACGTTTGTATTAAACCGTGCCCTTGGTTAGAATTATCAAGAGATACCAATCCTAAAAATTTTAAAGACAAAATTAAATCATTAAGTGAAGGTAAATTTAATTTTCATTATAATAATTGGACATCAGATGAACTTATTACATACATATTTTACGGGACAAAGGATGTTGAAAGCATTCAAGGTTTAGATAATTATTTAACTCTACCGCAAATAGCTTTATATCTTAAGAATTGGATTATTTGGTGCTCTAAGGAGATATTATCAGTTTATGATTATAACTCCTTTAAACATGGAATGTCGGTTTATAGTGAATTTCGAGGGATAAAACTCGGAGATAGTAATGGTACCAAGCTTGAAGAGCATAGCGATAGTTTAACTTTTATAAATAAAGTTCCAAAAGAAAACCAATTTATTTGGAAGAAAAAAATTGTTTTTACGCCACTTGATTATCGTGCTGTATTGGTTCATACTATACAATTCTTAATGTCAAATATAATCAATGTTGGTAAGTTCACTTATCTTGGTAAACCTTTTAATGAAATACATTTTGTTGGTAATAATCCGAACACATTTTATAAAATGGCTAAAACAGATAATGAATTAGGATTATCTGTGGAATCGTATTCAGTAGAACTAAAATGATAACCTGCATTTGTTGGTACTTGATTGACACAAATAGCCCCCAAGGATTTCTCCCTGAGGGCTGCTTTGTTATTCTCCGTCAGGAGGATTGACAGAGTTGTTAATTTTGCCATCATCCAGACTATCTTTTATGAGATCAAACCATTCCTGTAGCTTTTGTTCCAACAAACTCCTAGGAATAAAAAACCTCATCCATGCAGGTATAATACTGTATAACTGATCAAGAACTAGATTGAACCTCTCTTGTCCCCTCTTTGTCCCAACTATTACAGCCTCGGCCTGCCTTATCATTTTATATGCAAGTTCCCGAAGTCTTTCCCAACGCCGATTGATTATCAAATAGAGTATGTATCCCACAAATCCAATCCCAATTAGTATAACCGGCCAATAATTTTTCAAAAAATCTAGCATTATGCCTTACCTCCCATCTTATTAACTATACTCATAATAAAGGCCGGGAAATAAGGTATAGACTTTAACCTTCCCAGCCAGGTATCAGGTTTATTTGTACAAGCTTTAATAACCTCTTCAGGTGTACTAAAATTCAATCCAAGTTCACCTTGGCAGAATTGAAGCATCTCTTTCAGTTTTTCTTTTGTTTTAGGGCCTTTTACCCCATCAGCTTGCAGTCCGACCAGAACTTGAAAATCTTTTACTGTCATGTCCTTACTTACCCCCTTTTCGCATGCATCCCGGATAGTTTCTTTTTGTTTCTGATTAATATTGCTGAGCTCTAATAGCTGCACATGCCATGGTTCATGTGACATTGGCTTGAATAAGCCATATTTGTATAAATCTGAATTAGTCAGCTTCTTAAACCAGTCGTCTGTTATGTCCATGGCGATACAATAAATGTGGTTTGATTTACCATAGGCAGCTGCCCAGCACTTACCGTTCTTGTCATAGACAGAACCGTCTGCTCGCTGCGTTCTCCCCGGACCATCATAAAGGACCTGCTTATTGATTATTTTTTGTTTCTCCAGACTGCGGTACCCGGAAGTACATAGCGCATCTTTGCCCTTTGCAGCGCACAGAGCATTTACAGCCTGTACAAGCTTCGGATATACGCAGGCTTCATCCTGGTATTTAAACTTTACTTGCGGCATCTTTCCCCATCTCCTCCCTTAATTCATTAATCCTGTGATGCGCTTGCTTTGCAGATTCTTCCACCCTGGCCAGTCGATCCGCATGGTCGCTGACTGTTTTATTGAGTCCTCGCAGCTCAATTAAGGTATCATCACTCCGGCGTTTTATGTAGTCTATGTCCGCCTTTAATTGTCCGGATTCAATGCCGTCCTTTTTCGTATCACCCTTTATTCTTGATAGCATTGTAAGGTAACTGAATATGATACCTGCCAGAGCTGCGATACAGCCAATTAAAACATTAGTCTCCATCCCCTTTGTCCTCCCTATAAGTTGTATTTTGCAATAATAAAAGGACTACCCATTACTGAGTAATCCTTTGAATCAAATTATTTTAGTCCTTACCTTCCATGAACCATTTATTTTCTTCAAGAAAAAGATATGTTACCTTACCATGCATTCGACACGTGAACCGAATACCAGTACCGCCGACATTGAGCGAAGCGGCCTTCCGAACATCAAGTATTTTGTCTATCTCGAACTCTCTACCGTCCGGCCACACAATCCATAAAGGTTTTACATATCCATTTTCCTGGTACTCTGCCATTACATCAACATAGACCTTTTTCAAATAAAATCACCTTCCGAACATATGTTTGTATTTTATATTATATGTCCGGAGGGTGATTTCATCAATAGTAATATTTAGCTCGTGATATTATCCATAGATTTGAGCTTTATGATTTTTTAGCAGATACCGCTTTTATAAATTCTTTTCCGAACTCAGTCAATTTGAGTACTCCTTTATTTGTTATTATAGATGATTTCTTTATGTAATCCGAATCGTCAAGATTTCTTAGCAAATTTAATTTGTGTTCTTTAACAAAATCAAGTTTCTTAATCAATGGATCATATTCTTCTATCTCTGTTTGGAAATAAAGATGTCTATTTTCCGATAAAATTCCTAAATTTATTAAGTTTCTTGCATAAAACGCATGATTTTCTATATAATCAATATTTAGATCAAGTATACTGCTATAACTATCTGAAAGTTCGACAATCTGGTTATCTATATCTTTTCTACTAAATGAAACTAGCAAAAAGCGTTCTTTATTTGATTCAATCAAGTATTGAATAATTTTAGCTTCATCAGAACTAAGGTTTTTAATTACATTAATAAAACTGGGGTGCGCATTTTTTGATTTATCAATTGAAGATGAACTCAATAATAAGTTAATAAATAATTCTGCAATATTATCATTTGTGGTTTTTGTCAATTCATCTAATATGGGCAATCCCATTTCTGGAGGTACATTTCCAATTTCTTCGGTATTTAACTCGTCAATTTTTTTCTTGTAATTCTCCATATGTTTCTGAAAAAATACTTTGCTTTTATCATTTAGCAACTTTAGAGGTAATAATATAGTATTGGCAAAATCAAATACGGTCTCTAATGCAATACCTACTTTTCTAACTGCTGGCTGTGCTACGTCTGGATAAATAAGCTTTATCATTTCTAAGTTGTTTTCACTGAGTTTAGCTATCCCTAATACATCTTGAATCACTCTTTTACACCCCCATAGTTTCTAAATACTTATGTTTATGTACATTTGTAATTATATACCATGGAAGTGTTTTCGAAAATATTACTTTTGCAGTTTTTTGTAAAAGATTTTAATCTATCGATTTCAATTAATAAAATATCCAATACTTTTCGTATCGTTACCGACATATAAACAAGATACTTCAGTAGTAAATACATTACTTTATTTATGATCATTTTAGCTCCCATTACATCGCAGTATTATCCAATTGTCTACCAAGTGATATCCTTCCAGCTATCATCTTCACAGGCCAATATCTGCGCTTTTAACTCATGGAACTTAACCCACTGACTTTTTAGATGTATGTCGAAACCATCAAAATATAGTTTCCGAAATTGATCGACAGTGTACTCTTTAGGAAACCCGCCCTTTTCTTTCCACAGTACGGTTGTTTGTAATCCAGCATTAATCCCTGATAGGTATGCAATCATGTTATACTGGTCTTGCCTTTCAAATCCGTAAAACCTTGTTTCACCGTCAGCATCAGAATAAAACCCACTAAGGATTGAAGCTGTACAAGCATTATCTAATTCAGCTATTTTAGAAAGTTTATAATGGTGATTAATGTCTGATTGATTTGCCCCCTCAACCCACTTTTCTCCATTCCATTTGGCCTTATAAAACCCAATTTCATTTGTATCCGGAAGAACAGTGATACAACCATCAGGAATATCATTATAATCATCTAAAATTACATCACATAAAAAATAACCGTTTACATCCACTTTTGCAACTTGTCTCATAAATATACCTCCTAACCTGCGTAATAGACTATATGGGCAGTTATTGACTGACCACTTGTAAATATTGATTGAAATACATATAAGTTGCCAGTCTCAGCTATACTTAAGCCAACACCAGTTTGACCTGTGGAAGTATTCGTAATCGGTATATTTACATACCCTGAAGGTGGTCTATATCCTGCAGGTAAATTTGCTACAACAGTATTTAGGACGACAGTTCCAGCTGTTAAATTTAGGCTCAAAACAACAAAACCGGAATCGTTTTTTGAGTACTTTAGTGTACCAGTCCAACCGTTTTGTAATGTCGCATTGAAAACAGTTCCCATGGCTTTTTTAGCTAAAGTGTTTATACTATGAGCGTTTGTATTATCCGACAAATGCGACTCAACTCTATTTGTTAAATCAACGACATCTATTGCCTCTAATTCCTGCCTGAGCTGCGTTAAAATATCAAATTCAGTTGTACTTTCTACTGCGGATGGACTAAGTAAATCTGTTATAACCTGAAAACTAAATCTCGAAGTGCTGAGTCTTTCTCCTGCTGCACCATATAACTGTATACTCGCGATAATATTCCCAGGAGCAGCTGTATCGTTGGTTCCTACTACATATGTATACCCTGTAGATACTTTAACTAGATCCCCCTGGACAAAAGTACCGTCAGGCTTTGCAAAAATAATATTTGCGTGATGTACCTTAGAGTAGTCTATTTCAACATTATTATCATAAATCTTTATGTTTAATATATTTGTTAAATTGTCGTGGGATACAAGCTTTATCCCGGTTTTTATATAATCCGGCTCGGTTATTTGTAGTACTATGTCATGTGTTTTTGTTATCATTATTCAATCAATCCCTTCCTGATATTAAGTGGGAGATACATTGTATCTAATCTTTCCGATAATTATGTAAGTACCGCTTACAGACGCCAGAAGAACTCTATCACCAATATTCGGAATATATCCTGAAATATACGGATATTGTTTTTCACTCTCTGTGCTCTCCCCATCAAAAGTAACTTTTGCTGCTCCATTTGAAAATAAACTTGATATTGTTGCAAGTTTAAAAGCTTTATACTCCTTGTCATTCCTTATGTTGTTTAAAAATTCACCTGCACTTGGTATTTCACTCATATATTAACAATCCTCCTTACGCTGTGTCGCATTCTACCACCGGCCTGTAAATCCATGCTCCATTCGGTTTCAATGTGCTTTGATGATATCGCTAAACTTTTATACTCAATAAATAGAGTGTCCATAAATGTGTGATGTGGCATTAATGCTGTCTCAAACTGGACTTTTTCATATATTTGACTAGCATTATAGGCTATCCTTTTTGTATAGGCATCTAATGTCGACTGATCTAGAGTATCGTCAATTTGTCTATAATCTACAATTGTTCGGCCACGATTGAGTGTTGATGTTATAGACGTTGCCGAGTCATTTACATATGTACTTGTCAAAGGTTGCTTTTCCGGATTTGAAGCCGTAACAACCCATTTATTTGGAACATTAAATAAGTCAAGTTCATTTATCGCACCTCCACAAATAATACTTAATTCATCTGTTTTATACGAATAATCTACTTCTCTGTCAGATGGCAAAATATATGGTTTACTAGTAAAAAACCCGTAAGTATCTACCCACAAAGATGTGTAATTAATTTCAGATAATAGTTGATTTAAAACTTCTAGTTTACTTGAACCGATTTCAAATTCTTTATCAGTTGAAATTACCCCGCTATGATCTGTAATGTTAATTTTATATATCAATGCACTATTAATAATCAAAGATATCGCATCAATATATTTTGTTCCAGCCGGAATGTAGTAACGATTATCAAATTTGTCTTCTTTTAAGATAACGCTTGAATCGTAGGCTTCAACTTCTCTCCATATTCCATCATTGTTATCTTTTCTTGTTGGAGACGATAGTAAAAATATGCCTAATGACCACTCAATGTAATTCCCATCAGGCATCTTTAAAAGAAAGACTGGTCGAACTCTGTCATTCAACCAGTCTACTTCATTTAGTTCTATTTCCTTAAAGGTAAAAACTCCAGTTCTCTTTATATCTGCCAAGCTGTTAAAATCAATTGAATTCCCTGAAGGCGTCCCGGACAATACACCTATTTTGACCTCATTTTTATTTAGTAGATCATATCGAAATTTAATTTCGCGTACTCCTGTTTTAGCATGAAGTTGATTTATTACATCCTCAGTACTATATCCTCCTATAGCTAAATTTAGCATATCTTCTATACCTCCAGATTCTCGTTGTAATCCGTCTGATTTATCGAAAAGTTAACTGCATACCCAGCAAAATGATCTGATATATTTATTTCAGACAAATTTCCATAAAGCTTACGTCTACCATCTCTATATAATACAATCCCCTTAAGGTGCAAAATATTTAGTAATCGATGATAATCAGATTCTTCTTTTATGTAGAAGGATAGTGAAATCCTAGAAGATAAGTGTTCTGAATATTCTGCTACAGGGTATATCCTTCCGGTAAAATAATTTGATGTATTAGGGGTACTGATAGTTATACTTTTTAAAGGTCTCTCATTTAGATTATGTTTAACTTCAAATATGTCGTTTAATTCCGTCACAGGAGCAAATACAGACCTATTAATTTTGCTGGATGTAATAGTTTTTATATCACTATCAAAAAAAGATCCTATATTACTGACAGCCCTAACGAAATATTTATACTGTTTATTACTTTCGACTGTGTAATCCTTTAACATATTGTTTGTTGATTTAGCAATACATTTAAAATCACTAGATTTAATATTTGCCCTATATAATAATAAACTACTATTGTCTGCTATATCACTTATAACATCAATACTATATTTACCATTAACAAGTAATATAGGCGGTTTTTCTGGTTTTGGAGTGTTTATTGAAAAGCTTGCAACTCCCCAAGCTGAATATATATCAAATTCATTCTTAACCCTTACTTTTGCAATATAATCTCCATCATCTAAAAATGTAGTAACCGTGTGAGATTTAATAGATACACCCGGTATATCTCCAGTACTATATATTATATTGCTACCCTGCAAAATTTGAACTTGATAGGTTTGTTGCGACTCAGAAGCCCATATTATAGTTGGTTTAGGAGTATTAGTATTAGCTATTTCTGTTATACCGGGAGTACTAGGAGCGCCAACAGCGTAAAATACAGATATGTCACTCGCGGGGCTTGACTCATTGAACTCGTTATATGTTATCACTTTCCAATATATATTCCCAGTAGGAAGTGTATTCGCTGGCATATTGTAATAATTGTTGCCTGTTGTTTGAGTTACTGTTGTCCATGTCGTGCCATTTGTACTCCACTTAAGGTCAAATTTATTCTGACTTTCTCCAGTTGAATTATTATATTGCCATTTGAATTGTACAATATCTGAATTTTGAACATATAACCCAATTGGATCTAATGCCGTAGGTTTTTCAGGAATGGTATCCTCATATGTGACCCTAAGTGTTGGAGGATTTGTTGTGTTCCTTCCATATATCTGCCATACAGCACCATCGCCATAATCTATATACCTTCTATCTTCCACCCATAATATAGCCAACCCATTGGTTTTGAAATTAGTATTACTTATGTATGATAAAATATCTATTTCTAGGTATGACTGTTTTGGAGTGGCTAAATCAATTTGTAAATCTCCCCCTCCAAATTTTGGTAAGTCCAAATTTAAGCTACTATATGTATCTGTTTCAGTGAAATTTTTCTCCATCGGGTGGATTATGAGTGGTTTAAAATCATAATACTGATTTACTTCAACATCATTTATAGAATATACTCTTAAATAAGTAGATGTGATAGTTTTCCCAGTGGGCAAAGCTGAAAAATCAAATTTCAGCAGTGTAATGTATTTCATTTCTTGCCCTTGTGAGTAAGACTGGTTGAAAGCTCCTGTCAATAAAACAGATGCTGAACCGAAACTACTTGTAGGATTTTCTTTATCAATATATGTATCAACTATACATGGTAAGTCAATAGTATGCCTTCCCATTACCCCATCACCGCCCTTACTCTGCCTGCTTGTTTTACTCCTGTCGCAAGATTTTTAATCTTTTGCAACTCATCAATTTGTGATACATCAACGGTAAAGTAAAAATTGTTAGTTTCTTGATTGCTCCCTTTACCCTCGTTTCTGGCCATATTTAATGATTCACGATTATTATATACTTTACTTCCGGCCGGCAGGTCAATAAGTTCTGGCCCCTCTTCGCCAACCCAAGTTAATCCACCACGCCAATTACTTGTACCTTTTGCATTACGGCCTATATAATTCCCTGCATTGTTAACTGAGTTAGCCATCCTTCCAACATTATTCCCAACGTTATTCATAGTTCGATTTAATTCATCACCTTTACCAACTATTACAGCTATAACCGCTGCCAACGCTATTAGCGCAGCTGTAACACCCACGATTATTGCTGTAGTTTTTAATGTTGATGGACTCATCGCTGTAAAGGTGGCTGTCAAATCCCCTATAGCCTTTGCAACAGTCAATGATACAATTAATATACTTCCGATAGTAGCTACAATAGCAAGAATTTGAGGGTCGATTTTGCTAAGTATATCAAAGAAGCCCGAGAATAGTGGTAAGAGCGCAACAGCCAAAGTGTTTTTTGTCGCTTCTCCAATTTTGTTAAATTCCGTCATCTTATCATCGAGTGCATCAAACTTGGCTATAGTCTCATCAGACATTACATATCCTAATTCATGCGCCCGTTCAGCATAACTTTTTATGCCTGTGCTTCCTTCATCAATTAATGTGTTAAGTTCCCTTGCAGATTTCCCAAAGATTTGCATTGCAAGAGAATCCCGTTCAGTTTCGTTTTTTACTTTACCAAGAGCATCAATTACATTATAGAAAACCTGCTCACTATCTTTTAATTGGCCGTTATTCTCTGTAACTCGTACATGTAATTTTCTAAAAGCTTCCGCTGCCTCTCCAGTTCCTGTTCTAGCGGAGTCCATTGATTTAGTCATTTTAGATAAAGTACTACCAATAGTCTCAACCGGTACTTCAAGATATTCTGCTGCATACTTAAATTCCTGTATCTTTTCAATGGATAGCCCAGTTTTAGATGATAATTCCATGATTTCGCCAGCAGTATGAGCTGTTTCGATTGTCAGTTTTCCAAATCCGGTTATTAAAGCAGTTGTCGCTCCTAGTAACGCCACAGTAGATACTTTTTGCTTATCAAGTGCACTAATGGCATTTTGTGCTCCTGAAGGTAGATTGATTCCTAAAGTATTTACAAGATCGTTAAGTTTTCCTCCGAAACTGCTTGTCTTTTCGGTTACTTCATCCGATTTTAGCCCATACTTTTCCATAGTTTTTTGCGCTTGGTCAAGCTGATTATTGTTTTTCTTAAGTTCATTGTCCAGACTAATTAATTCAGCTTCAGCATTATTAAGAGAAGCCTGCCAGCCCATTGTCCTTTTGTCGGCTTCTCCATATTTTTGAGCAGATGCTGTCAGAGCTTCCCTTATTTTATCAATCTTTTCTTTTTGAGTACTTAATCTATCCTCTAAAGCTTTGTTTTTAGCGGTTAGTGCTTCAACGCTTTTTGAATTTTCCGAATACTTGGCTGATATTAAAGTCAGTGCTGATGCATTTACTTTGAGCCCACTTTCTATTTGTTTTAATGCCTCCCTGAATTCTCGTTCTCCCTGTAGCGTTATTTTTGCTCCTATATCTTCAGCCATTAATCTACCTCCTCTCCTGGTATAATATCATCAATACTTTCATATCTCTTTTTCGAATCAGTAAAGTACAGATATTCGTCGTATAGAAGAAGTAATTTTCTGAGTGTCATTTTCCAGACTTCTTTTTCCGAATACCCAAGTATTGTTTTACCTATAAAGATCAGCTGTGCAAAGTTTATTTCTGGTTCCTTCTTTGCGCCCGGTTTAGCTTCAGTTTCGTCCCACCCTGCACAGCAATCAAGTTTTTTTCAACTTCCTCCACTTCTGCAACCTTATCTGCTGGTAATCCTTTTAAAAGAGCCTCTCTTATCTTTTGCCCTAGCTCCTTAATACCACCAACCCCGTCAGTATATCTTTTGATCTTTTTTTCATCAACTAAAGATTTCTTTGCGTCCGGATGCTCTTCGTTCCATATTTCCGCGTCTTCGTTAAGCATTGCGACGGCAAGCCATACAGATTCTGCCAAATCATTAAAGGGTTCATTCAGCATATTCTCAATACTCCCGAATTTTTCAATGCAAAGTTCCAGTACGTTGATGTTAAAAATCAGATTTCTTTCACAATCAAGCGTAATTGGTATTCCCAATCTTTTTATATCGCTCATAAATAAAATTAGCGGTCATAAGACCGCTTTTCCTCCAATCATGCTATATTTGCCTTCTGCTTAATATAGGCGACCGCAGTTGCCAAAGATGGAACTGTAATCTCCTGTTTCCATGCTCCGTCAATCCTTCTCATTATTGTTCCAACAATTGAAGGAGTCTGCCATGAAATGTTCTTCCCCTTAGTTTCAGCCGATTCGTCTGGTTCCCCAAATTGAACCTTTGTAAGGAATATAGCTCTGTACATCCTGACACCATCAACCTTTTTGGACTGAATAAATCCATAACCAAAGTATGGCTGTACATCAGTATCTTTTGATGTTAACTCCTGAACTGTTTCTTCTCCAACAGTAATCTCACTTAAGGAGTTGCCCAGAAGATCCTTCCTCATAGTGTCGTTTAATTCATCCTGATTAACCGTTAGTGAGCCATCTGTAAATTCTTTTGCATTCTCAGATAGCGCATCATCAGCATAAAGTGGTGAATCTGTAGTATTTATTTTGAAATCCGCTTTTATCAGTTTCCTACCCTTTTTGCCTGTACCATACGTAAATGTGCCTGCAACCTCGTCTTCAGTTAAAGGTGCATATACTGAATACTGTAAACCTATAGCAGCCATTATGAATCCCTCCTATATTGAATAAATTTTTACTTGTCTGTCGTACTCTGCAGCCATAGCATCTTTTGATTTTTTGCGGGTTCTGTTTACTGCCGGACGAACAAATGGCCTTTTCCTCAATTTTGAAGTACCACTTTCCATTGCTCGGGCTTTCAATGCGTTGGGTACTCCTTTTTGGTCGTATCCGGCGAAACCCACTTTAACATTTACATCTCCGTTTCTATCAGTTCCCGCAGGTGATATTCCCAAAGATTTGAGTAAGTCTCCAGAACTTTTTTCTTTCTTCCTATCAAATGAACCTGTATCTCCCACTCCAGCGTATGAAGGATCGGCAATATTAGCCTCAAGGTTTTTTCTGATTTCATCAGCCACCGGGTTGGCTCCAACTTTTACAACTTTCTTTGCGATTTCCTCAGAGCGCGCCCCAAGCGTTTCAATCTTCTTAATCAAATCTTTACCTGAGTTAATCGTCATTACCGCCAATATTGTTCACCACCTCAAACACCCATTCATAATGGGTATATTTTGTATCCTTTTCATACTGAATTGAGTTAAGTCTCCATGATATCCACTCTGCTTGATTTAATTTCTCCTGAATTTGATCAAAGACAGGATCGAACTCAACTTTAGTAAAATAATCTATGGTCCCTTGTATTATCTGTTCTTGTATTTTGTCGTCGGCCTCAAATTCTCCTACGGACCCATCTTCGGCCCACACAATGTAGTTACCTTTTTGTTCAGATGCATAATAGTGAAATACCGGCGGCCCAATGGTAAGTAGAAGAGCTTTTAAATCATTCAGTATCATAGGCGGTCACCACCTTTTTGAGTGTAAGATCTGTTATTAGTTCTCCACTCTCGTCATCAAC
Source organism: Bacillota bacterium (assembly GCA_023415305.1). GTDB lineage: Bacteria > Bacillota > Clostridia > Acetivibrionales > DSM-1351 > Ruminiclostridium. Next base: position 175,019 of record JAEZKZ010000094.1, read on the forward strand.
GCCGTGGTATGCCCTAGTAACTTCATACTGTTGATTGTCTATAGCTACAACATCGTGGTTATTTATTCCTCTATTCTGTAAGATGCGTATTCGTGCGGATGTTTCTATTCCTTCCTGCATTACTGCATTTACTGGGATAGTTTCAAAATTGAGTTCTCCATACCAAGAATCACATTTCAGAACTAATCCCTCTTTGGGCGTGTTCCCCGGTTCAGCTATGTTCTCAATCCTGTATATTGAGCATATTCCTTTATCCAATATCATTAGCAACACGCTCCTTTAACCACCGTTCTCGTCGTGCAAGCTTTAACCATTCCGGCATCCCTGTGTTTTTGTCACGGTTCTGATGTCGCCACACGACATAATCAGCCAGCAATACCTCATCATCAACATTCCCTTCAACAAGTTTAATTCCGTTTCTAGCAAGTTCTGAATCTGTGGCCTCGATACGCTTTTTTAAGTACTCATCTAAGGATGTATCAGAGGCCAGGCGGTTAAGCCTGGCCTTGACAATTCCAAGGACTGTAGTTTCATCGTATGCCATATAGCATCACTCCTTAAGCTTTTGCAGTTACTGAGCAACTTCCAACCTTAATTGCTCTGCCATCAGCATTGAACTCAACCACAGTTATAATCTTACCGGTTGCAGCAGTGATGTCGGCTGTGCCATCCCAAGCAGTATAGTTGCTCTTGCTGTCTCCTGTATTAACTGTAGCTACCTTGCCTGCAACCTTGTAGCCCAATGTTGTCCCAGATGACTCTTTACCAGTAACAGTTATCTTTGTGTCACCTGCTGCTGTTCCAGCTGCGGATACTACCCCTAGAGCTCCCAACTCGGTGTTTGTATAGTCAGTCGGGAATGTGCTAGTTGTTTCAGCATCAGTATTATCAAAGCTAACCACAACAAACGCTTCCCCAAATACAGGCATACCATCATATCTGGCATAACCCTTGAAACCCGTCTGATTTTGTGAAAATCTTGCATGTTCAGAACTCTTAATCGTTGCTCCCGCTCTTTCAGCCAGCAAATAGAGTGAACCGAATCCACCTACTATCTCATTGTCACCAACAATCTCCAATTCGACGATATCGCCGCCAATAATCGGCATCTGGTTATTAACACCGGCAACAAGAGCAGCCGCAGCATCAAAAGCCAGAGCCTTTGTCATCAGGTTAATGTGTGTCTTGCGGTTCATTACCCAGAATACTTTTCCATCAGAATAATTAGGGTTTGCAACGCCGAGTGCCTCAATCAGTGAAGCGTAGAATGCAGCTCCTGTGGTTCCATTTATGTTAAGCTTCTTGATGTTGGTTGTGTGTAAGTCAGTCCATTCAGGAGCAGATGTACCCCAATTGGACGGTGCGGAGGTCTGTGCTAGCCTTGTCACAATACCAAGCGGCATCTTTACGCCAGTACCGTATATAATAGCTCTGTCCGCACCCTTGCCGATTGCTTTGCCAAGCTGATCCAAAATTTCAGAGCCGAGTGCAATATCGCTGTCATTGAGCAGGTTATCGTGTACCCAAATGATACCGCCGACCATGTACCCGTCAACTTCAATCTGGTTCAGGCTCATATCAAGTTCATTGAGTTCACCCTCAGCTTCTATCCAAACACCTTCAGGAGCAACCCCCAGTATATTTTGCCTTGCTGTGCCTCCGACTGGTTTCATGTTGATATACTTAGCCAGCTTAGAATAGCTTTCTAAGTTGTTTCTGAGAATTTCTAACATAACTTCTGGTACTGTAAGTCCGCCATTTGTTATGCCTCTTGTTTTAATTGAGCGAATCTCGGTAATAAACTGCTTCACATCGTCACGAGTAAAAAAAGCATCGCGTTTCTCTTGGCTGTCAAAAAATCTTACTCTGGTTTTCATTCTTGTATCTCCCCTTTGTTCTGTTCTCACCTGGTCTGCTGCCGGTGGATTATTTGCTCTTTTATTGAGTTCCTCGATCTCCCCCTGTAGCTGCTGAATCTCTTCTTCAATCTTTTTCTTCTCGGTTTCGTTTGAAGCAATTTCAGTATTCAATGCCTCCTGATCCTTTTCAAAAGCTTCAACAGATTCATCTACTGCAGCCTTATCTTCTTCTGGGGTTTCATCCGTAATTTCATTAACGGCTGCCTCCAGTTCTGCTTCGCGGGTCTTAAACTCAGCTTTTCGCTTTTCAAAATCCGTGTCTTTAGCCCTAAGATCATCAAGTTGATTTCTCAGTGCCTGCAATTTTTTTGTTATTACTAATTGTCTTAATGCCATTTCTTCAACTTCTCCCTTCTTTCGGCTTTCCATATATCTGTCTGCCGTTTTTTAATTTTCTCAAAATCCTTTTTTCGAGCGCTGACGGAGGTATCTTCATAAGCAGGGAATGTAACAACTGATACTTCATACAACATGACACTCTTGATAGTCCAGTGAACTGAGCCATCCTCGTTATACTTAGTATCCTCTTCCAGGATGTCAAATCCAAAAGAGCACTGATTGACATCACCGCGCTCTACCCTTGCATAAAGGTTCATAGCGTCTTGGTCCTTCTCGTTGATTTCGATGCGTCCCCACAATCCTTTACTATCAACTTTAAGTTCAAGAGTTCCTGCTTTGTTGCGTCCAAGTACAAGCGTTGTATCATGATTGATCAGTGCTCTGATATCATCATTGAGTGCATCGTCAAACGCCTTTGAATCAATACTTTCCGTCGCACCCGGCCATAGTTCGTATATGCCGCCGAACACCGAGAAATGGCCTTCAATATATTTCTTGCCATCAGCCTCTGCGGCTCTGAACTGTGTGGCTTGGCTGCGTGCTTGCCGCAATGTTCTATTCATCGCCTTCATCACCTCCAATCAATTTCTTCTGTTTCCCCAGCATACTGGCTGGAATGTAGTTTTCCAGTGCTAGTAGCTCGTCCATTTCAGAATCTGGAGACATACCTATCCAATCACGCCACTCGTTTCGCCTCATAGCCATGCGGTCCACCATTTCAGATCCTGCCTGAACTATGTCAGACAAACTGTAAGAGTACAGGCTGCGTGGGTTAAACCGCCAGTAATATTCCTGCGAATATAATGTTTTCCGGGTAAGTTCCTGTTCGATCACCTTTGCTTTACCAAGGATTCGCGAACCGATAAAATTGTTATACTCTTCTCGATTAAACTCACCAACTCCAACTAAAAAGGGCGGCACACCAATTATCCCGGCAACCGTCCTCTTATCTATTTCCATATTTTTTGCAAGTGCAAGGTCGTTTAATGTTAGAGGTTTAACCTCTTTTACATCAAAAGCCTCTGCAGGAATAAACCATGGACGACCATTCTCGCTCGAATCGAGATATTGTTCGGCAAGTTTTTTTCTTCCAGGAGCACTTGCAAATTCATCCGTTAAACCATCAACCTTTACAATAATTGATGGAGATGGACTTTCAAGAAGTGCCTGTTTTGTTGCTCCGGCTTGTTTAAGTCCTTTGACAACATCTTTCAATACAGCCTTGTAACCAGTACCAATGTATGGCCGATCTGGGTCTGGGTTGATAACAAAATGCAAAACCTCATCAGGTGAGAATATCTTATCTCCATACCTAATCATGTAACCATCCGCTGTATCTAAAAATGTGACTCTTGATGGTTTCAGTGGTTCAAGATTATCTAAGTACCCATCTGGTGTATATCTAGGGTATGTAACTTGATTCCCTTCACCTTCCAGCATCAATGTCCAGACAAGATTATATATGAAGGCTTTTCGGGTCATCCATTTATTAGGTTCAACATCAAGCTTTCTGGATAACTCGTTTCTTACTCTCACATCGCCTTTGTCTGTGTTTTGCATGAGGTATAAAGTCATATTGCTGATTAGATCTGCATATATGTCCACACACATCTTAACTTCTGGGCAATTCGCAAGTTTTGTGTACCCATTCACAGTCAAGGCATCGTAAGCATCAGGCGAACACAGCCACACCATACTTCTTTTCTGTGGGGCATCTCTACTTTGATTATTCGGTTTCTTCTTTTTACTCATCTAACCACCCCTTAGCTTTCTCTGATTTTTCTAAATTTTCAAGCATTCTAACACATGCAAAAACTGCTGCATCAAATACGTCAATGCGGTGTGTAACCTCAACCTTGTCATACTGAACCATGTCATCCACCTTCTCAATGGCCCTAACATTTTCGACGCAATATTCAAACGGCTCTGCTCCAAAATAATAGAGCTTTCCGTCTTTAGCTTTTTTCTCTATTCGACGGAAGCCCTCTGATTTTTTGTAATAGTATTGTGGCTGGTCCACTATTGCGAAACCTTTTTGCTTCATGCCAAGGAAATATTCCCGGCAGAATTTTCTATCGTGACCAACCTGCTTAATCTTGTATCCCTTCTTTTTCATCTGGTCAAACCAATTGACTACATCAGTGTGATTAACTGTTGGATTATTACACATGTCAAGCCAACCATCATCTTTCCACCCGAACAACGGAATCCCATCTTCCTCTGCTTTGATATGTGCAGCTACAATTGGAAACCAACAATGAGGGATAAAAATATCAATGCCTTTATATGAACCGTATAGGCCTGAGGCCGTCAGGTCATGCATTTTTGATAAGTCTGCACCACCATAAAAGTTAATCAGGAGTGCTTTGACAAATTCAAGCTTTTTCTGTAATGACCACTGAGGATCAATCCCCAGTTCCTCCTCAGCTTTACGATTACTAATCTGAAACTCAGCCAAATTAAAATACGCCTTCATTGAAGACGTATATATGTCAAGCGACTTTGCTAAGAAGTCTTTCCTTTGTTGTGGATCGTTTTGTGCTTGAAGTGCATCGTTCATAATGTCTTGAGGTCTAATTGTCACTCCATAGTTTGGGTTAGCCTTCTCATGTTCTATAGGGTTAGTATAGTCAACATTACCGTTTTCATCCTCATCAGCCTTACTAATAAATACAAAATAAGCATCGCCTTGTACAATGCCTGATAAAATCTTTTGGCAATATTTCAGTCGCTGGTAGCAGAATGATGTTATATCATCTCCAGCTGTAGTTATTCCTATCATCAATTTATTTGTATAAGCTTTCATTGCTTCTTTGATGATGTTGTACTGCTTCGGCGATTTATATGCATGTAATTCATCTGCAATTGCTATATTGCAGTTAAGACTATCCTGCGCATCTGGGTTTGCGGCCAGCGCTTCAATACGGACCATTCCCCCATCTAAATTTTTATGTTCAATAGAATGCTCCATATTATTATCAAGCATTCTCCATCCATCAGCTTCGGCCTCGGCCTTACTGCCATACATATAAAACTGGAGGTTGTCAACAATGTTATTGTAACTCTGCATGGCTTGTTTTAGTGCAGCTCCAACAATATATACAGATGATCCACTTTTTCTCTCCAGGAGCGCAAGTGCCCACGTAAGAGCAGAGACGAATAATGTCTTGCCGTTTTTTCGGCAAATAAAAATGAACGCTTCTTTGTATCTTCGTTCATTTGTTCCTGCTTTATAAAAACCCAATAGGTTATAAACAATATATTTTTGCCAATGCGCTAATAATAACGGTTTCCCCCGAAGTGGAGTTCCGTCTAAATCCTCCCCTTGTCGGTGTTTAAAGGTTCGCTCAATGATACCTATTACAAAGTCTGCATCCTTACTATTAAAATCCCATCGAGAATCTTTTAAGTCATTGAGAAACCGTTGACATCCTTGAATTTGCTCTTTGCAAGCAATCTTTCGCCCCTCAACTATTGACCTGGCATATTCTAGTACCTCGTCAGCATACTTGCCTTTTATGTTCATTTATTATCCAACCCCTTTAATGCTGCGGCAAGTGCAGACTGTTTTTTCTGTTTAAAAGCCTTGTCATCAGTTTTTAGTAATCCCTGTGGAGTAAGCCCTAACTGAGTGGCGTATGCAAGGATATCTTTCCGGAGCGTTTCAAGGGTTGTTACGATAGGCGCTTTTTTAGATCCAGTGTTTGTTGACTCTTCAATATCATAATTGGATGCTATGAATCGTTCAGTCAGAAATTTGTATTGCTCCCGGAGTTGAGAATAAACCTCAATGATGGGTTCAAATTCTGGTTTGTATACTCCAAGAGCTTTCATTTGGTCTCTTGTTTGCTTATCTATATTTTTAGGACGTCCCACCTTATCAACTCCTTTCTAATTTTGGGGCTTCATAAAATTTTTCACTTATTCCCGGAGAGGGAAAAGTCTCCCATCGCCAGTCAATTAACTTTTATTTTTGAATTTTCAAAGAGGGGGGGATTTCAATTCTTCCTCCCTCCTTTTTCCGGATGCTCTCTATTATGACACGCTAAACATAAACTTTGCCCATTTTCAACCTTATATTTTAATTCTGGATATTCTTCTACAGTCCTTATGTGATGCGCATGTGTAGCCTCTACCTTTTTCCCATATCGTATACATTTCTGACATAGATAATTGTCGCGTCTTAATACTTTATCTCGCCACTCTTTATGCTTCTTTTTCTTATAATGACTGTTGTCCAACCTAAGTCGCCCCTTTTATCTCATAATTGTATAAATATACATGTACAAATTTTAAGCTAAAACCATTACAAATAGAGACTTTTATTCATGTATTTCACAAACCAAAAAGCTCATTATTGGAGTTGTTTTGCATAAATATCGAATTCTCTTTATCTTTAAATTCTGTTGACAATCCTTAAATACTTTCTGAATCCCTTATATCAAGGCTTATACAGAGTTAACTATTCTTCAATTCTCTATAACCTCATTATGTTGAATAATAGTTAAAACAATTTAAAGTTTTCCATGGAATCATCAATGTTTTTTTGATTGATTCCGATGTATCTTAAAGTAACACTAACATCAGAATGACCGAATATTTCCATTAACACAACTGCATCTTTGTTCTCGGTATAGTGCCAATAACCAAAAGTCTTTCTCATGGTATGACAACCTATTTTCTCGAGTCCATATTTGGCAGCAGCCTTTTTAAGTATCTTATAATATGTTGACCTATGCATTGGATAATCGCCTTTATGATCAGTAACCCTTGTTTTAAATATAAACTCATGAGGCAACATATCTTTAAGATATACTTCTAATGCTTTCTTTAATTCTCTCCCAATTGGAAGCTGAATCTGCTTTTTGGTTTTGGTTTCTCTTACAAAAATGTGATCCTTTATCTTTCCATTTTTCATAAGGTCTGAGACTTTTAGTTTGAGGATGTCAGAAATTCTTCTTCCAAGATATAAGCCACACATGAAAATCATGTAGTCTCTTTCACTCTGTTCCTTCAAGTCTTTAGCAATGCATTCTAAAATAACTTTGTCTCTTATCGGATTAACCTCTTTCACTCTCAATCACCTTCTTTATTGCTTAAGTTTTTGCTTTGCACATTTTGGAAATATACAAAACCATTTACCTCCCCGGAATGTGCCCCAGACACATGTTGCACATTTGAATTTGTATTTCGGTCTAGTCATCCAAGGCACATCCTTTCAACAAGAAATAAGCAGCAAAAAGGAGAGTATATTTCAACTCTCCTTTACACGCTATTTATACGCTGCTTTCGTGTGTTTGAAAAAAATACCCATCGGCTTCGACTGTCCGACGGGTAACTTGCTGTGTTTAAAAGTGTATTTTCCACAATACTATTATATTACTTTTAAAAGCTTCATTCAGCATCATTTACGCACTTTTTTGATTTTCTTTCCAGAATTTTATTTTTCTTTGAACTGTACTCCGGCTAATACCTAATTCCTCGGCTATTTCTTCTTCAGACATTCCATCAACGAATTTATGTATTAAGATTAATCTTGTAGTTCTGTCCGGTATAGTTTCAAAATACCCATAAGCTTTATTAATTAATTCGATCAGCTTCTCCATTTTTTTGTTTAAACTCTCAGCTAATTTATTTCTTTTTTTAAGACATCCTTCTGACATTTTTTCAAATCCTTCTATTCTGAAAGAACGTGAGCCATATGGAAAATTAGCAGAACTACCTGTTACTTTGTCTGTTACATATTTATTCCCAGGAGCTGCATCACCATTGTACAAGTCTTGGATCCTTTCTCTTATATCCTTAATTTCTCTACTGATACCTTTTATTTCGTTCAGTTCTTTATTGTTCATAGGCCCCTCCTATTCTTTTGTTTGTGACGCTATCTTCTTATATCCCGTACTAAAACCCTTCAACCAATTCCAGTTGTTCTCCCCAGTATCTAACGTTGATGTAATCAAGAACCTTGTTTAAACCCAATCCACCCTCATCCCAATCCTTCATACAATAATTCCATAATTGGGGATGAGTGCCTTGCATCCTTTGAAATCTATTAGGTTCTTTTTCAAGGTGACACCCGTACATACAGAACATACACCCCGTGCGGTCAACCCCTGTAGTATAACGATAAGATTTACCTTTATCATGGCTTTGTAGAATTATTTTTCCATAGATACTAGCAAGTGGGATATTAAACGTATCAATATACTCTAATACGTCCTGTTCTGTCCATAAGCTTAATGGCCTTGACTGAGGTTTCCCCGTGTCATATGCATTGCAGCCATGCTCTAAGTAACTTGCCTGCCTGTCTTTGCCTTCATCAGCCATAGTTCCAATTATGGCCTTTCTTTTCGATCTGTTAGCAAACTTGTTAAGTGGGGCTTTTTTCATAACTGCACAGCAGCCGTCAGATACTTCAAAAGGTGCATTTAAAAGCGTTAGCCATTTTTCTGGAACCTTTCCCATGTCCCCTCTTTCATCACCATTAAGCAGATAATTTCTATATTTTTCGCTAAGATTGTAGTGACGAAGTTTATAAATTTTACCTGACGTGTTCTTAGAAACCACGGGATATCCATATTTCGCAATTACTTCTCTAAAGCTCATAGCTGGACGTAATTTTTCAAGTACAATTTTAATCTCATATTTCTCTATTAAATATCCAGCGTAATAATCAACAAATTGTTTTATTTCAGGGTATTCAAGGCCAGTATCAACAAATACTATATATAGCTCGGAATCTTTATGAAAATCTCTTGAAGCTTTCCATACTCTACATACCAAATCTAGTAATGCTGTGCTATCCTTGCCACCGCTAAAGCTTATATATACCTTCCAGTTCCATGACATGCACCATTCTAAGATTTTTGATTGACTTATGGGAATTTTATATCTTAACGGCCACTCTTGAATTTGTTTTAATTGACACAGCTCCAATGTTTTCACCTCCTGTCTTGGTGCATACTCTATTCATTACACGCACATAATTCCTTTGTCATACAAACAACCATATAAGCCTTTTATGACTTCTGGTTCATATTCATATGGGGATTCTTCAAAGTTTCTCAGTAATGTCAGCATATCCCCAACCGAAAACTGTTTAAGCTTTTCAAGTTTTTCTTGATTGGATAATTCGGTATTCTTTTTTAGCATTAAATTAATCTCACGTCCGTATGTCATATGTACTCCTTTCATGCGCAATAGACTAATTTACTGAGTTATTTTTCATCTGGTACAATTACGCCTTTTCCTTTTAATGGGCACTGACTGTTATATCCTTCGACTTGTTGATTTATTAAGATTGGCTCATTTTTTAAGATGCAGTGAGAAGCTCTCCTAATTATCTGAACAACACCGCTTAGTTTGTCAGCACTTTCTACCCCTTCATGCTGTACTACTTCATGCCTAAACGGGCAACTGATACATTCGATTATTTTAAAAGGCAATTGTATTTTATATTCAATCATCCCTCACACCATCCTCTCAAATCATATCTTCAGTACAATACGTGCAGCCATCCGCTTTCTGGCAGTAATCATATATGCCATGTTCGCACAAATCAAGTTTTTCAAACTCAATAACCCATACCCAAGGATTTTCATTCCAGTTGTGATATATGCTGTCCCAAAGAATCTTAAATGCTTCTGTTGGATTTCTCGGCATATTCTTCCAGGGCATCTGTTCTTCATTTATGGCAAATTTATAAACCGTCCCATCTTTTGTGTATGACCTTATTCCCTCTTTCATTGGGGCATCATGTGGCATATCCTGCAACCTCTCAACCCTCACATCAGTAACCTTTAAAAATAACCTGGCTGCAGATCGTGGCATAAATAGTGATGGTCTTTTATAATATCCTCTGCCACTTTTGTATCCTTTGAGAATTTTTAAGTCTTTTGGTAACGTGTCGGCAAAATATATAGAATATTTACTTTCATGCTGAGGAATAAATGTTCTCTTATTTATCACGTCTCCATATTCATCTGTTTGCGGAATGTCAAACCACTCTCCGTATTGGTAAAATGTTTCCCTAACCCAAAGAGTGTCACCGACTTGACAGGGCGGTTTACGTTCTGCGCAACCTCCCAAGAATTTATTATGTGTTTGATAAGTTATTAATCCCGTAGCATCTACATCAGTAATATAAACGGCTTCATCTGATAGCTGTGGCTTTATAATCCTTCTCGTCTGAGTTTTCCGACCTTCCAGTATGGCCTTGACCATATCGGTGTTAAATAAAATTGGTCTTTCCAAATCAATCACTCTCCTTAAGCAGCTCTGGGTTTTCGTGTATGTTACCGATAATTTCAAATGCTTGTTTTTCGGTCGGGATAAATGCAATTTGTTCCTTATTTTCTTTCGATATCCCAATAAAGTAAAAACCAAGAATTTTAGGTTAAAAAGCTACAAATTCGTATTTGGCCCAATCTTCCAATACTCCAGTCATATATTCTCCATATGTAACTGTTGAGTGATAGCCATTTCTCGCTCTTACAATATCTCCCTCATACACTTCCTTGCCGTTTTTGTCTTTAAGCCCGGTGTATTGCATTATTTCAAGGTCAGTTATTGCAAGTTCAAAACCATGATGGTAGTATGAAGCCTTTGCAGTTAATATCGCTTTAGGGTTTGCATACCCATACCCTGCTTCTAAGCACAATCCAAAACTATCAAAGTAAATCATTTTATTATTCTTTTTGTCCCATGCCCTGTATCTAATCTCTCTCAACGCCATCACTCCTTTGCTCCCATGCTATAGGCATGAATATTGTTTCTCCCGTCAGTTTGTCCTTACAGTAAACGAAGATTCCTTTACCTAAATCTCCAAACAAACCACCTACATTCCAATCGCATACTTTACCCTTACTCATTTCCTTACCGCTATTACATTTGTATGGGCTTGTCGATTCTCCACCGCAGGAAGGACATCTAAATCTATGCTCTCCTATACTTTTTAGCATTTCGTCAACTGTATCAAACACTCGAACCTTTTCACTTTTTATGGATGGTTGATTGCACTCCTGGTAACAATTTATTGCTGAGTAATTTCTGTTTTCTTCCCATGCTTTTAAAATTTCTTCTTGTGGTATTCCTAATGCAGTAGAGTATTCATTCAACTTATTTCTTAAGTAATTTTCAAGCTTTTTGGCTCGTTCTTCACCTACTTCACCCGACCATGAGTTTCTAGCCTCTTGCTTTAACTTTTCTATTATTTGTTCCATAACTCCCTCTCTTTCCGGCTTTCGCCTATCAATTCCCAGCGGATAACCGCTATATAGCGACGTAACTATCCGACTTCTTCCCTGTCTCCATTTTCATCAAACCAAATATCCAGTTGTTTATCTGAGAATTCCTGTTCTCTCACTTTTTTCTCTGGAGCTCAAATACTCCATTAATTTTCTTATCAATCTCAAACCTGTCGGTAAAGTAAGCTTCAAATGATTTCTTGTTGTCCGCATATTCCTTGTCGTTTTTCTCAGACTGTTTAATAAACCTGTCTAACCGTTTTTGCAATTGAGGTATTAATTTCAATGTGTTCATTTTCCACCTTCTCCCTAACCCCACTGCTGAGCCATTGCATCAGCTATACCCTGATATGTACGACTTCTTTCTTTCCACCGATCCGGCCCCGGTGCCATATGGTGAACTTTTGGTTCTCTTCCATCAACGATGTTAGTTGGTAGCAGTTTCGGAAGATTCTTTAACCACAGGCAGGTTGCTTTTGTTTCTCCATGTCCAAACTGCCAAGGCTGTATTATTTGAGAGTACCTAACCCCTATCCCATCCAATGCATATTTGTGTTGTATTGGGTTTTCAACAGCTATCTTGGGAATATCAAGGTTAAGACAAAATTTAAAGAATTCAACTGCGTCCTGCATCTTTTCCCAGCGTCCAGGCTGAGTATGCAACCATCTAACACCGCTATTTGTAAGGTAAGTGCAAGGCGGGTGACATATAGCAAGTTCAAACTGCTTCCAATATTCTGCCGGGAAACTTAAAACATCCCTTTGCTCATGCGGCCCCGGCTTTTCTGTTGGCAATATGTCTATGCTTATGGCATCATGCCCACGCTTTATAAATGCATCTCTAACGGTTCCTGAGAATTCACAAATTACAACTACTTTCATTATTCGACCTCCACGTCTGGAGGTGTGCGCACACTTAATTAACTAGTATTACTCCGAATTATTTATTAATCTTTTTTAAAATACAGCATATAAGCTCAAATGTTCCGATAAATGTTACTGATGTAATAACCATTACTACAAAAAATATTAATAATTTAATTAACATGTCACTCATAAATTATCCTTAGTAGCTAATAATAACTCTTTTGCTTCATTCAAAATCGCCCAATCACTTTCGTGGTTTAATTGAATTGATCTGCTATTTATTATTTGATCTATTAAATCCGTTGTGTTTTCTAATTTTTCAACCAAATCATAATACAAATTGCATGAACGAATTATAAACTCAGCATCTTCTTCATGAACATCATGAGCTAGGACTCTTCTGACTTTATATTTAGATACAGTAGATTTATAAGGTGAACTTAAAATATCAACCATTCCTATCCATCCAGTATCTTTTTTTATTGTTAATGGCAATTGATTATTATCCAAACTATTCAACCTCCTTCTTTCCTTCGCTATCTTTTGCTTATACGATTTACTTAATGAAACTCTACAGCTCCATTTTTAGCAGCCATTTCAAAAGCTTTCCGCCATTCTTTGTACTTTTCAAACCACCATTTACCTTCACTTATAGTCATAGAAAATTCCTTGGCTTTGTCTTGATTATCTGTAAAATCTTTAGCTAATTTTTTCGAAACGCAAGGACCAATAACACCTTCATTATCAGCAAATTCTATCAGCTCATAAAAAGCTTTACTGCCATTTGAGAATTCTTCAAGCCTTGCGCGCCACCAATTATAACCGCTATAGCTACCTGCGTAAAAATCAAATCTATCTTCCCATTTATACACTTTTCTGGATTCTACACCTTCTCCGCGACCTGGAAAGTGTTTCTCTGACCATTCCATACTTTCTCCCGGTTGCCATTCGGTTTCCCAGTTTATTAGATCTCCATTTTCATCAACCTGCGGATTTCCAACAATATATAAATTTTTGTATACTGTTATATCTAGTCCCATATCTCAGCTATCCTTTCTTTTAACTTTATGGTTCAATAAACTCGCCAATGTTACTATTAATATTAATTTTTGATAGTACCTTATTTATGAGCTCCCGGTCCTTATCAGTAAGATTGAAGTTTTTGTTCTTAAGTCTGTATCTGCTTTTCGGTTCAGCATATTTATTAAATACATTAACAATCTCAATTAATTTTCCTCTTTCGTTATAAATCTTTATTTTGCTTATCATATTGCCACCCCATATACTTCAGCTAATTTATGTACTCTTTTTGCCAATGTAAACTCATTAATTCCAAACAACTGCCCAATTGCCCTGTTTGTATATCCTTTTTGCTTAAGTGAAAGTATTAATTCTTCGTCTTCTTTATCAAATTTCGCCCTGGGCTTTTTGCCTGAAAAATACATTTCAAAAGCCTGTTCTGGAGTAACATTAGCTAATATTGATATGAATAAAGCATAATAGCCCTCATAATCACCCATAACAGAACCCCCTATCCATTTAACCTATAATTCAGTTCACCGCCCTCAAACTCAATTATTCGGCCTTTACACATTTCAATTATCCTGCTCCCTATTGCTTCATCCCTGTTTAACAGATTATCTGAAAGAAACTCAGAAGAGACTATAATCGGCAAGTTTTTTAGGTAACGATAATTGATAATCTCAAACATTATGTTGTAATCTGATTCAAGTACCTTACCCTTGTAAAGATCATCAATAAGCAATACAGAAGCTCTTTTGAATTTGTTGATTTCGCTCTGGTAGTATTCTTCATCCATAACATTCTGTTTGAGCTGCATAATGGTTTCCCGGTACTGCATGTACAAGACTCCATGACCACTCTGAATAAGTGCATTTGATATTGCTATACTTAGATGTGTTTTCCCGCAACCTACTTGCCCTAAAAAAGCTATGCTATTATGCCGAGTCTTAAGAAAACCCTCAAAACTATTTACATATTCAACTGCAATATTTTTAGCTGTAGTAAGTACTTTTGGTTTACCTGCAGTATTGTAATTTTCAAAACTCTTTTTCTTAAAATCATCAGATAAATTTGAATTGTCCAAAAGTCTCTGATATTGATTAATTTCCCGGCACTTACAAGGTCGAGCAGTATTCCCTTCCCCGATGATCCATTCAGTATCTCTGCATTCTTTGCACTTGTATGTACTTTTGTTATTTCGCGAGGAACTTTGATTTATCAAATTTTGGAGCTTGTCCTGGAGAAGATTCGTTACGCTCTGCATTCTTCTTTCCTCCCTTCCCTCGGCACTGCAGCCAGAGTGTATCAAACTTATCTCTGAGTTTCTTAGTGCTGAGAATATTTGATTTCCAAAAGTCATCAGATTGGCAGAAATCTATGACGTCCGCTATTTCTCTCTTGGTCCGTTTGTCCAACCTTAAAAGCTTATCAATGTGTTCAGCCCATTTTTGCAGGTCGTCGCCGGTTGGTACTTTTGCCTTCGGATTATTTATAAGAATTTTTGAGATTAAATAATTACATATTTTAATTTCATCGGAATCGTCGGCGAATGCTGACGATATATCTTTTTTCTTTTCTCTTCTTTTCTCTTCTTTACTTTGTTTTAAAATGTAAACATTTTCATTAATATTGCTTACATTTTCAGCTTTAATGCTGACATTTTTATAACTTTGGATAACATTTATTAAGAGGTATCGATTTTCAACTTCAACATTTTTACGGCGACTAACAGCCTCAAAGTATCTTTTCTGTATCCCTACAGAAGTTAATATCTGATACTTTTTATATAATGTTTTATCAAAAATACCTCTTCTAATTGAAGCTCCCACTATTTCAGAAACAACATTACCACTCAGCCCACATGAGCTACTAAACAATAATGCCACCTCGTTTGAAAATTCACAGTAATAACCTTGCTGCCCATATATCTTTTGCCACAGCTTAACAATTACCGCAAAGCCTGTTAATCCAAATTCAGCTTCAATTAGCTTTAATTTATCATCCAAGTCAACATCAAGCGGAAAGTATGGAATTCCACTTTTCATGTTTACCCCTTTCCTATCCAATGCCTTTTGTGTCTTTCAAATATTTCTCTGTCAGCTTCAGTTTCGATAAGGAATGTTTCCTCAAGGACCCTTGCCATAATGTCGTAATACTCTGGTATCGCACCGTAAAATAGTTCAAGATTATCAATAGAACAGGTCTCCATAGATCCATAGTAAAATGGCCAACGCTCAAAATTATTAAAAGTATAGAATATAGCTCGTTGCCCAGGATATTTGATACAGGCTAATATTTTTACAACCGCAACATTACATGCACCTAGAAGAATCTTATCGATCTGTCCTATGTAATTACCGTTATAACCGGCAAACACCTCAACTACTTTACCAATTGACTCTGAAGCTAATTTCTTGTTCATAAATGCTCCTTGACTTATAGGTGAATATCCTATAATATGTAAGTGAATGTTTTAGTTAGCGCCATTACAGGTGCTTTCTTTTTTTATGTCTGAAACAGTCTTAATAAAGATTAATGCTGCTAAATAAATTAGTGGAATGAAATCTTCACCACCTACTATTACCTGGTATCCCCTCTGTGCTGTTGCTATCTCGGAACATTTCATTGATAACAAGCAACTTGCAATAAACCCTGCAGCTAATAATATTGATTTTTTGACCCGCACCTTACCGGTACACCTTGGGCAAATGTAACCCTTTTTGCTGAACCTGCTATGTACGCTCACATTCCAAGCAAGTCCACATTTTCTACATAATGCTTTCATACAGTTTTTCTCCTTTCTTGTAAAATTTTGTGATATAATCTCCTTGTGAGGGGAGGTGACTACTTGTTAATTGATGCATATGAAATCATCGATAAAGTGTATAAAGGTGATATAATCTTAAATTCATCGGGTACTTTGAAAGTTTCCGGAATCGTAGATGGAAATATCACTGTCAATGCTAACTCCAAAGTTGAAATAACAGGTATACTTAATGGGAACCTTATCGTTTCCGAAAATGCCGAAGCAATTGTTAGAGGTATTGTAAATAGTACTATTACTAATTATGGTTTTTTGACTATTTTCGGTATCGTATCAAAGTTAAACAATTACTCCAATCTTCTATCCATTAAACCGGATGCAATTATCGATGGCAAAAAATATTAATTTTCGGTTTTAGGTGTTATTGAGTAGTTATTAATTACTGTCTGCCGTTCTTGGAGTTGCAGCTCCAGTTCGGCTACTTTTTTCTCAAGTATTTCAATACGTATTTCTAGTTTTTTGTTCCGAAGCATTTATGAATTTCCTCCTCTCGTACGCATTAGAGCAATATTGTTATCTGAATATGATCTGAAATCTTGTCCATAATGGTCCTAAAAAAAAATGAATGTTATTGAACTTTTAATTCTTTTCCCCTGAAGGAAACAGTTATATCACTTTTAAAAATGTTAGATAAAACTCTTTCAACTTCTCGTATTCTTTTTTCATTCTCTTCAGGAGTTATTGTAGGTGGAATTATTACAGATGTTGCCATGTTAAAAACCTCCTCTCTATAGGTTATTAAGGACCGTTTGTACAATATTCAAAGAAGTAAAATAGAGTAACTTACGCAATATGTAAGTTGCCGTTAAAAAAAATTTTCCCTGCATTTTCTGGGGGTATCTCCAAAACTGTTACCAACCTTTCCATTACCCTAGATGACGGTTGCATTTTTCCCGAAAGAACGTCACTAAGTGTATTTCTATTGATGTTTGTGGCTTTGGACAAATCACAAATCTTAGTTAATCCTTTTTCTACCATTAACTTTTTTAAAGCTACTATATCTGTTTTGTAGTTATGTAACATTAAACTCCTCCTTTCATCTTACATATTGCGTAAGTCTATACTATCACTCAAATTTTCAAGTGTCAATACATTTCGCGTAAGTTTTTTAGGGAAATGCAAACTTTTATTTGCATTTTATGTAAGTTTGTGATATTGTTTATATTGTAAAATTTGAAAGTGAGGTAATTGATTTCATGGCTCGAATTAATGAACGTATTAAGGAAAGAAGATTATCACTTAACTTAACTTTAGCTCAAATAGCTGAAGCGCTTGGAGTTAAAGAAGCAACTGCTCAGAGGTACGAAAGTGGAGATATCAAAAATATTAAACATGACACGATTGTAGCTTTAGCTAATATTTTAAAATGTAGCCCTACATATTTAATGGGATGGGACGAAGAAAAAGAAATTAAGCAGAAAGAACCATCTGATACTGAAAAAAAATTATTATTTTTCTTATCGAAGCTAAATGATCTAGGACAACTAGAAGCATTAAAAAGAGTTGAAGAATTAAGTTATATTACTAAATATACTGTAGACTATAAAAGCTATTTAGAACCAGTTGCAGCTCATATTGATAAAGTTCCTGAGGAAGAAGAATTATATAAAATTAAAAAGGACTTAGATAAACTTTAATCGGAGTAAATCAATGGATTATGAAAAACTTTTGGAAGAAGCTTATTCTAAAAATATCATTGTTAAAGAGATAAATTTTGAATCATCATGTAAAGGGATCACAAAAGGTAATAAAATTGCAATTAGTAAACAAGTAATCACCTCATCAGAAAAAGCTTGTATTTTAGCAGAAGAACTTGCCCATAACGAGCTGACAGTCGGTAACATAATTGATCAAAAAAATAACATTTCAAATAGAAAACAGGAATATAAAGCTAGGCTACTTGCTTACAATAAAATGATTGGTATTAAAGGTATTATAGACTGCTTCAACTATGGATGCAGAAATAAATATGAAATAGCAAATCATTTAAATGTTACTGAAGAGTTTTTAAGCGAGGCTTTAGATTGTTATAAGAAAATTTACGGAATATATAAAATATATAGAGAATACATAATTTATTTTGACCCACTTGCAATAATGAGAAAAATTAGGTAAAAGATCGGGGGTATATAAATGACAGGTGATAGTTTGATTCAAGATAGGAGTTTAAATAAAGAAGTCGTAAGTCCAGTGATTGTAGATATATATCTTAGAAAATCCAGGGCCGATGAAGAACTTGAAAAAACGCTCGGACATGGTGAAACTCTTGCACGGCATAGGAACATTTTATTAAGGCTTGCCAAAGAAAGAGGATATGTAATTAGATATATACATGAAGAGCTTGTTTCTGGAGAAGAGTTGTTTTTCCGGCCTGCTATGCTAGATTTACTTAAAGTTGTTGAGTCAAACCAGATAGACGGTGTCCTTGTTATGGAAGTTCAGCGTCTAGGACGTGGAGATATGGAAGAACAAGGTATAATCCTAAAAGCATTTAAAAACTCTAATACGTTAATTATAACACCTCAAAAGACATATGATCTCAATAATGAAATAGACGAGGATTATGGCGAATTTGAAGCTTTCATGAGCCGAAAGGAATACAAGATGATTAAAAAGCGCCTTCAAGGTGGACGAATAGCTTCCGTCAACGAAGGAAATTACATAGGCACACGAGCCCCATATGGATATGACATACTTAGAATAAACAAAAAAAATAGAACTCTAAAACCAAACGAGCAGGCACAGGTAATTGAAATGATTTTCAACTGGTACGCTAATCATAACATGGGTATTGGTCTTATAGCTAATGAACTGGAACGTATGGGAATAAAATCGTATACGGGTAAAACCAAATGGGATAAGTCTGCAATTGTTACTATTTTGAAAAATCCCGTTTACATAGGAAAAATTATATGGAAAAAAAAGTGTATAAAAAAATCTAAGGAACCTGGTAAAAAAAGAGATACATATACTAGGCCTAGGGATGAATGGATCATTAGCGACGGCAAACATCCTGCTATTGTTACTGAGGATATTTTTTACATGGTTCAAGATATCCTCAACGGTAAATATCATGTTCCTTATCAGATTGAGAATGGTGTAACAAATCCACTTGCCGGTATCGTTATTTGTGAAATCTGCGGAGCTAAAATGGTTAAACGCCCCGTAGGTAAAAAACCGCCTAGAATTATGTGCCCGAAAAATTGCGGGCAGAAAAGTAACTTCTTTAAGCCTGTAGAAGATCTGATGCTCGCTGAACTTGAGAAGTATTATTGTGACTTGATTTTTGAATCAAGCATGATTCAAAATAGTAATGAAAATGTAGAAGTCTCCTTACTAGAAAAAGGTATAGCTAACCTCGAAAAAGAATTAAGTACCCTTGAATTGCAGAGGGCAAAAACATTTGACTTATTGGAGCAGGGTGTATACGATATTAACATTTTCACAGAGCGGTCAAATTCCATCCAAGTAAGGCTCGCTTCACTTGTTGAGTTGATAGGAAATTCAAAAAAGCAGTTGGTTCAGCTGAAGTCAGATCAAACTCCAAAGCAGGAATACATAACACAACTTAGAAGTGTGCTGGATGCATACAACCAAATTGAATCCGCAAAGGATAAAAATCTGATGTTAAAATCAGTTTTGGATAAGGTTACATATCATAAATCCCCTGATGCTGGTATTAATGAATTTAGCATAAAGATATACCCCAAAATAGCCCGTTACACTTGTTCCTAAGTAATATACAACATGTAGATGTCATTTCGTTGCCCTCTTTATCGATTCCAATCGGATCCTGCAGTGAAACTTCATTTTGTATTTTTTTAGAAGCTCTGATTTGCATTAGAATTTCATTTGCTATCCTTACATTACGGAAACAAACATACTGGAAATAAATCTACATTTTAAGATATAGCTTCAACCCATTACCGTCCCATTCCAGATACTTTACAACATTTCTGAGAAGCCTGCGTTTTGCCTCTATACCTATATTTCTCCAGCATATGCTTTCTGGCGGGAACAGATAACTGCAATAAGCATGTATAGTTCCGGCATCACCTGGATTCTCGATTTTGTTAAGCAGTAATTTTTCAATAGCACGAATATATACCTGTTTTTGATCGTTTAAGCTTTTCAATTGTTCTGTAATTGAAGATTCAATTCCGGAATTTTCTTTCTTTGACAATACCCTGACAAGGTTCTTGATTTCAAAATCCGTATTAAAAAGCTTTTCCTCCAACATATGAAGCTCATCTTTTTTTGAGTCGCTGCTGAACCAGGTTTTCATTTCAGCCAGGCTCTTATCATCTATTTTTGGGGGGTATTTTTGGAATAGTCGCCCAAGCTCGCTGAGAACCAAACCGTCAACCGAATTCCCATTGGCATTGGTCATACTGCACTGCGCCTTCAGGCTTTTCTCCTTCAGCTCGCATATATAGTAAAACACAGGTTCACCACTTGGGCTAAGCCTCCTGCTTGCTTTTGGCCGCATATAACTGCCGCAGCCTGCACACTTGAGAAGACCAGAGAGAAGCGCTGTATTACTCCTTACTTTTCTATACGCTTTTGATTTATTTTTCGAAAGCAGCTCCTGTGCTTCTATCCATACTTCACTGGGTATAAGCCCTGTATGCAAGCCGACTGCAAGTATCCATTCATCGCTTTTTCGATATCTCTCACTGGAACTGCTCGCATTCTGTCTTGTTTTGTTGTAGCCCATAAGTCCATTAATACCGTTAAACTCTTCTCTTTCGGAATAAATCTCGTAATTATTCGAGTTCAGGTACTCATAAAGCTTGTTATCTGCTATGGCATAGACAGGATTGGAAAGTATAAATCTGATGGAAAATCTTCCGAATACCACCCCGTTTTTTGTGCTCACTCTGTTCTGAGCCAGATACTTTTCCACCTTGGTAATTGATTTGAACAAGATATATTTGTCAAATATAAGGCAAACGAGACTTGCTTCCTCAGGTACAACCACCAGCTTATAACTCCTTATCTCCCGCCCGTTAGCCTCACGGCTTATTACCATTTCCGACCGGAAGCCTGTAGGTGTTGTACCTCCCAGCCATCTTCCAGTCTTTGACAGTTGAAGCATATTATCTCGTATTCTTTCAGCTATAGTCTCCCTTTCCAGCTGTGAAAAAACAGAGGCTATATACATCATTGCCCTGCCCATTGGCTTAGTTGTATCAAACTGTTCTTTCACAGATACAAAGTTGATACCCAATCTTTCCAGCTTATCAATCAACTGCGAAAAATCAGAGACATTCCTGCTCACCCGATCCAATCTGTAACATATAATTGTTTCAAACCTTTTGTTTATCGCGTCCTGAAGCATCTGCCGAAATCTGGGGCGGTCTGTATTTCCTCCCGAGAAGCCTTCATCTTCATAGATTTCGAAATCTTCATCAACACAGTTAAGAAACTTAACAGCATGCTCTTTACACATTTGTATCTGATTCTCAACACTTTCACCTTTACCGGTAAACTTGCTCTTGCGTGAGTAAATTGCCACCTTCATAAAAAAACCCCGGATTACAAAGCTCTTACTTTAGTAATATGGGGTTTATCGGTTAATATTACTTTATTCTTTCAAATAACAGATGTTGTTAATTGATTAATTAATCTACTTAGCTCTTATGGTCTAATAATGTACCATCCAAATCAAAAAAATCATTTTTTCTCCTATTAATTCTACTAATATTTATAATCTAACTCAGGAATTCAAACGGCTTTTTATCCAAACCAGGATATCCTCGCTTACTTCCTGTCTGTTAATATCATTTAATATTTCATGTCGTGCTTCTTTATATAGCTTCATTTTTAAATCTGTGAGGCCCAGTTCTCGCATTATACTATATAATTTTTCTGTCTTTTTTCCGTAACCACCTACAGGGTCATCCTTTCCGGCAAGAATATAAACAGGAAGGTTTTTGGGTATACCTCCAAGTTTGCTTTCTTTATATAGATTCAGTAACCCATCGAAAAAATAGTAATAGAATCCTGCTGAGCATGTAAAGCCACAGTGCTCATCATCAATATACTTCCTTACCTCGGCATCATCCCGGCTGATCCAGTCAAATAGGGTTTTGGGGTTTACTACTCTTTTGTTATAAGTACCAAAAGTCAATAATTCAATCAGCCTTGCCGGTTTTTCTTCTCCCGCCAGTCTGGCCAGTATGGCTGCCAGGAGTTTTCCCAACCGGACATCTGCACCATCCTGCGCAGCTGTACCTGAAAGAATTATACCTTCAATTTCGTTTCCGTATCTTGTAATATACTCCTGTCCCACAAAGGAACCAAAGCTATGCCCCAAAATAAAAACAGGTATATCGTTATACTGCTGCTTTAGCTGCTTTGTAAGGGTATATTCATCTTCTACAATTTTATTGAAACCATTTTTTCCTATAACTCCGATTTTTCCGTTTTGTTGAGCAGTTATTCCATGGCCTCTGTGGTCATTACCAATAACTATTATTCCATTACTGTTCAGAAACCGTGCAAACCTGTGGTATCTTCCGGCATGCTCGGCCATTCCATGGAATATCTGCAGAACGGCCTCCGGCTTTTCCACTTCATCCCAGCTGTATACACTTATATTATGTCCGTCAGGTACTTTCATAGTGTACATACGAGGTGATCTGTTTTTTTCCATTTGTAGTTCCTCCCAGTCGGCATGCCATATAAAGGCAGTTATACACAAAGAAATAGTATAATTACTATGGCGCACAGCATCCTTTTTTAACTAAATATGTAAGCTGACTTTTATTCAAATCATGAAGCTGACTTCTATATAAATATTATAGATTTATTTTATTACTTTGCATATGTTCTTTTGATACTATTTGTAATCAATTCAGTAATTTCCCTTTTCTGACTGGCACAGATGTCCAGATTACCGATATATTCCTTTACCAATTTGAGGTATTCAGTACCCAATAACCTCTTTAGTAAAAGTATTTCTTCATTTGTTTCAGGATAATCAACCCTCAGACTATAATTTTGAAGAGCCATATTTACTTTGCGAGCCTCCTTCGGTCTCATAAGATATAGGTTATAAAATAGATATGCCATATCCTATATGTATCAAACAGCCAGCACTCTCTGCTATATACATATGAAATTGCTGCCAGTACAAATTCGTATAATACTAATAAACCAATGAAATTTAAGAAAAATCAGTCTCAACCCAATTTTCATACTAAATACATATGAATGCTTTAAATTCATTGTTGACATTACCAACTCTACACATTATAATAAAACATACTAATATTATAAGTTTACTATGTATTTGTTTTATTAATCTACATTTTGAAAGGTGAGTGTTTATTTTGGACATATGGGGAATAAATCGAAATGTACGACTGCATCACATAAAATTCGGGCATGATTCTCATGAACATCACCACGGCAGTGATTTACATAATGATTACACCACGGCCGTTGCAGAGTATAAAAAAACTTTTGCATCCAGAAAAGATGTTCTTGAACAAACCCCTGATCCTGCAGTAAGGGATCTGCTTCTTCATATGGAGCAGTTGGGAATTGAAACTGCATTTGACAGGTTTGATGCTCAAAAACCCCACTGCAGCTTTGGATTAGCCGGTATATGCTGTAAAAACTGTACCATGGGGCCTTGTAAAATAACTAAAAAAAGTCCAAGAGGAGTCTGTGGCGCTGACGCTGATGTCATTGTCGCTCGAAACCTGCTAAGAAGCGTAGTTGCCGGAATAGCAGCTCATGGTGCCCGTGGGAGAGAAAGTATGCTGGCTTTAAAATATGCGGCCGAGGGTAAGCTGGACATTCCAATTGAAGGTGAAGCCAAAATACTGGCGGTTTCAAAAGCCTTCGGACTTGATACCGATAATCATACAATTAAAGAATTGGCAGGTCAGATAGCTGATATCCTTCTTGAAGACTTGTCCCGAACTGTACCTGGCCCGCATAAAACCCTCCACTCCTTTGCCGCAAAGGAAAGAATTGAAACCTGGAGTAAACTTGATATTCTTCCGGTAAGTCCTTATCACGAAGTATTTGAAAGTCTTCACAGAACAAGTACAGGAAATGACGGTGACTGGAAAAATCTTATGAAGCAAATGCTTCGAAGCGGCGTAGCCTTCGCCTGGTCAAGTGTACTGGGCTCCTCCATTGCCATGGACAGTCTTTTTGGAATTCCTAACAGAAGTACCTCTAAAATAAACACAGGTGCTATAGAAAAAGGGTATGTTAACATTGCACTTCATGGTCATTCACCAATACTTATCAGCGAAATAGTTAGGCTGGGTAAATCTGAAGAGTTTGACCAATTGGCAAAGGCAAAGGGTGCACTGGGGATTAGGTTCTATGGAATTTGCTGTTCAGGATTGTCCTCCATGTACCGATACGGAGGTGTTATTCCTCTCTCCAACGCTATCGGAGCTGAACTTGTAGTTGGTACAGGCGCATTGGATTTATGGGTGGCGGATGTTCAGGATGTTTTCCCAACAATAATGGAGGTTGCCAACTGTTTTAAAACAGTAGTTGTTACTACAAATGATTCAGCCAGATTACCCGGTGCAGAGCATTATGGTTTTGATCATGATCATTCAAACCTGAATCAGGTTTCTGAATTATCAAGGAAAATTCTTAACCGTGCAATAGAAAGTTTTGTTGACAGACGGGATATACCTGTTCATATTCCCCAATATGAGATTGAAGCTGAAGTCGGCTTTTCAGTTGAATATATTAACAAGCATTTCGGAAGTGTCAAACCTGTTGCAGAGGCATTAAAAAACGGTGAAATACTTGGTATTGTAAATCTTGTAGGTTGCAATAACCCCAGGATTGTTTATGAAAAAGCTATTGTTGAGCTGGCAGATGTTTTACTGAAAAACAATGTACTTATTTTGACAAACGGCTGTGCTTCTTTCCCTCTGATGAAGCTTGGCTACTGCTCCCTCAGGGCACTTGAGCGAACCGGAGATAATTTAAGTGGATTCCTGAAGGACCTACCTCCTGTCTGGCATATGGGTGAATGTCTTGATAATGCAAGAGCCTCAGCACTGTTCAAAGCAATTGCAGAAATTATTCAAACAGATATTAAGGATATGCCCTATGCTTTTGCCAGTCCGGAGTGGTCAAATGAGAAAGGAATATGTGCTGCTTTGAGCTTCAGGCTGCTGGGCGTTAATTCATATCATTGTGTTCATACACCTACCCAGGGTTCCCATAATGTCACTGAATTTATGAAAAGCGGAACAAAAGAAATACTTGGGTCAAGTATGATTGTTAATGTTAACCATCTAGAGTTGGCCAATCAGATTGTGGCTGACCTCAAGGAACAGCGAAAAGCTTTAGGTTGGGATTAGTATTAGTAATATAAATAACATATAAATAATGGAGGTTGTTAATTAATATGAAAATCAAAAATCTTAAAGGAAAAACCTTAAAAATCATTATCAGTGCTGCATTAGTGCTGGCTATCGTTGGCGGTTCTGCTGCCTGCGGAAGTTCGGGTACAAATAGCCCAGCCAATTCAGAGGCCTCTGTAAATAACAGTAGTTCAAACGGAACAAATAGTTCAGTTAATTCATCCGAATCAGGCAAGCAAGTGGTAAAAATCGCCTATCTTCCCCTGACACACGCGCTACCGGTTTTTGTAGAAAATGAACTACAAGACAAAGCAGGTAACAATTATGAAATTGAACTTGTAAAATACGGCTCCTGGCCTGAACTAATGGACGCCTTAAATACAGGTCATGTTGACGGTGCATCTGTTTTGATTGAGCTGGCAATGAAGGCCAAGGAACAGGGTATCGGGGTTAAAGCTGTTGCTCTAGGACATAAGGACGGAAATGTTGTTGTGGTTTCAAACAAAATTAACGACGTCAAGGATTTAAAAGGTAAACCCTTTGCTATTCCACACAGACAATCCTCTCACAATATTTTGCTTAACCAGATGTTAAAAAATGCAGGCCTTACAATTAGTGATGTAAAGGTTGTTGAGCTGCCTCCACCTGAAATGCCAGCTGCTCTTGCTTCAGGTCAAATCGAAGGTTACTCGGTAGCAGAGCCTTTTGGAGCAAAATCTGTTTCCATCAATTCAGGAAAAGTACTGTTTGAATCACATGAGCTTTGGGAGGATTCTATATGCTGTTCTCTGGTATTTACTGACGATTTTTTAAACAGCAAGAGAGAAATCGCTGAAAAGGTTGTTGCAAATTACAATGAGGCAGGAAAGTTTATTACTGAGAATAAGGATAAATCCAGTGATATTGCAAAGAAATATCTTAAGCTTGACGATAAAGTACTGGATCTTTCTATGAAATGGATATCCTATGACGACCTATCAATAACTAAGGGAGCATATGAAGATTTAACGAAAAAAGTAATCAATTTCGGCATATCAAAAACTCCTCCTTCTTATGAAGAATTTGTTGACCCTTCACTTTTAAAGTAAGACACGTTTGATTAAAAATAAACTTAATCCGGAGGCAGCAGTGAAAAAGTTATTATATATCATAGTTTCATTTATTGGTCTATTCTCGTTATGGCAATTTGCTGTAAGCTTTGGGGCTTGGAATGAATCACTATTTCCTTCCCCTCTGAGTGTATTAAAGGGCTTTAAGGAGCTTATTGAAACAGGTACTTTAGCGTCAGGCATCAAGGACAGCCTTTATAGATTTGCTATAGGTTATGGCATTGCTGCTATCTCTGCCATTCTGCTCGGTATGTTTCTCGGATGGTTCAGAAAAATATGGAATTTTCTCAATCCTGTTGTGCAGCTGATCAGACCCATCTCTCCAATAGCCTGGCTTCCTTTCGTGGTTTTATGGTTTGGTATAGGTGACCTGCCTGCCATAGTAATAATATTTTTAGCAGCCTTTTTTCCCATATTACTTACTACCATATCAGCGGTAGGTAAAGTTGAGCAAACCTACATAAAGGTAGCGAAGAATTTTGGACTTAACCAGTTCCAAATGCTTACTAAAATTGTTCTTCCGTCTGCCTTTCCCTTCATTGCCACAGGACTTCATCTTGCTCTGGGATCGGCCTGGGTGTTTCTGGTTGCGGGAGAAATGGTCGGAGCTCACACAGGGCTGGGATTAATGATAATTGATGCAAGAAATAATCTTCGCGCCGATATGCTTTTGGCAAGTATTTTAAGTATTGGTGTTATTGGTCTCATTCTGGACAGTCTGATCGGGCTGGCAGAGAAAAAGATATTAAGCCTGTCAGGTTTTGTTCCTAATGAAAGGGGTAATTAGTATGTATATAAATATTGAGGATGTTTCAAAAAAGTATATTCAGGGTAACAAATCCTTTTGTGCCATGGAACATGTCTCTCTTCAGATTGAAAAGGGTGAATTTATCTGTCTGCTTGGTCCCAGTGGCTGCGGAAAAACCACCCTGCTTAATTCTATTGCAGGCTTTGAAAAAGTAACTGAAGGCAAAATTACCATAGATGGTAATGAGGTTAAGGAGCCTTCTACAAAAAACGTAACCATTTTTCAGAACTATGGTCTGCTGCCATGGCGAACAGTTCAAAAAAATGTTGAACTGGGTTTGGAAAACAAAAAACTGGCCAGACAGGAACGCCGGGAAATTGCATGTAAGTACATCTCACTGGTAGGTCTTTCAGCCTTCAGCAAAAGCCATCCTGGCCAGCTTTCAGGCGGCATGCAGCAGCGCGTGGCAATAGCCCGTGCACTGGCAGTTGACCCTGAGATATTATTCATGGACGAACCCTTTGGAGCTTTGGACGCGCTGACACGTATGAAAATGCAGGATGAGATTGCAGGTATATGGCAGGAACAGAAAAAAACCATTATATTTGTCACCCATGATATTGAGGAAGCAGTCTTTCTGGCCGACAGAGTTGTTGTCATGACTCCCAACCCGGGTAAAATAAAAAGTATAATAAAAGTTCCGTTGTCTCGGAAAAGAGATAGAACAAGTGAGGATTTTTTAAATATACGAGATAAAATATTTACTGAATTTGAATTAAAAAATCCTGATAACACTGAATATTATATCTAGCTGATAATAAAATCTGAATATTATAACAGTATACAAGATAGCAGTACACAAGGTTATCAATCCAAATGCAATTATCCTTTGCAGAGCATAATTTGTTTCCGCAATGGGGTAATTGCATTTTCTATACACCTGGCAGCATAAGTAGCAAGTCTTGTTCCCTTATCCATATTGAATGTAGATATGGCTTTAATCAAACCGATAGTACCTATAGATATAAGATCATCACTGTCACTGCCACACGAACCGTATTTCTTTACAATATGTGCAACCAGCCTCAAGTTTCTCTCAATTAGTATATTTCTTGCTTCCTCATTTCCGTTTCTGTATGCCTCAACGTAGTACTGTTCCTCCTCAGAGTTTAGTGGCTGAGGGAAGGAATTTACATTTGATACGTAGCCAAGCATGAGAAATAAGTTTTGAAGACCGTCAAAGACCGCTGAAAATAGAATATCTATCAAGCAAGGCACCCCCTATTCATTTCGAGTTATGTACTGGGTAAAGCACATTTTTATCAACTCAAAAATAGTGTACCTTTCTAATCTATGATAAATCCAAAGAAATAATGCCTGTACAAAAATAAATTTTTTATGCTTAGATGTGAATTTGTTAAACTTCCGGTTTCGTTGGAAGTAGGATAAGGCTTGTCCTGCCCTAGCGAATAGGCAGTTTGAATAGTTTTTGAGATGGTAAAATCATAGTACTTCTTTTTTACCACCCTTTATAACTGTGATCTCAATTTTCCGGAAAACTCATTATACATTTTTGTTAAGTGCTCAAAGGTTTTATCTTCCATTTAGTCACCTCCAATATTATTTAGAATAAACATTATATCATAAAAATTAAAGATATAAGTAGTATTATAAAAGCCCATTTTCGTAAGGCTGTTTCAGATTTACTTTCAAAATAAATCTGAACTGGTCCTGATTTGCTGAAATATAAATTTATGATCAATAATTCCAGTTTTAAAATTTTATGTAACCCTCTTCTCCTAAGTCTCATATCCTATTTATATAAGTACATTTTCATAAGTAGGAAAGGAGAAGAATATGACTGAATTTGACAATCCATATAATCAATATACTGATTCAAATGAAAGGGATTCTTCAGCATGTCCCAAAATGGCTCTGGCTATGGCTTATGTTCGTCAACAAGAATGGGAAACACCCTATGACGCTTTTGACGGATTGGACAGAGGCACATTATTCCCTAGCCTGGATAAGCCCTTCTTAGGGGGAGGTAACAGGTAATGAGTAATAATATGAGTGGCAACATGGATAGTTACATGAACAGCAATATGAGCAATTACAGCAATATTGGCGGAGCTAATGCAGGTAACGTTGGCGGCACCAATTCAGGTAATGTTGGCGGCACCAATTCAGGTAATGTTGGCGGTGTAAGCAATTTAATGAATTCAAATGCTAATGTCCATTCAATGCAAAAGCTTTCTGATAGGGAAAAACTTCTAATGGTAGTGCAAGCATATGAATTTGCACTCTATGAAATCGGATTATTCCTGGATACACATCCGACCGATCGCACCGCCCTGGCATACTTCAAGCAATATATGGATCTTAAGAATAGAGCCGTAGCCGATTTTACCAGAAGGTATGGTCCATTAACAATGGATAATGCAGATACTGACATGACAACATGGAGATGGATAGAGAATCCATGGCCATGGGAAATAGGAAGTGAGGGATAGATAATGTGGCATTATGAAAAAAAATTACAGTATCCTGTTAAAATTGCACGTCCGAATGCAAAGCTGGCAAAGGTCATTATTACTCAGCTAGGCGGGCCGGATTTCATGTTTTTCTAAATTATGTTTTAGGCTTGTCCTGCCCTAGAGAATAGGCAGTTTGGATATTTCTTGAGAGGGTTAAACTATAGTATTTCTTTTTTACCGCCCTTTATAACGGTGATCTCAACATCTTGCTTTTCAAGCTTATTATTGATTATCTCAATGGCTCTTTCCTGCTCAATCAACTTCTCATATACCATCTGATATCCTTCCAAACAAGCTTTAATATCGGGCTTTATTTCATTTTCTATACATGTTTCAACTTTAGTTAACCTGGCATCAATTTTGTCGACCTTACTCTCAAGACTATCAAACCTTCCAGAAAACTCATTATACATCTTTGTTAATAATTCAAAGGTTTTATCTTCCATCTATTCATCTCCCTATTCATCTCCAATATTTTTTAGCTAAAGATATTATATCATAAAAAGATAATGATAAATTCAAAAATTTTATTCATCAAAGGTAAATTCAAATGAGAGGCTATAGTCATCACTTATTATAATTTTCCTTATAATTTTTCTTATTATTTCCTCTTTAAGCTCGTAATTGAGATTGTTTATATTATGAATGAAGCCCTTTACTTTTTCCTTTATCTGAAAATATCTATCTTCAAGATTATCTATCTTCTGTAATTTCTGATCAAGCTCAAGAAGCCTTTTTTCTAGTTTTGATTTTTGTGCTCTAAGTTCATAAAGTCTTACCTTATACTCTTCCAGCGTTATGGCATCAGTTTCAAAGGCTACTTGTTGTTTTTTTACTGCTGAATTAGTACTCTCAAGCTTATCCTTTACTGTCTCACGCTCTTTCTTCTCTTTTTCCAGCTTCAGATCATAGATATATTGTTTTTGCTTTATTCTGTCGTCAATAATATCATTATTTGTAAATAGCCCTTTAATGGATTCCATTACCTTGTCATCAACAATTCCCATTGTGTAATTAGAGACCTTATTTGAACATGTACCGGTTATCTTTTTGTCAAAATAATAGAAATAGTAATCATCGTCTGTCCTGTCTGCTTTACGTTTGGCTTTAGCATAATTTTTCGGAATCTTCCCTCCAAATAGCTTGCTTCCGCAGGAAGAACAGTAAAGTAAACCAGATAACAGATATTTCTTTGTGCAGCTCCACTCTTTATTGTCCTTCTCTTTTCTATCCTGCACTATTTGTTGAATTCTATCAAATCTGTCCTTGGAGATCAGCGCAGGATGAGTATTTTCGCGAACTACCCATTGTTCCTGAGGTCTTACCATCCTTTTGGCTTTTCCTGTGCTATCTCTGACGGTTAATGTGACATTATACATGTTTATTCCCAGGTATACAGGATTGGTCAGAATAGTTGTTATTGAGTTAGTTGTCCAATTATTCCCACCACGACTGGTCTTCACTCTCTGGGAATTCAGATACTTACATATTTTAAGTCTCCCCCAGCCTTCGAGAAATTTATCAACAATTAATTTGTAAATCTCCGCCGTCTCATGATTTACAACCAGGTGTTGGCCATCCTCTGATAGCTTATAACCAAAAGCAGGTTTTGCAACATTAGTTTTGCCTTCATTTGCCTTAATCAACTGAGTTATCTTAACCCTTGAGCTTGTTGTCTTTCTTTCCTTCTGTGCCAAGCCAGCATGAATAACAAGGAGAAACTCATCGTCATCAGTTCTGCTATCATAGCCTTCCTTAATAGAAATAAAAAAAGCCCCTTGTGCTACAAGGCTTCTTTTTAATTCAATAATATCTAAAATATCTCGTGAAGTTCTAGATATTTCCTTAGAGACTATTCCTTTTATCCTTCCTGAAGAAATATCATTTTTGAGCCTAGTCATTTCATTTCTCAGATAGCTGTAAGCACCTGTTTTTACATCGGTGTAGAAATCAACAATATTATATCCATTAATTTTAGCCCATTCACTTATGTATTTTTTCTGATTATCAATAGATGTTTTCTGACTGTCCTTTTTTGTAGAAATCCTTATATACCCTCCAATGTCCAGGCCTGTTTCATTGAGAGTGTTTTTCACATCATTGAATTCTACAAGTCGATTTCCTTTTACGAGAGGTGGAAGGTAATCCATTGACTTTTTCCCCCTTAAATTTAAGGCTAAAAGCATTCTGATCAGAGTCCTGTTTTCGTACTTCGTCGTCCATAGCTTTTCTTATTAGTATTTCAATGACATCATCCAGCACATCAAGTTTGGTCATAATATTCACCTCCAATTAAATAATATGAGTATTAATAAGCAAATGTGATTTATTATTTGCGCATAGTCTTTTCCCGGTAATCCGAAATATAGTACTTAGCATAGTCAGCAGCTACAATTATCCCCATGCATTCAGCTTCTCTTGTGGAGCATAAACCAAAGTTAATTTTTTGAAAGAACCTGGGCATGTTTAGCCTTTCAACTGTTAAATCAACTATGCCTGACTGCCCTGATTCAACCCTCACTCGGATCTCCTTTCATTGGTTTCTTGCAGTTAATGCATAAAATTACATCCAAATACATCACTCTCCGTTCTTTTTAAATTGGGATGTAAAAATAGCTCCTATCTACTCAGAGATAAGAGCTAAAGTTGGTATATTTTGTTATTAAAATGGTAAGAAAAAGCACCCTACAAAGATGTTTTTAGAAAACTATAAAGTATTTAGTTTTATTAGTTCTAACGCAGTTCAAGGAGATTACGAGTAATTAAAAACTGCATACCCTTTCCGGAATACGCAGTTTCCATCTATTGTTTGTATAATATATCAGTAACGTAACAGGAGTTTCTTAAATTATAGAAATCAACAGCTTTCAATTAACGCTAAAAATAAAGATCATTAGTAACTAATCTACAATAGTCCAAATCACAAATACTTTGACTTTTTCTTTTTTTAGTCTATTAATCACTATCGGATATTTTTTTATCGTACCATCAGCAGCTTTTACTGTTAAAGTAAATTTATTAGTACCCACTTTTAAATTATACTGTCCATTTCCAGGAAGCAAACTGCGAGCAAACAAAAACTGCATACTATTACCAAATATGCAGTACAGTCTAGTTCTTCTTATTTTAAATATTGCCGATTAATTAAGCTTTTTTTGGTATATTTGAAAAACTTGTAATAATTACGTACCCAAGTACCATTTGAAATAAAGATACATAACCTAAACCATACCTCATTAAATAATGCAATGGATATGCTATTATGTCTCGCAAGAATTGACTACCACTAAGAAAACATATATTGGTAAGTGAAAAATATAATGATGGCAGTCCAACTAAAATCAATTTTGGAAAATTAATTTTCCATATTCCCTTTTTCCTAAGCTCACCTAATAAATACTCTAATCCCAAAAGCAACCCAATACATACACCAAGAAGTAAACTAATCACTAAATAGAAAAACATAGTAGATTCTTGTCTATAATATGAATCTGAAAGTAATTTTTCGACATGCTCCCTTAGAGCTATTATGAAAAATATTAATGCAATATAAATTAAATACTTTAACCAAGATTTTAATTTCATAGTTCCCCTCCCAAATTATATTCTAATATGCAATATTAAACTGATATGTAATACTATTTCATTTTACATCTTAACACCATAAAATGGAATACTCACCGCCAAATTAAGCAAATACGAGCAAACTTGGAATTAATTTACTCGTATATGACTGATAGAGGTTAAACACTAAAACTAAAAGTAATCTTCATCACTTCTTATTGTTTTTCTAATCGGTGCTTGAACCGCTGGTGTTTCCTGTATCATCTCGCATACTTTCTGCCAGTACTTCCAGCATTCACTCCATAACTCAATTTTCTCAGCCTGTCTCTTAGTTATCCTTTCTGGCCGGATCTTACTCCGGTAATCACGAGCTTTTATATTGTGATTCTCGCTACCGAGTCCCAGCATCTTATTAAAAAATAATTCTCTGCCCGCCAGATTAACGCTTGCAGATTTGATCTATCGAGTATAAAAAATCCATAGCATATCCCATGTGCCCCCATGAATCTTCAATAATTCATTTACCGTCCCAGTCCATTAATAAACTAAGATTATGTCGAGATTCTACTTGAATGACTGATACAGGAGTTCCATTTTGCAAAACATAGATTCCGGAAATAGACTCATCTGCTCCAATTAATAATTCCTGTGAAGCATCGTCGTTTATATCGTAAACGGCATCCATTGCTACCGATAAAGCCAAGGTCTAATTTTTAATCACATATATAACAATAATTTATGAAGTTTATCAATCTTATATTGTAGGCAAATCATTCTTTCCAAGCAGTCGATATATAAACGATATTGATTTAGTCAATATTAATAAATTCTACATCTTTCTAGTTATTAATTAATCTTATCAATACACCATCTGTTATTTGCCTTTACTAAATGAAATGTTTTCTTATAGGCTTTTTCATCTTCGTCTGAAAAAGAAATTACAATATCAGCAGTATTTTTATTCTCTTGTATATCAAAGCTTAAACCATTTTCCATTTCAATTATAGAATTGAACACTGGGGGATACCAGATATCCAGCGAAAAAAATATGTCCTGGGCTTTTGGATATTTGCACAATTCAGTCAAGCGTTTATTTACTTCAGGCGATTTAGAAGAATCAATAACCCTCAGAGACAAATACTGTAAAATTACTTCTTTTATATTATCAGGATAATCGGGGAGCTCTGTATACTGACTGTCCAAAATAAATTTGGAATCTCTAAGTACGTAGGTTGACTCTATTTGGAAATACAATACGTCATAGCTCCATCTGTTTTGTATATATCCATCGAATTTACCATCATTATTGAAATCTTTTATACTGTCTTCTCCGGCACCAGTCGGAGATGCACTATAGCAAATAACTTCTACTTTATTATTTTTTATACGAGCTATTTTAAAACCCAGCAGTTTACCTCCATTTTTAATTCCGCAATATATATTTTACTTTGGCAAACAATCTATTACGACTAAATCATAATCGTCAAAAGATTTCTCTTTTCAGAATCCTTTTCAATACCTGCTCTCTACACATAACATTTGATAGAAACAGATCGGCACTGGCAAGTTTTATGTTTGAAGGAATATAGTCGATTCCCTCTTTATTATGTACTATGCTTTGTGTGATGATCTCATCACCAAGATCGTTATTAGCAGCAGCTATCATTAAATCACAGATGCTGTATAAGGTATTGTATTGTATTCATAGCCAAGGTACTCACTCATATTAGCCTGTGGATCAAGATCAATACCCAGTACCCTTTTACCCCTTCTTACCAATGCTGCTGCAATGTTCACAGCTGTTGTTGTTTTTCCTACTCCACCTTTTTGGTTCCCTATTGCAATAATTTTACTCATTTAAAAATTCTCCTTTCATAATAAGTAGGATCTTGTCCTACAATTTTGAACAAAAAAATAACAGGCAGTAAGCCTGTTTACTTTTGAAACTTATATAATTTACTTTCAATCATTGACTCCTGAATCCTTTTATTATGTGTAATAATTTCAAAATCCTTACCATCTTTCGTGAACCAAGCATGAAATCCTTCAGGTAGATTCCACGCATATTGCCACTGCCACATTCTAAATTCCTTTTCAATAATAGCAGCTTTTATAATCTCCCATTTGTCATAGTTTTCAACGGTTTTTACTTTTATATGATCACCTTCTTTAAAGAAAGTATATCACAAAAAGGAACAAATGTTCTATAAAGAAAATGGTAAAATGGGGGTCACATTATTCTTAAATAGTGGCTGATATTTTGACATGAAAAAATCGCAGATCATTAACTGAATGTGCGGTAGTTACCTACATCTATTTGTCAGTACATACCTGACAACCATTTATGGATAATAAAACCTCGTGTATATGACACTTTGGAAACCCAAGAAACATAGGGTCATCCGATGTTGATTCATTTAGCCAATCATTTATAGCCTGTATATTAATATCATTCTTAGTCATTTTGAGGACTAGACTTTCGAATTTATCAATACAACTTTTCAACATTTCTTGATTTGGTGAATAATCAATGGTTTCCCATCCCATTCTATTTCTGATTCCATTTAGTACAGAAATAATAAACTTTTTATCTTCCTCAAGTTTTTCAGGATCCCATGGCATATCACATATATTGAAACCTACTGTGCCAATTCCCACTACTGATTGATTTTTCTCTAAAACCCAAACAATCATTCTTTTTTAGTGATCTGATTTTGCTATTCTTGATCCACTCAGTCCAAACGTGCTTATAAATACACTCGTTAACCCATTACTCATACTTATATAATCAGATACATCCGAATTGTCATTCAAGGTTATAATATTTCCCATTAAACTATTTCACTCCTAAAATACAGTTTATTAAGTTACCTCCATAAAACAAGTACTTAATAAATACTATATCTGGAATTCACTCAGGTTTCAATCATTACCGCACTATTCAGTTTTCAAAGAGCATGTATTCCGTTACTATCTATTCATATTGTGATCTATTACTTAAGGAAACTGTTATAAATTACGTTTCACTTTTCCCCTCAAAGTAAAAACAGGCTATTCTATTCCTTTAACTTTTACTTCTTTCGGTTCTCCTTGACAATAACCACTTGTACCGTTTTGAGTCCATCCAGTTGCGGTAAATATACCATAATCAGGTTTATAATACTGACAATCTTTACACTTTAATTCTTCCATATTCTCTCCTTTCCGTCGCATTAGACTTATTTTGTACAACAAAAAAGCACATCCGTTTAACTGAATGTGCGGTATTAAATACATTGATATAGAGTATGGGAATCAAAATGGGATTCTATTAACTAGTTCTGTTTATTATTCATTTTCTTTGCTGAATTTCCAATATCTTTGCAGTATCATTTTTCCACTCATCAAAAGTATCAAATTCCTCCTTACTTATGTAATAATATTCAGGAACATTACAAATACCCATTGGTATACTAATCAAATACGAATTCTTCAAAGCTATGGCACCAAATCCTGACCAACTTCCTTTTTTAGTTATGCTACATTTTGATACAGGCGCCAGTATTTTATGCTCAAAACATTCAATACAACAAAGACACATTTCCCCAATGCCATTAAAAGAACAGTTTTTACATTCACATTCAATTTTAATACATTTTGTAATAAAAGAACTTGTATTATATCGCATTTTGTACCACCTTAAGAAAAAATCAATAATTTCATTTTCAAAATCTAAAAAATCCCTATCTAACATGATTTCTTAGAAATAAGACTATATCTCAAATGTTTCTGCGTCAAGTCTCGCTAATTACCGCACTATTCAGTTGTCAACGTTCAAAATTCCCTCGCCTAACCGCTATATTGCGTACTAACCAATAAAAAAGTACCGAGTCTTCATCTCTGAATAATGCGGTACTGATTTCTGGACTTCTATTCAATTGCTTGTTAAGATTTCTATTTTATTGCTGTAATTTAAATTATAGAATATAAAAAAAATATAATAGCTTGACTACAGATTATGCTTATAATGTGCGATATTTGTTCGCAAGCAGAATATATAATGTAACCCATTTATTAGGTTTCCCCACTTTACCTACTTTGAAATATGGTTTGGATAAAGATTTATCAAGAGCATATCTGCCTTCACCATCTTTTTTGCTTCCTAATAACTCCCATGTATTTTTACAATTAGGATGGTTTGCAGCGCCAAGAACAGAAAGCCCGTACATAATCATTTGTAATCCTATTTTGACTGCGTCAAATGGATAAAATGTTCCAGCCATTTCTTGAATAATATAATCTTCTATTTTATCAGAGCGGAATATAACGTTGTAATTCAAGTAAAAGTTTATAAGTGACTCAAACTGCGGCAAAATAATTCCTCTTTTTTTAAGTTCTGCCGCAAGTAAAAGATAGGTGGTGGTTTGTCTGTAGCAACCCATATCTGGTAAATTCGAGTCGTTTGCTTTCTTTCTCTTACTTAAACATCGAAACGAACCGTCTTCACGGATAACGGAAAAAACCTTAGGTATTTCATCTTGCACCCGGCTATGTTCATAATATCCGAGTGCTACCAAATTTCTTAGTAACAATCCTTTTCCACACATCATATCGAAGTTTGTATTCGTGATAATGCGTTCAACATAATCGTCAATTGGAACATCAGCTCTTGTTAATCCAAATTCTGCAATAGCACAAAAAGCATTAAAATCCTCCCATTTTTTATCAAGTTTAAATTTATCCATGAGCATTACAACGACTTTAGTATTTACTAAGTTGTCATGTGCTTTTTTTACTTCAGGTTCATTTTTTGACATGCCAAGAAGTTCAGTCATAGTCCGATATTTTATTTCCGGCGTCTCATCTTCAAGAAGCCAATTTAATACCTCATTCATAAATTCAACCTCCATCATACTATATACTTAATCAATCTCGTATATACAGGATTTTAACAAACTAAACCTGACAACAGTAAGTCATATTCTGAAAATACATATTATCAGTAATGCACAATATAAAACAATACTGCCTTAAATCAAAAACCATTACATCCATCCTATATTTGGAATTAAATGGAGCCGATAGTATTTAGTTATATTAAGTACCACACTATTCAATTCTCAAAGTTCAACTTTCTTTCCATCGCAAGCTTTTGCTGTTACGATTCATTACTAAAAGCTATTTTAATTCTATTAATATTTCTACTTGACTTAATATCTCCTTGTTTCTTAGTATATCATCACCTAAAATCAGTATATTTCTTAATGCCATTATTGAAGCCTCCATTTTTTTCTACAATATCTAATTATCATACTATATTAATGCTAATGCTCTAAATTACGCAGTTTATATCACAAAGGTCTCTACCAGCTTTTGTTACCCATATTTTTTCAGTATCCCAATTCTTCTCCTTACCACCTACATTTACTGGTAACACGGAATAATTTCGGTTTCTTAGTTCTCTTAAAACCATTTCTGATACCCTTTGTGACAGTGACTCAGATTTTGATAACATTTTTACCCTACTCCTCTCATAATTTATTCTGAAACAAAAAAACGCCTAAAGAAGGCGTTTAAAATAAGGTCATTATTAAGGCAGTAATGTTATAAATTATGACATTGGTACAATATCAAAATCAAATGGAAATTGTTCAACTTCTTCTATTTGAAAATTTACTTTATATCCTATTCCATCTTTATAGAAAAATCCTTCATTAAGTTTAATTTTTACATAACACATATTTTCATCATTTTCATTATTATGTGCAAAATACCATGGTTCAAAGATCTTTATTAATTTTTCTCTAATCTCTCTATTTTCTAATAATAACGGATGACCTATATTATAAGCATTTCCACTGAAACGATATAATTTATTACATAGTGAAACTTGACTATTATCTTTCAATTCTTGAACCTTTTTTGAATTTGAATAGGTAACTACATAAAATGACCCATCCTCATAAAAGGTATCAACAAATCTTACTGATGGTGCATTATCCTTAACTGTAGCCATTGCAAACTGATAATCTTTTGAAAATAATACATTCATAGTCTGTAGAGCCTTTTCATATGTACCCATTTTTAACCCACCTATCAAATAAAAATTTTCCTAATCATATCACATTAAACATGACAACACTATGTCATATTAAATATAAATTATAAATACTTTATCATATTGAACTATTCTGCGTTCAATTAAGGTTTTCTTTCCGTCGTTTTCTTCTTACTTTGCGGCTGAATTGCGGAAATAAAAAATACCGCAAGTTCACTACATTGGCTGAATGTGCGGTATTAGGATGATTCTTGATATATGAAACAACGAATTATTTTTATAAAATGTTTTATTATCTACTTACAAATTCCCAATATGTATAATTGTCACGACTGATTTGACACTGTTTATAAGATGTATTATTAACAAGTTCTACAAAACATACTTTACATGGAGGCCCCCAAACATAATCATCTTTAACAACAAAAAGTTCATCTTTTCTCAAGCAAACAAAATCGCCTATTTTAAGTTTTTCAAATTCACTGTAAGTTATTTGAATCCACTCCTTATATTAATTTCATAGAGTAAACCTTTTCAGTTCGCAATTTTAAACAAACCCGATTCAAAGTAGTTCGTTACAAATAATACTATATCTGGAATGTTTCTTTGTCAAGTTTCAATCCCTACCGCACTATTCAGTTGTCAAAGTACATCTTTTTTTAAATTGCACCGTTATCTATTCATTTTGCGACTGAAATGCTGTCATAAAAAAACCGCACTAATTTTTACTAAAAGTGCGGTAATAGATTTATCCTTATATATATAAAGTTCATGTACTAAAGTTTATGCTCATTTTTTACTTTCTTGTATATTGATACTTTTCTTCAAATTATTATTCCTCTAATCCAAATGCTTTGCAAACCTGTATATACGTGTAGTTAATGTCTTTTTTTCCATCAGTTACAATTGTTCTATACCCTAGATTTGCTGCACCTTGCTTTACTGCTTCTGCAAAAAGGGCATCTCGTTCCATCCAATTCTCGAATGCCTGCTCTTTATTGCTGCACCCCTCCAAAACATAAGGTACAAAAGGACGCTGTTTATAATGGAAATATTGGAACTCTTTTGTCGGTACTACACAGATATAATGGTATTCGTCAATGCCGATATGGTTCATTAATTCTGGAAGAAAGGCAGCACCTTCTGCTATAATACCTTCCGGTGAATTGATCTGACGTAAATCATTAATAACAAATTCAAACATTTCCCTGTAAATTTCAAATTCTTCTTCATTTTGTTCAATTGGGCTACGTAGCCATATTTCATCTACAGTCATATTGATCAACTTAGTGGAAAATGCTTTACCTTTTTCCTTTCCTTTCGCTATATAATCATCTAAATAATCGTCTACTTTGAAATAATGCAAATTAAATTTACTTGCTATTATTTCAGCTACTGTGCTCTTTCCACTACATGGTGAACCGCCAATATAATATATTCTTGTCATCTAATAATCCTCCTCGGAAATTTAATCATTATTAGTTGACATCATCCAAATTCCCATAATAAAGTGCCCCCTTCTAAAAATAAATAATTATTATACACCTTAATAAAAATTGTTAAATATTACATTAATACTAAATCGGAAACTAGGTTTAGTCAAGTATAAACCATCACCGCACTATTCAGTTTTCAAAGGTCATTTTATGTCGCAATAGACTTATTTTGTACAACAAAAAAGCACATCCGTTTAACTGAATGTGCGGTAACTATGGAACAAGTAAATTAGTCAATCCATATTTTATTAGATTCTCTTTTATATTCTTCTCGAAGCTCATCTACTAGGTGATTAGCATCTGGAATAAAATAAAACCAAGGTAACCCATGTTTTTCAAGCTCAGGTTCACACGGCTCGTACCAATCTTTGTTATTTTCATCAGGAATATTTCTTGAACATATTCCTAATGTCGCTCTGCATTTGTTATCAACTTCAGACCATAAGAAACAAAATGATTTAGGACACACGGTTTTGTGTGGCTTATTATGAATATTCCAGCTTGACAATTTATCACTCACCTTTTGAAGCATTGTATAATACAACTATATTACTAAATTGATAAGAATTCAAGTTAACCGCACTATTCAGTTGTCAACGTTCAAAGCTATATTGCGTACTAAAATGGTGCAAAAAAACCGCATTTTCTTTTACTAAATATGCGGTACTGCTTTTGCAAACTTAAATATTATGCTTATTTTGCTTGGGCTATATCAAAATGTAGTCTTCCGTCTTTGACGCTTATGTAAGGTTGGCGTTCTTTTATATATGCGTATTTTGGATATCTGCCCATTAGGTTACGAAGCATACACAAAATCACAGGGTGAATCGTTTTATCATGTTCACTGTTCATGACCAAACTCTTGGTTGTCAGCCAGGGCATAATTTCACCATGATATTTGTTTATCTCAGGCTCAGCGATCTCAAATTGTAGTTCAGACAGGCAAAGCCAAAAATACCATTTTGCAAACCATGGGCGTTTTCTGTCTCCAACGTGTCGGTTATAATTATCAATCCTGCTTTTTATCAATTCAGTTTCTTTAGGCGCAACCGCTGCAAGAAAGCGTAATACAACAAGCGATGTATCAAAGCATTCCCCTACTCCGTCCTCTAAGTTACCAAAGCAAATGGTTTTAATACGTCCAAGAGTTTTATTTACCATTTCTCTTACAGTAGGGTTTTCGGGTGCAAGAATGTGAAGTATACGAATAATTTCAAGTTCGTACATATTAGCAGAAAAAATATGAGTTTTTGGTCTCTGATTAAAAATGGTTTTGAGCTTTACCCCATCATTGTTTGGTGGTATAAAGAAAATCGGGTACATCTGTCGCCCTTCCTCGTCAATGTTATTAGGAAACTTAACACCTTTATAAAACCTCTTAGCCTGTTCTGGTTCGGTTTGTGCCGATAATAACTGACAGACAATACTATCTTTTTGAGAGTCAGTTAAGCTTCCACCTTTTATTAAATAATGATTTATTTTTATCATAAGCTCATAGGCATTCATCTTTTATTCCACCCTCAGTATAAATAATTCGCTTCACATTAACAACCAACTTTGCTTCATTTCATGAAACCATTACATCCATACTATCTTTGGAATAGACTGGAGTCAATAGATTTTTATTTTTATAAATACCGCACTTTAAATGCTGAAAAAGTGCGGTTTTGATTTATTAGATATTTACTTGTAGTTTTATCTCTAAACTGTGACAACAATATGGATCAAACAAAATAAGAATGAAAATAAAATTTAGTCAACATC
Source organism: Bacillota bacterium (assembly GCA_023415305.1). Taxonomy (GTDB): domain Bacteria; phylum Bacillota; class Clostridia; order Acetivibrionales; family DSM-1351; genus Ruminiclostridium. Next base: position 217,847 of record JAEZKZ010000094.1, read on the forward strand.
TTTATGTATTTTATTATGATTAAACTTTTTCTATATACCTGTTGATAATTTTTATTATAGTACTTTTCTCAGTCTTCTTAGCAGCACATAGGCGATATGCAGCTACTGCAACCTCCCATTCATCAATCTGTTTTACAGTTTTCCCTGATATCTTTAAATATTCTTTTGAGTATATATTACTAAACCTACTTCTAATAAACATAATTATTATTTTTGTGATAATGGAAACATTCTCAGGAAGTTCAGCAGTCTTTAATGTTAATAGAGTTCTTGCTACATCTGCACATGCATTTCCATTACAGCAATCTGCCCAATCAATAATGTAGTCACCATTTTCATTGCTAAGAATGTTATCTGGATGAAAATCGCTATGACATAGGCAATCACCGTCTGGCATATTGTCAATTAGTTTATATAACCTCTCTTTTTTATCATCGGTTAAATCATTTGCATACGAAATACGTTCCTTAAAGTATGGTTTTTGCTCTTTAACTCCATTCACATGATTTTTGTGAATCTCAAAATGCAGATGGGCTAACTTTTTAGCATACTTTTTATAAGAAACCGGGTTTGCCTCCATCTGTTTTAAAATGGAACTACCAACAATTTTTTCATAAATGATAGCACGTTTCCCCTCATATTCAAGTCTTTGAATAAACTTTGGATATTTAAAAGAACAGCTTTCCAAGGCTTTTGTATTATTGATTTCTTGTTCTATAGCTATATCGGGTTCATAATCGTTGAATATTTTTATAATTGTGTCTTCTGTCCAATCAAAAACATTTGCAGTAGCACCACTTCCAATTAGGTCACCTTTTATCATACTATGTACCTCTTTTATTCTAGTCTTATTGATAACTTTTTCATTTCAATTGACTTTTGTACCACAAGCCGCGCACATCCTTGCTCTAGGCGTTCTTAGTGGTTTCCCGCATGAACTACAGGGCTCACCATAAATTGATATCCTGTGATGCATTATTGCATCTTGATGGCAGTTAGCCATACCTGTGAGTTTCTCATATTCAAATCTTAATGGCTCATACAAAATATCCAATGGACTTTCTGTTAGTGATGAACCAGTTTTTTGCCTATACTCCTTAACTGAACGAATACATTGAGTATGGATATCTGAAATCCTTTTATATTCTAATTCATCTAACATTGGCATATTTTTTTTACATCGCCAGCACCACATTATCTTCATAAAAATCACCTCTATTACTTCACTTCATCTAAGTTATATGCAATATTGTTTAGAATCAGATATGGCTACCATTGACCCTGGCAAAGAAATCTTTCCAGAACTGCAACAACTATTGTAGTGATTACATTTACAGCTATTGTTACAAGCAACAATCTTTTCTTATCACTACTTCGATTTCTAAGTAAAAAATATACCAGAGGCACTTCAATGCACAAGGTTAAAAATAAATAAATAAGCCGAATTATATAGTTAGGACCATTGTTGAATGCTCTTTCCCATGCCTAGTCCAAGCCTGAACCATAAAACCTATTTAATTTTAATGTACTATAAATATATGGTGCTATAAATGAAGCAATATTTGTAAAGGTGACAATAACGAAGGTTCTTACTATTTCCCCAACTTTTCCATATACTATTACTCCCCATGATTCGATAGCCAGTGTTAATACTATTGCAAGGGGTAAAACTTTCATGGGACTTTCTGTTACCCAATGCCATGACGAGTTTGCTAAAACTCTTTCTGGGTATAAGACAATTAACAAAATACAACATAGCAAAGCCCGTTTTACTAATTTGAACTTATTGATATTTTTCATATTCTCCCCATTTTCCTTACTTCCATTAGTTACATAATCTCATAATAGCCAACTACTACATCTCAATTTACCACTAAATGGTTAAGAAATAAAGGAGATTACGACACATAATTCTTATATAATAAACTGGCAGGAATAAGTTTGAATGATCATTGGACATAAAGATTAATAAAAGTATTGTTAAGGTGTTTACATCTATCAGAATTTACGCATTACATTCAAGATGTAAGGACTTACAAACACCAAAGAATTATTTACACTTATTTGAGTTATTTATATTCTCCTCACCCCATTTATACATTAATTCTAGAATAGGAAGTAATGATAACCCCTTTTCTGATAGAGAGTATTCAACCTTTGGGGGAGTTTGATGATATACATTACGGTGTATCAAATTGTAGCTTTCAAGGTCTTTTAATTGACTACTCAGCATTTTATGCGTTATACCGGAGATACTTTTTTTTAATTCTCCATACCTAATTACCTCGCCTATCATTAACGTATATAAAATAAGCAGCTTCCACTTACCACCAATAGCATTTAATGTATAGTCTATTGAGCAAATATTATTTTCATCATTTAAGTTTAATACCATTCTTATTACTCTCCTTTTGTAAAGTATCTAACAAAAAAGTGCATACTTTACCATTTCAGAATACTAGTTATACTATATATATTATATTTACTATAAAAAGTAAATAAAGTATGCGATGGGAGAGTAAAAATATGAATTTTTTTGAATCTTATAAAATTGATAACAATATAACATGTATTAGAGGAGTAGTATTTGATGAGCTAATGTACTTAATTGAAGGAACAGAAAGAGCCGTCTTAATTGATACTGGTCTAGGTGTTGGTAATATTAGAGAATATATAGATAACTTAACATCTCTACCATATATTGTACTTCATTCTCACGTACATATAGATCATATTGGAGGAAGCTTTTTATTTGACTCTGTTTACATAAACGCAAAGGATTCTTCTCTGCTTAATAATTTAGATAGAGAAGTAAAAAGAAGAAAATCCTTTATTGAAAGTAATTTTCAAAATGGTTGTGTTCAAGAAAATGATTATATCCCTGTCAGACAAATTGAATTTCTGAACATAGAAGATAAAAATATGTTTGAGCTTGGAGAAATAACTGTTGAATCGATTCTAACACCCGGACATTCAAAGGGGTCTTTATCCTTTTTATTAAAGGAAAAAAGAATTCTTATTACCGGGGATGCATGTAATCCTTTTACTTTGGTATTTTTGGATGAAAGTACAAGTATTGAGGAGTATCAAACTTCCATACTCAAATTACTTGAAAGGGCAGATGAATACGATGAAGTCTATATATCACACACATACCACAAAGTTCCCAAATCCGTTATTCAAGATGTTTATGATTGTTGTACGGACATAATATCTGGTAATACAGATGACATACCGTTTGAGTTTTTTGGACAAGAAACCGGACAAGAAGGTTACATCGCTAAGAAACAAAACGCTAATGGTAAAAGAGAAGACGGTAAGCTTGCTAACATTGTTTACAGCAAGAAAAAAATTTATACTGAATAGTAAATTGTTCGACGGTTCGGATGTGCTTTTATAACCCGGCTTTATTAAAACTAGTTTCTTTTTCATAATTTAAGTCCCCCCAATTTTAATATGTAATTACTATTTCTCCCAGCCAGATTAGAATTACCAACAAGGCAATAACTGCAGCTATGTCCCGAATTGTTAGCCTATGGGAAATTGCTGTATTAGTTCCGTTTACAATAAGCGGTATTAAACAATTAGAAAAACATGAAATCGGGCGGGCCTGACGGCGAACTGGCTGCTTCACTGCGTTATCTTAATCAAAGGTATACAATGCCCTACAAGGAAGCCAAGGGTACCTTGACAGATATAGGCACTGAAGAACTTGCTCACATGGAAATAATTTCTGCTATAGTTTATCAGCTCACTAAGGATTTAACCATAGATGAAATAAAGGAAAGTGGGTTTGACACCTATTTCGTGGATCATACTCTTGCATTATATCCTATAGCTGCATCCGGTATGCCTTTTACCGCAACTTACTTCCAGTCAAAGGGCGACCCTATTACTGACTTGATAGAAGACCTTGCAGCAGAACAAAAGGCACGTACGACTTATGACAATATTCTGAGATTGGCAGATGACCCTGATGTTAAAGATCCTATTAAATTCCTGCGTGAAAGAGAAGTTGTTCACTTCCAGAGATTTGGTGAGGCTTTAAGAGTAGTTCAGGAAAATCTTGATTCAAAGAATTATTATGCCTTTAACCCTGCATTTGACAACAGACCAAGGTAGATTTATGATTCTTTGATTTATTGATTGTTTATAAGGAAGGCTCCTGTATAAAAAGTCAACAGGAGCCGTTTGTTATTCTAATCTCGTAATCATAATAATGACATTCTCATAGGTGTATAATCTGAATGCTGAGCATTAATACACCCAAACCAATGTATAACTTTTTTTCATAGTTCCTCCACTGTAACAAGGCTTTAGTAATAACTCAAGTAATTTATTTTACCATGTCTTGATCATTTTAACTGCTCCAGATTCCCATACCTGTGAATATTCTTTTTAATTTTAAATCCTACACTCTCATAAAAGGAGTACTTTAATATATCTATTCACCATCGTAATACTCAACTTCTTGATTTATTTTAAACACCTTGTTGAGGTTTTTACCCCAGACTCCTATTTTCCCAGAATCAGGATAAAAGGCTACATCTATTTCATTATGTGTATCAAAATCTAAATATACAAGTATCTCTGTATCAGATGTATTTGTTAGCTTATGGGCTCCTTTTTCATTTGACGGAAAAAACATAAAATCACCTGCAGATACTTCTATATCCCCTGAGGGAGTTTTAAGTATGCCGTTACCACTTATAATATAAAACGCTTCTTCGTTCTTTGTATGGTAATGATATGGATATGCCGATTTACCTGGAGGTATCTCATAAACAGATATAGAACATTGCCGTGCATTCTTTTTTGGTACAAGTTCACGCTTATAATACTCATAACCAGAATGCTCGTTTTTATGCTTTAACGGAACCTCATGAAGCTTAACTTTTAATATATCATCCATGTTCTTCCCCCCTAATTATCTGGACTGTAAAATCACTAATTAATTAACAACCAAGAATTTGCACCACGCTTGTCCCTGTCGCTTTACTTACAGCCGCTTTTCAGTTGCCAAACGAATTCCCATAATAATACTGATAATACACACAAGACTCATAACAACTTTTTCGAAGGGTGTACCAAGAAACTGAAAAATCAGTCCTAAAAAAGTGTAGGCAACATTAATCCATAATAATATTGAAATTATGGTTTTGGTTACACTATTCCATTTCACTTTTACAATTCCACTTGCTACTAATACTATTCCGGTCAAAACAACAAAATAGGGAATACTGTTGAAGGATGTCTGTCTTGCAATTTCATATGTTGCAGACCGGCCACCATTAGTCCACGTATATGGCATTATCCCAAAAATAACTAGTAAATGAACAATTACAGTAAGAATGTTCATTGAAATATAGATTGTTCCTGCTTGTTTAACCCCAATTCTTTTTAACATCTGGCATCTCCTTTTATTAATTACTTTACATATTAATCTATATTTTATATTTTTTATCCCACAAACGGAACATACAATGTATTATTTAAGTACTATTTAAATTTCTTCCGTTTTAGCAGCTGCGAAGTATCAAGAGTATTGGCTTCCATTGTTTTTGATTTATCGTCTGCCGGGTTCCCTTCTTTACCATTTTTACTATTCTTTACTTCAGTTTTTTTATTTTGAGGAGTCTCGCTATCAATTTCAGCATATTTGTCTATATTCTCATAGCTTCCGGCGTTTCCCGTATTACCTTTACCCAAATTAAATTCATTATTAGAATTTTTAAGGGGTGATGACACACCTAAATTATTTGGAGGTAGGTTACGCTTAATCTGCTGTTCAGAATTTGAATTACCTTTATTACCGATTTTCAGTACATTTGAGTTAAACTGCTTTAATGTGCTGACGGCCTTTTCCAATGCAGTCTTCAGTTTGCCCGTATTCAGATTCAGCCTTCGCAAAGCAATGTCCAGCATATACAAAATAAGGAAAAGTGCTATCAGATATGGGGTTAAATCTCTCTGTCCCCTTTTATTTTGAATTTCCCCAGCGAAAACCTCTTTGGGTTCTTTTATTATTTTCCCTCCGACCTCGGCAACAAGCTTTTCAATGGTGTCACTGTTGTTAATTTTATATTCAGGTGAATATTGAACTGCATAGCCCTGCTTTACAGCATTTATCAACTCTCCATTTTTGTCCTGTTTTCCGCTGACCATGTATACCCCATTTTCTTTTATGTCAAAAGTACCGGAATACTCTCCGGGAGCAACGGGATTAAGGGTTGTTTCAATTGTTTCTCCTGAGGGGGTAATAACTGTTGCTTTACTGTTCAATTCATTTTCAATAGTTTTATTTTTTAAGGTTACGACAGCTTTGGAACCCTTCTGAGATATTTCAAGGGATGAATTCTCGTTATCATAGTCCTCAACGGTGAAATTAATTATGTTCTGCCAAAGCTTAAGATTGCTTTCCCAGGGAATATAATTTGAGCTCCATTTTCCCGATATATCTGAATTCCAGGCAACTGCTTTGCCAAGCCCGTATTGCCAAACTGTCAGTATAGGATCCTCCTCATCACTTCTTAATACTACTCTGGCTGTTTCCTTTTGAGAAGCTCCCACATACCCCAAAAGTGAAGGCAAACCGCCTTCTGCCACACCTTTCAGAACAGAATGGTCATAATTAATTACAGGAGTAAACTCCCGGTTATTTAAATATGTTCTGGCGGCCATAAAGGTCTCTTTTGTAAATATGGAAGGTATGTTTGAATAGGCGTCGGTAATATAAAATCTTCCGTTACAGGTATTAGCTATCATCGATAGTAATTGTTTATCTGAATCCTGTCCGACAGCAACTGTCGATACAGTTATATTTTCTTTATTAATGTTATCCAACAAGGTATTATACCCTGTTCTCTCGGCAAGACCGTCAGTGAGCAATATAACATGCTTTATTTTTGCATCGCTTTCCTTCAGTGATTCATAGGCTGCTTGTAGCGAGGGAATTATACTTGTGCCCCCATCAGCACGTATTGTACCAATTTCCTCTTCAATAGCCTTGGGGTCATTTATCAGCTGTCTTTTTACCACCCAGCTGTATGCCCCATCCAAAGACAGTACTCCGATTTCATCCTTGCCCACTCTTAGTGAATCCAGACTTCTGATGGCGCCCTCTTTTGCCATGTCAACCTTACTGACACCTGCAACTCCCTCGGTCATACTGCCTGATTTGTCAATAATCAGCAGCAATGCCATCTTAGGCGCCTCCTTTTTCCCCCTCATATCCATGTATACCGGCAGTACCTTTTCCAGCGGAGTTTGGGAGTACCCGCCCAGAGCGAAGGAATTATCTCCTCCGGTGGCTATGAAGCCTCCTCCAAAATCCTTGACATAGCTTTCCAGAGAATTCCTGAAGCCAACATTCAGGTTGTCTATCTGAACATTGCAGGTTATGATTGTTTTATAGGCATTCATATCCTGAATATTACCCGGTGCACTCCTTGCATTTACAAGTGTATAATCTGCCTTTGAGGCCTTAAGCATTTTAACCAGTTCATCCGACTCGCCCTCGTTATCTTCAATTACAAGAATTCTAGGTTTTGCAACTATATTGGTAAAGCCTGAAGCTTCATTGTTTTTGCTCTGGCTGTCCCTTTCAGGTTCAATCAGTACGTTGTAGCTTCTGAAGCCACCCTCGGCGGCCCTATCTCTGAAAACAAATTTGTTTGTGCCTTTTTGAAGCTGAACTATCTGTTCCGAAAGTTTTGTTCTGTCACTGATTAAGGTTAATTTTGCTTTTTGGACAGCAGTACTGTTTATAGTAACAACTAGATTGAATTCTTCATCAAGAGCCAACCTTTCAGGAACTTCAATCTTTTCCACCAGGGCTTCTTCTCCTGCAATTTTCTCAACCTTATGATATTTGAAGTCTATACCCTGTTCCTGAAGTGAAAGGGCAATCTTGGCGGCACTGCCGGTATTTTCTTCTCCATCGGAAATTAAAACCACCCGTTTGTTGCTGTTACCCGGAAATATCGATAAGGAAGCTGCAATTGCATTTTCAATATTTGTGTAGTTCCCGTTTATCTTTCCTTCAATTTTTGTAAAATTTGCTTCATCACTAACGAAGCTTTCTACCTGGGCGTTATCACCAAAGGATATAACTCCGACTTTATCCTTTTGCCCCTTTAGCTTATAGGCCTCTTTGACAAATCGCTCCATATTGGCTTTGTTTGTATATGTGGAGTCGGATGCATCAATGAGAAAAAGAGTGGTCACATTATTCAGCTTCCACGTCAAACTCATACCACTCAACGCCAGAACCAGAAGTGTTAATACTATACAGCGCAATACTATTATCCGTGTTTTTTTGCTTTTATTTATTCTTCTAAGCCATTTCGTTGATAATAGCACCAATCCCAGTAAAACCGGTATCAGAAGTAACAAATATGGTCTATCAAAGCCGAGTCCCATAACATGTGTCCTTTCAATTTTTTGATTAAGTTCGATATTGACGTACATAAACCAACCACTCAACAGCTGCAATAACAAGTGCAGTCAGAAGCAGTATATTCAACAAATTGAATCCACCCCGGTTATTAACCACACTAGCAGCATTACCTCCTGCTTCAGCAGCATTTGGTTTTTCCGCATTTTCACCGTTTACAGTGTCGACAATGCTTGCCGGCCCGCTTTCCGATACCGGAAAATTAACAGCCACCAGCTTTTGAATCTGCTTATCTCCTGCCTTTTGACTTATTTCATAAATGCCGGTGTTATAGGTATTTTCATAAGGTCTCAAAGGATATTTTGAACTAAGTTCCGTACTTATACCGTCAGGGTCTTTCACCGATATACTTTCAGCCTCTGGCAACGGATTGATTTCCATCTCGTCACCGCAGCTGTATTGAGCATTTGACATGGTATCTCTATCCATCAGGTAAGATATCAGGTTATTAACAAAGACCGGGAATTCAAGAGTAAGGGGAAAATCCGAGTTGTGCAGATCAAACCCTATTGCTGCAACCTTTTGGCCTATAATTTCGCCTGCAAAGGACACATTACTTTCATTTACCGTTATTAAAGGGCTTGCCCAATAAGGCATTTCAAGAGAACTAATTCTTGATACTACAAAATCACTGTTGCTCATATATTTTGTAATTGCGTGAGAAGCAATAGCAGCCTTACCGCCGCTAATTTCCTCCCCGGCTTTGAAGTAAGCATTGTCTTTCCTCGGATTTATAAAAAGGATGTTCCCCTTTTGAGGAAGCTGTCCCTGATGGTCTCCGTCAAAAATATACAAGTCAAATTCCTCATTTATTTTTTCATCTGGAAGTGTTTTGAACAAATCAATATCCTTTAACGTGTTAAGGGCCTTTTCGAGAAAAACGTTCTGCTCAGTGGACATTAAAACCCTTTTTGCTTCCTTCTGCTTTATAACCGAATAAATCCTGTTATCCTCCAGAAGCCCATCCTCTTTGGATAACTCTCCATAGATGTATTTTCGGTCAGAAGGCACATTGTCGAAGTATATGGTTTTTGTCTCGCCTCCACTTAAAACTTCATTCTTTATGTCTAGCAGCTCCTCTTCACCATACAGGCATATTTCAGCTTCTTCAGACTCATTACTGTGATTTGATACTCTGACCATTACTTTCAAGCTGCTGTCCTTCTTTGTGTGGGCTATATAATCAAGGCTTACATTGGGCCTCTCCGGGCCAAGCTCTACAACTTCACCGTTCAGACCCTTCAAGTCCATATTATGATCTGTAAAATAAACTACTCTGTAGCTCTGATATTGATCGCATATGGCTTTTACCAGAGAATATGTATCCTCAATGCTTCCTGCACTGTTTGTAGGAGAAATTGATTTTAGCTTGTTTATTATCTCTTTTTTTTCAGTACTTCCGCTAATCTCAACCTTAAAATTTTTCGAAGCTGAAATCAGGGTAATTCTGGTGCCGGAGGATAGCGAGTTGATGAGTTCTCCGGCCTTTTGCTTGGCTTCCTCCAGTTTTTTATCCTTTTCTCCGAGTGCGCTCATACTGCCTGAGGTATCCACTACAAGTACAACATTTTGATAATTGTTGTTTTTCCACCATATAAAAGGATTTGTCAGAGCAAAAATGCACAGTAATAATATCAGTAACTGTAGAAAAAACAAAATATTCTGTTTCAGCTTCTGAAACGGACTGGTGGCATCCATATCCATTACTACCTGCTGCCATAGATAGAGGCTTGGTATCTGTTTTTCCTCATACCGCTGTTTTAATATATACATTAAAACAAAGATGGGAATAAGAGCTAGAAACCATAAGCCATTTGGAGAAAAAAGTCTCATTACACACCTCCGTTTGATTCTTCTTTTTACACTATTCCCTCTCTTGCAAAATCCTCAAATACTATTTTTTCAAGGCTGTCAGAGGTTGAAATCTGGAAGAAAGCTCCTCCGTACTTTTTAGTCGAAGCCTGAATTCCTGACTGTAAGCTTTTCAGCTTTAATTCATAAGTTTTTAAAAGCTTAGGAGTGATGGTCAGATTCATTTCCTCTCCGGTCTCACTGTCTACCAGACGTACTTGTCCGCCCAGCTGAGGAGACACTTCATCGTCGGTTAATACCTGTATAAGGATTATCTGCTGCTTCTTGAAGGCAAGATATTTTATAACTTCATCAATAGAACCTGCTGTAAAGAAATCCGAAATAATCACCGAAATACCTCTGCTTTTCAGGTCTTTCCGCTTGATACTCTCGGCAATACTGGTATTCCCTGTGAAACTGCCGGCCTCCAGAAATTGTAATGCCTTTTGAAAGGTGCTTTTACCCATAAAGGAAGAGGATGGAACTATAGCATTTCCATGAAGCCTGTTAAGTGCTACTCTATCCAGGTTGCTAAGGGCAAGATAAGAAAGTATGCCGGCAATTCTCAAAGCCATGGCACCTTTGTTTTTTTCTCCAAAGTCCATTGATTTGCTGTAATCACAGAATATATTCAAAAGAGCTTCTCTTTCCTCCATAAATAGCCGCAAAAACAATCTGTCAAAACGTCCGTAAGCATTCCAGTCGATTCTTCTGAAATCGTCCCCGGGGGTGTATTCCCTAAAATCGGAAAACTCCACCGAACTGCCCTTGGCCTTTGATTTTCTGCCACCTGCAGCTCCTTCAGTAATTGTCATACGGGTCTTTAGTGAAATAGCTTCAAGCTTTTTATAAAATTCCTGGTCGAATACCTTTTCCATATCCCTATACCTTTACTGAATCCAACTGACTTGACAGTATTTCTTCTATTATTCTCTCAGGTGTGATTCCATCGGCCACAGCGTCAAAGTTCATAAAGAATCTGTGCCTTAATGCAGACGGCGCAACATACCTTATATCCTCAAAGGATACATTATAACGTCCTTCCATGACAGCCCTTACCCTTGCAGTTGATATTATAGCCTGTGCTGCTCTCGGACTGGCTCCATACCTGATATATTTTTTTGATAATTCAGGAGCATTTTCATAATCTGCATGAGTCGCCATTACCACCTTTAATGCATATTCTTCTACCAGCTTGGACATTGGAACCTGCTTAAGCATATCCCTTATTTCAAGAATCTGGGACCTGTTTACTATTTTTTCTATATCAGAGCTCTGATTATTTACTGTAACACCAATTATTCCTTTTAACTCCTCAAGATTCGGATAGGGTACCATTAGTTTGAACAAGAATCTGTCAAGCTGAGCTTCAGGGAGAGGATATGTTCCTTCATTTTCCAGAGGGTTCTGTGTTGCCAGCACCATAAAGGGTTCCTCCAGGTGATAAGTACTGTTTCCAACTGTTACAGTGTGCTCCTGCATAGCCTCCAACAGAGCTGACTGAGTTTTAGGCGTAGCCCTGTTTATTTCATCTGCCAGCACGAGATGAGCGAACACCGGCCCTCTCTGAAATTCAAACTTACTGTTTCCCTTCTCATCCTTCATTATGATGTTTGTACCTGCAACGTCAGCGGGCATCAGATCGGGCGTAAACTGTATTCTTGAAAATGAGAGATCAAGTACCCTAGAAAGTGTTTTTACCAGCTGGGTTTTACCAAGGCCTGGTGAGCCCTCCAAAAGCACATTACCACCGGTGAATACAGCTATCAGCACCTGTCTGATAACATCCTTCTGACCGATAATGGCTTTACCGACCTCATTTTCAACAGCCTTTATTGTATTTACAATACTCATAATTTCCTTATCATCCATTGCTGACCTCCAGTTAGCAGGTCGAGCCTGCCTTTAGAAAATATTCAAAATATTTTTTGCTCTCAATTTAAAATTTTAATCCTGAAGGGAAGAAAAGTAGTCTTTGATTATATCCTCCATCCCACCCGGAATAGATGAGTTATCCATACTTTCCATTGCCCTGTCACTATATTCGCCAACAACCTGATTGTAAGGCTTTAATTCTCCCAACTCGGTATTAGGGTCGTTGGTTATTGTTGTTTCACTTTTACCGTTGTTATTAGCTTTTCCGTTTATGACCGAGGTTTCTCCCTGACCTCCCAGTCTGGAGGGGGTATAAATTTTTTCATACTCCTTTTCACTGCCGGCCGAAGGAGGTTTATTTGCGATGCCTCCCTGTCCATAAGGTGTAACACCTCCGTCGCCATTTCCACTCCCGCTGCCGGCACCGCTTCCTCCAGCCCCCTGCCCTTGGCCTTGACCCGAGCCTTGACCCTGACCTTGGCCCTGGCCTTGACCTTGACCTTGACCCTGGCCT
>JAEZKZ010000113.1 GCA_023415305.1 Bacillota bacterium
TCTTTGAGGTAGTAACCATAGGGAGCAAATCCACCGTTCCATCCACCTTGACGAGCCTTTTCTTTTCGTCCGTTCATTGTCTGCTCTATGATATTTTCACGCTCTATTTCTGCAACGGCAGACAATACTGAAATCAAAAGCTTTCCGCTTGTTTGCGAGGAATCAATTCCTTCCTCAATGCAAATTAAGTTTGCACCAAAGGATTGAACATGTTCCAAAGAATTTAAAATATCGGCTGCATTTCTACCAAAGCGGGAGAGCTTATAGACTAAGATATAGTCAATCTCTAACCCATTTTCAATATCACCAAGCATCTGTTTAAATGCGGGTCTGCCCTCAATGGACTTGCCGGACTTGCCTGCATCTTCATAAATATTTACGATTTCCATTTCTTCTCTATCTGCAAATCGCTTTAAGCTATTTTTCTGTCCGTCCAAGCTGAAGCCGTCAACCTGCATTTCGGTACTTACACGTGGGTAAAGTACACATTTTTTTCCACTCCTATTCATAGTAGTTAACCTCCAATATATTATTGGAAAATATCTTTACTTCTCATGATTTATCTCATTTAAAACTTCTGCACCATGCTTTTCAATAATCTGAGAAAGTACATTAATAAAATCCTGATATGCTTTGGTTTTCTCATAAGAATTAGGCGGTGCAGCAGCCGTATCAGTAGGATTAGATATATTTTTGATATTTTCCATTCGCAATCACCTCCAAGTGTATTGCTTATATAAAGTATAAGCATAGATAACATTTATGAAAAGTTTGTCGTTTCATTATTTATAGTAAAACCAAGCACACCGCAAATTTTCATAAAACAAAAATGCGGTGCGGTTAGTTTTATCTGTTTGCCGTATTTGCCACGCTCCCCGACAAAGGGGATATTTTGAGTTGCTGTTGGCACAGCTATCATAGCCCCACAGTACCGTATGTGCTTGTCCCAAAAGCCACGCATACTGCAGGAACTCCCCCTCAAGTCTGTGGGAGGTCGTGAGAAAGTATCATTATCCCTTATGTGTGTTATTGCGGCGAACGTACCACCGTTCGGTCTAATGGCTGCATTTATCGCTCCGACTGCTGTAATACCCATGCTCATAAAGGCTCTCATCAATTATTTGGTTTCCTATTTTGGCAAGTGTGTTACAGCGGCCATCATGGCGATGCCCATTATATCGCTTTGCTTTTCAGCCACATAAGTTTCGTACTCAAAATATCGTATATTCGATTGTCAAGGAACATGGGGAAGATTATACCTCCCTCTATATACCCTGACTTTTTTCCTTGTGAAACGGAACGTGATTTAGAAAAAACTTTTTAAATATTTTTCTATGGTATGTAAACCTCTTTCTATTCCAATACGGACAGCTTTTTCACTTACGCCTTCTGCTTTAGCAATTGCTGATTTACTCATGCCCATAAAATAATGAGCATAGATTCGCTTTGCCTGCTTGTCCGGCAGAGAAGCAATGGCAGCGTGAAGTTGCTGGCTTGTAAGCTTACGTTCGTAAATCTCATCGAGCGAGAGAGAGACAAACAAGATGTTGTGCTCAATTCCATCGCCACGGTCAAGAGAGTAATGAGCTTTGTAACGGTATTTCTTTCTCTCATATGCTGATTCAGCTCTTACAAATTCCTCAAAGACAGCTAATAGCTCATCAGTCACTTCTACAAAGGTGTCTTGTGTGTAGTAAGGGTAATAATCTTTCAGATTAATTGTTTTCATGGTTTTTACCATCCTTTCGATTTTTTGGTTTGCTGAAGTCGAAAGGACAGCGGTGGAGAACGGCAGCGAGGCTCTATAAACGCAAAAATGCCCGACTGAAAATACAGTCGGGCATAAGTGGAAATATTAACCTTTACTTGATGATGTGTGTGTTCATATTGAAAGCCGTAATTTCCCGCTGGTGGGTGTAGGCTTTTTTTGATGAATAGAAATTAGGTGGAGTATGAGAGTTAAAAATAAACACAGCGATACCTCCTTGATACCGCCGTGTCTACAAAAAAGGGCAACACCCTCCGTTTGTCCAATTTTTCAAAAGGAAAACGGCGGCCTTGCGTTAAATGCGAGTTTCATATTACAAGTCTATTTTCTTCCTCTAAATTGTTTTTTTAGAAGTGACTCTTGTATCAAATACTGCCTGTATGAACCTATCACTTGCGTTTTTTTTTCGTCACTGACATACTGTAAAAAGCACTTAAATAATATTATCCATTCCTCATATGCTATTGCAGAGGTCTGATAATTTGATATTTCATGTCTTATTCTCAGTTCTTTTAATTGCCTGTACGAAAAAATCTTTTTGGAAAAGGTTCTATTATTTTTATAACAATAGCAAATAAAATCACGATATAGCTCAAATTCTCTCATGGTAAATTCGTCAAGTTTGCGCTTTTGAATGTGCAACAAAACAATATCCACATTTGGTTTTGGGGAAAAATCATTGCGAGAAAATCGGTGCACAATCATCATATTGAATTTGGGTTTAAGCAAAAGAGATTTTAATGTAGTTTCCATTGCCCCACAATATTTTATAGCTGCCTGTTTTTGTAATATTAAATAAGCATCAAGGGGCGGATTTTTTGCTTGTGTAATCTTATTAAGAATATCTGATGTAATAAAAAAAGGTATATTAGAAAAAATCTTATAGCTCCTTTCCGGTAAAGGTAATTCCATAAAGTCACCATGAAGCAAAGCAAAACGTTTTTCATTGCTGAACTGTTTTTTAAGATACAATTTGTTTTTTTCATCCAGCTCAACAGCAGTAACTCTGCAACCACGGTCAAGTAATGCTTTTGTTATAATTCCTTTTCCTGCTCCAATATCAAGCACCTCATCATTTGAATTGATGTTTGACTGTTGAAGTAATCTATTTATGAGCATTGCATTAATCAAGTAATTTTGAGAAAAATGGATGGGTAATGAATGATTAATCTCTCTATTTTTTCCAACCAAAAAAACACCTCCACTCTGGAAGAATATCTAAAATTGCACAATATAATTTAATATATCTTTAGCATACCATTCAGGGCTGGAAATTGATTCCTCCTTCTTGTTTGGCAAAAGAAGAAGCGCCATAAGCTATCAACAGCTTAGGCGCTTTAGTGTTATTCAGTCGATTGTCGTGAATATACAATTTTCTGTATAGTTTTTTCTGCCAAAAAGTACTTTTGAGCTAATTCGGACACGGTTAATCCATTTTGATGTTCAAGCCTTATTTGGTGGTTACGAGATGACACCAATTGCTTAGTGTCCGTATTGCTTCCCCATGATTTACGGTTATCTGCTTTTTTGGGAATATAGACCTTAACACCGTCAACATATTCTTGGATTTGCTCGACAATTTCTTTTGGCAAAACGTCATATATATTAATATAGCTCATTTTGCATCTCCTAATCACTCTATGTTATTTAGGATTAGCAAAGGCTATTTTTCAGTTGCTCACTTTTAGCGTGCAATAGCCCCTGCTATTACACAGAAATAATTACTCCCATCGTAAATCCACCCTCCTTTGCTCAATTTAGCATAGGCTATTTCATATGGTACGATTATCAAGTGATTGTACTACGGGAAGTATAAACACCAAAAATGATATGGTTATAATTCCTATGCCAGAAATCAAAAACCATTTTTCAACACCTATTTGTTCCGCAAAAAGACCAGAACACAATAAGCCCAAAGGCATTGCGAATGACATTACACTTCCAAGCAAAGAAAAGACCCTCCCTAAATATTCAGGTTTAATTTTCTCTTGGAATAGGGCATTTTGCACTCCATAAAATGGAGCTGACACTCCCATAACCATACAGCATATCGCAAAGGCAATGAAGGCATTTGAGGGAAGTATTCCAGATATGGCAACACCAATTCCCATCATAAGAACCGATGCACCAATGGTAAAAGTACGTTTCTTAAAACCACCCCAAACGCTTAATATGACCCCTCCTACCAACATTCCAATAGCAAAGGCAATTTCCGCTATTGAAGCATGAGTAGGTGTTCCGCCGAAATATCCCATACTCATCAGAGGATATAACGCGCTAATCGGC
>JAEZKZ010000022.1 GCA_023415305.1 Bacillota bacterium
TACTATTACAATACTTCTTTAATGACCCTCATAAAGTTCTCACCAGCAATTTTTTTAACAAGTGACTCACTGTAATTAAGCCTGAGCATTTCATTTAACAACTCTGAATAACACTGTACCCCTTCCAGGCCTTCAGGAGTTGAATCTATTCCGTCAAAATCAGATCCAAATCCAAGAGTATCTTCACCCGTAAGGGCCAGAATATATTCAATGTGTGACAGAGCATCTTTTAAGGAAGCCTTCCCGCTGTTGTTAAGAAAAACAGGATAAAGATTTATTCCTGTAACGCCCCCATTCTTTTTTAATGCTAACAATTGGTCATCTGTGAGATTCCTGACATGGCTGCACAGCCTTTTTGCATTTGAATGAGATGCTATTATCGGTTTATTCGATAAATTCAGAACATCCCAAAAGCCAGGCTCAGATATGTGTGAAACATCTACCAACATCCCCATTCGGTTCATTTCAGTTACTACTTCCCGACCGAAGGGTGTGAGGCCACCACCTGAAACTCCGTCCAGTACTCCATCTGCAATTTGGTTTCTGTAATTCCAGGTCAGCGTCATGGCTCTCACACCTAGCTGGTATAGAATTCTCAAGGCAGAAATACTGCCTTCCAGAGCCTCTCCACCTTCTATAGTAAGCACAGCTGCTACTTTTCCGCTTTGACAACAACTAATAATATCGTTGTAATTACGACATAACAATATATCATCTTTATTGATTTCTATTTCCTGATATAGTCTGTCAATAATACTTATTGTTCTCTGTAATGCTCCCATTTTAGCATGTTCAGGGGAAATAAACGCTGCAAAAAACTGAACATATTTTTCATATTCTTTTAATCTGCATAAATCAATATGGCAGTTATTTTTTCGAAGCTCCTCACCTCTTTCCATTATTGTAGTAATTGTGTCACAGTGGGCATCTAATATCAACATATACCGGCCTCCCTTTCCCAAGAAATTTGCTTCGCAATGGTGCTTTGTGCTCGTTCTAATTACTCTTTTTCGCTCTCAAATTATCTTGTTCGCTAGGGGGGACTACTCCCCCCTTCAACGAAACACTTAGTGTTTCTGAACACCCCCTCTAAACCGGAAAGGGGAATCCCCTTTTCAAACTCCGCGTCTAGGAATATATCCATATGGATTTTTTAGTGTACTGTTAAATCCAAGTAATAGCAAGCAGCACTAGTATAAGAAAAAAAGTATGTAGATTCCTATTCGCTAAATAGGAAAAAATGCATCTAAAATGCATTTTTTATATGGTTTATACTCACTATCTCATCAGTGGTATATTTCTCTTGTGATAGGATTATTTCAATAACATCGAAGCGTATGTACTGTTTTGCATTAAATGTCTTTGATAAGAAAATGGAAGCAAGCTGCTTTATTTTCTTTTGCTTCGAGGCTGTTACTGCCTCTCCCGGCGTACCATAGGTCAAGGACCGCCTAGTCTTAACCTCTATAAAACATATATATTCCCCAATTCCTGCAATTATATCTATTTCACCCAAACGTCCAACCCTGAAATTGGTTTTTAGGATTTTGTAACCCTGTTTTAGGAGAAACTGTACTGCTTTCTCCTCACCGTCAGCTCCAAGCCTTCTCTTATTTATATCAGTCACATTAACCTCCTAAGCCATATTATGGCTTTGAACCCCGTCGCTTTCTGCCGGACAGCTATTACTCAAGGCGTTCTCCATAGCTTTTATCAACACTCCCAATAAAAACAAGAATTTCAGCAACAACCTCATAGATCTCCGGCGGTATCTGGTCTCCGATTCCAAGTGCGGAAAGGGTTTGGGCAAGATTTGTATTCTGATAAACAGGAACATCAGCTTCTTTAGCCTTTTCAATAATTTTTTCGGCAACGATTCCCTTCCCTGTGGCAATTACCTTTGGTGCAACATCTGTATCAGGCGAGTACTGAAGAGCCGTTGCTTGCTTTAGTGCTTTCCTATTATTTTGTTTTTCCTGCATAACCTCACCTGTCTTTGTATACTAATTTGAAAAATCAAGTACCAACAATTTCATATCATAAAATTTTAAACCAAATTTTACATATAATAACTCCTACAATCAATATGCATATTAATACTACCTTTAATATATCTGAAACCGTAGTATCTTGAATTTTATCTGTAAGTACGTATTCAATTGATTTGTCAGCAAATATATTTGAATACCATTTCTGAGTAATTTCTATATCAGGTTTTGTTTTAAATTCTTCGTTACAGCTTCCATCCTCCGTTAGTCCCATTGTATATGAGAACTTAAAGATAAATCCGCTATTAGGAAGTGCACAGAACAATGGAGATCCAACAATACCATCGCCTCCGGTCTTTTCTCCTACTATTGTTGCAAAACCGCTGGTTTTAGTAAAAATAGCAAAAGCCTCAGCCGCAGAGAAAACCCCCTTGTCAACAAGTAAATAGATTTTACCCTTGAAATTAATAGAATCATCAGCAGGTAAAATTGTTGGAGAAAAGTCTATATAGTATTTAAAATCTCTTTTTAATTCAGGGGGCGTTTTATGTAATCCTTCCAAATCAATTAGATTAATTTTATTTAATCCTTCATAGCCGCAGCCCAGATAGTCTTTTATAAAATCTTCTTCATAGTTTCCACCTCTGAATACCCTGTATATTTTATAAGTCAATGGTTTGCTTATGAGCATTTGAACGATATTTTCTTTCCAATAACTATCATTACCGCCACCGTTACCTCTGATATCGATTATCAGCTTATCATAATCTTTTATGCTGTAAAGAAAAGGCATTATTATTTCCCTGTCTTTCTCAATATTACGATAATCGAAGCTTTTAACAGACAGGTAGGCGGTTTCTCCTTTATTAATAACTTTTGTATTAACATTTTGTTGTGACTGACCACTTGTTTTATCAAACAATATCCCGGCAATATTACCTTTGGAAACCTCTAAGGGCCTATGTAAAAGTGATTCAGAAACCGCTTGTGCACTACTATTATTTATATCATACCGCTTTAAGGACTTATCATAATTCAATTGTTTTAACCATGAACCATTACCGGCTCCCCATTGCGATACAAGGTCTTTCCAATATAAATAATCATTCCGACTAAATATGCCAGTATGACCATTGTGTAGTTCGTTGAGTATAGAGGATACTGCATAAAAAAAATCACTATCATTTTTTGTTGCCTTAATTTTATTTGAGTACTGTTCCTTCTTACTCAACCAATCGACGCCATAAAGTCTTTTGTTTACCTCAAAAAACGGATAATTTTCTTTGAGAATCTCATACATATATTCAAAATCTTCAAGTTTTTCCTTATGAGATAATTGTATTTGTTCATGATTAACGGCATTAACTTTTAATGTATAATTATCTGTACTACTTCCGGTTAAATAATTATCTGAACTATAGACTGTTAATTTATGATTATCTGCACTACAGCCAGCTATTGCTATATTAATCGATAATATAACTATATAAATAATTAATTTTAAGTACTTCACTTCAACTCAGCTCCTATAATTTTACTATATCCAATATCAAGCTTATTTTTGGTATTTTTATATTTTTTAACTTTCCGAAGCCCATATAAAGCCGCACCAATGCCTACTATTGAATAGATAAATAAAATAATTCCCTGATATACACTTCTGCTCTGATCAATATATAAGTGTTTGATTTGAAGACTTTGGATTCTTTTTTCGGCATTTCATCAGTCAACTGGCGGTTGCAATTACTGTATATTCCTATATTTTAAATAATTATATCAATACTATTTGAGTTTTTAATAAATTCCTTTTTGGCCTCTGCTTCAAAATTAACTATATTTATCGGTTCCTCCATAAGTCTATAAGTAAAATCTACCAGCCTGAAGCCTTTTTCAACAAGGCTATTGTAGAGTTGCTTATGATGTTCCTTTAATACTGGGAAAACTTCGCTGTTTTCTAACCTGAAATTAGTGCTGATATTTCTCTTATCTATGCTGAGTAGTGTGTCAATCCTTCCGATATTATTACTGTCCAGAGATATAAGTACAGTCATATTTGAGGGATCAAGCTTTTTTGACTTAGGCCCCTTCTTAAGCATATACAACTCTCCTGTTGTATTCTGATTAAATATACTTAACGGAAGCTGCACATAGGAGCTGTAATTATTCAGCTGATTTATGAAGTTAACGTTACTCTCCAGATTATTTACTATCACTGCTGCAGCTTCACGTATACCCTGCGGCAACTGCTGTACGGTACTTTTCAGAACCTGCAGGGCCTCGTCCATTTCCTTATACAGCTTAACCGGATTTATAGTTTCACCTGTATCGTCAATTTTGATAAACAGGTTCTTTATACTATTCACAGCAGTTGCGAAGAGTTTTTCTCCCCCGGCAAGCTGCTTTGCTGCCGACAGTTCTTCACCCGACAACCGACCTGAGTTTATAAGTGCATTAATTTCTTTGTTGAAGGCGTTTAACAGCTGTAGATCGGACTTGCCGGGGACAGCTTCACCCTTCAGAAGATTCATAAGCTTCTCAGATACATTATTATGGTTTAAATCTAAAGAATTTACAGAAGTACTTGTATTACTTATTTTTGTCGCAGGTGCACTGTATGAATCGTTATCCTGTGGGATATTACTTCCGGGAACGGCACTGCTAGATGTACCGCGATTATCACTAGTTCTGGTAGTAATATTGACATTATTTTCAATTCCGGTACTGGTGTTTGCACCGGACTTTACACTGTTATCTATGTTATTAGCATTAGCAGTATTTGCACTAACCTTACCGGCTTCTGTTGTATGTGCACCTCCAGGAGACTTAATTGCAGTATTCCAGTCGGCACTTTTATCAGTGTTTGAATTTAAAATAACAGCATCTCTTACTTTACCCTGAATAGCGGCATCCCGGGTATTTACACTGCTGCTTAAGACAGCAGAATTGGCTTTATCAGCCTGGCCCTGCCCAGTCTTTGCTGAGCCTTCCGAGTTGTCAGATATCTCCGACTTGCTGTCTCTACTTGTATTTAATACGCCTTTTTCAGCCAGCTGTTCAATAATCTTTCCAATTAGCTTATTTATGACCTGTGAATTGGTATTTATCGAAGGCATTGAAGAGGAAGCAGATAATCCAGTTCCATCTTTTACCAGTGCATCAGTCAGTTTTACTAGTTCCGAAATGTCGTTGCTTATTTTTAATCTGCCAGCAAGAAGAGTCTGAAGCTTTTGAATATTATTAGCATCGTCTGTAAGTTTTGAGGCAGTAAGAAAAGCGGCCGCATCAAGCTTCAAGCCTGTATTGCTTTCTAAAAGAGCGCTCATTTTCGCCACATTATCAGTTGTTACCTGTACATTTTGATCTAGCAATGCTCTGGCTATCTGAATATTTTCGTCTGTAACAGGCAACCTAAGAGAGGCAAGAGTGTTTCTTATGTTGTCGATTGCCTTATCCGGTTGAGAAATTATGTTTTTTTCTGCTACTTCAAAGGCAGGCTTGTCGTTAACAATACCCTTAAACGTAAGATTTACAAATTCACCCTCTGCCGAATCGATGGCCGATGCAGCAGCTGCAGATACCACCGTACCGTCGGAGAATTTTAAAGTCAATTCGTTTCCCGAATTTTCAAGAATCTGAGCTCTTACGTTATCACCGGCTTTTAATTTGCTCATTATGTCCGGGCCGGAATATGTTGTGCTGACTGCTGCTGGTGCCAGACCAATATCTATTTTCAAAACATCACCTCAACTAAATAAAGTTTTTTACAAAGCTTAATCTATGTATCGGACAAAGTCCGATTTTTTTAATAGCTGAAATATGCTGAGGTGTTGCATAGCCTTTATGTATAGCAAAGCCGTATTCTGGATACTGCTTGTCGTACTCGGTTAAAAGCCTGTCTCTGGTTACCTTTGCAAGAATTGAAGCTGCTGCAATAGAAAAACTCAAGCTGTCTCCTTTTATTATTGGAACCTGCCTGGTTGCAACACTTTCCAGCCTGACTGCATCAAGCAGTATACAGTCAGCCTTTGGCTGAAGCTGTTCAACGGCTCTAGTCATGGCCATTTTAGTAGCATTAAGGATATTTATATCATCAATACATTTTTCGTCAATGGCCTGAATACCATATGCCAATGCTTTATCCTTTATTTCGTCAAATAAGTCCTCTCTTCGTGCTTCACTGAGCTTTTTGGAATCATTTACACCCTCGATTGTAACACCTTCCCGAAAAATAACAGCAGCTGCCACAACAGGTCCTGCTAGAGGCCCTCTACCGGCCTCGTCAATTCCGGCTATGTAGCTGTAGCCCTCCTCCCGGGCCTGCTTCTCAAAAGAAAGCATTCTCTCCAATCGTTCTATTTCGGCTTGTTTCTTTTCCTTGAGCTTGTAATATTTCTCGAGGAGTTTTGCAACTCCTGTACCATGACTTTGAAAAGACAATAAATAATCTATCGCCTCATCGATGGTTTTGTCCTGAACCTGCTCCTGTATCTGTTTAAGGGATATTTTAACCATAGATCCGTCCCCCTGATGTTTTTATTATTTATTAAAGTGTATAATTTTCACGTTAAGTTAATGGCTCTGCCACCTTTATTCCTAACACATATAACATTAATAACTTTACTACAGAATTAAGGCTTTGGCTAGTGTCAGAATATATTATATTCGGCTGAATTATTTTGTAATATAATTGGTAAATTTAAACATTTGTGTTATAATTGTATTAAATTATTTTTGACATCAGGGGGTATTTCTCATGTTTAAAGTTTCAGATGAAAGAAAAACTTTAAGAAAAATAGCTTTTCTCCTTTCGGTATTTCTAATTATAACTTTTTGTTTAGGTAGTAACATAACGGTTAAAGCAAACACTGAAATTGATATCTCAGAACCGGTTAAACTCAAATGGATTGTTATTGGTAATGGAGATCAGGAAGACATTGATATTGTCCAAGAGGAAATAAATTCTTATCTTGAGGACAAAATCAACGCAACTCTTGAGCTAAAAACCTATATGTGGGGAGATGATTTTGAACAACATATAGCAACATTCATGGCTGCAGGAGAACCTTTTGATATTAGTTACACAGCTTACTGGGCCGCAAATTACAGAAAATATTCATTGAAGTCTTATTATAAAGACATTACCGATATGCTTGATATCTACGCTCCAAAAACTAAGGAACTACTTGGAGAAAACATACTCAAAGGTGCTAAGGTAAATGGAAAAATATACGCTTTACCAGTTTACCGCACATCAATAATTGACAATTATGGTATTCTTCTAAATGAAGACCTTGTAGAAAAATATAAGGTTGATGTAACAAAAATAAAGAAACTCCAGGATTTAGAACCAATACTTAAAACCATTAAATCAAAAGAGAAAAAAATCATAGGTTTTTATCCTTTCAATGATTACGGTGATCAAAATGTACTAAACCTACTTAACTATGACAGACTACTAGATATTCCAGGAGCAGTTTTACGAGATGGAAAAAGTACCAAAGTGGTAAGTGAATATGAGACAAGTGAAGCAAAAGATATGTTTTCTCTTATGAATAAATGGTATAAGGCAGGTTACATTCCCAAAATATCCGAACCTGATAATAACTACTATAAAAAGAATATTGGTAATATTTTTGCTATGTATTCAAGAATATCTGCCTTCACCTGTGATGAGGTATGGATTTCTACCGGATATGATTTTACTCCTATCCAACTTGGAAAAGCAGCTTTGACTACTAGTAGTGTAACCGGTTCAATGCAAGCTATATCAGCCAATTCAAAAAATCCTGAACGGGCTTTGATGCTATTGGAGCTGGTCAATACTGATGAAACTCTATCAAATTTGATTAACCATGGTATTGAAGGATACCACTATGAAAAAATAGGAGCAAATAACATCAATATACTCGATGAAGGACAGGAATACTATAATCCGGGGACTTCATGGATGATTGGTAATGAATCAATTGCCTACCTTTCATCGGTATTCGATTCTGATATCTGGAGCAAACAGAATGAATATATAACAAAAGCTGTCCCCTCGCCTTTGTTAGGCTTTGAAGTAAATTCTGATGCACTAACCAAACAGCTGGTAAATATACGTGTTGTTGAAAGAAAGTATCTTAATAGTCTGGCTAGCGGTAAGGCGGATCCAACTAAAACTCTTTCCAAAATGAACTCGGAAATGAACAAGGCGGGATTAAAAAAGGTTTTAGCCGAAATGCAGAAACAGGTTGACAAGTTTGTTAAGTCAAAATAAGTAAAACAAAAGGCAAGTTTTAATTATTTATATAAATGAAATCAATTTTCAATATAAGTAAATATTAAAGTAACGGGGCAGTTTCAACTTGAAATCAGCCCCGTTTTTTCATACTTTATTCATCACAACTGTCATTATTTGTATTAGTGTTTGTATTAGTGTTTGTATTTGAGTTTGTATTAGATTTAGAAGTCGCTGTTTCTTCCCTTTCCCCGGGCTTTTCAAGGGTTATTCTTCCGATTTTTCCTCCCCGGAACTCATCAAGCACAATAGCCGATATTCTGGAATAGTCAATTTGACCCTTTGAAACAATACAACCTCTTTTTCTGGCTACAGTCTCCAAAAGTTCAAGTGGCTCAATGTCCTTTAATATGTCTCGATCCAGCTTGAATCGTGTACACAATTCATTGGGATAAGTTCTTGAAAGCCTGACAAGGAGCTCCATGGCCACTTCACTTATATCCATTATGTCATCTTTGATGGCTCCGGTAAAAGCAAGATTCATTCCGACTTCCTGATCTTCAAACTTAGGCCACAATATACCTGGGGTATCCAGCAATTCTATCTCGGAATTAATTCTAATCCACTGTTTTCCTCTTGTTACTCCGGGCCTGTCTCCGGTTACTGCCGTTGCCTTTCCCACTATCTTATTAATAAAGGACGACTTGCCAACATTGGGAATACCAACAACCATAGTTCTTACAGGTGTAAAAAGCTTACCCTTGGCCCTGTCTCTTTCAATTTTCTCTGACATAAGCTCCCTGGCCCTGGATTTAACTTCGTTAAGCCCTTTACCATTAATTGAATTTATTAATATACATCTGATTCCCTGCTCAGCATACCATTGAACCCATTGTCTTGATATCTGCTCGTCAGCAAGATCGGATTTATTAAAAGCAATAAGTCTAGGTTTATTATTTATCAAAGAATTTATCTCGGGGTTTCTGCTGCTGAAAGGAATTCTTGCATCCAACAGCTCAATAATAACATCAACCAGCTTCAGATTTTCGGCAATAAGCCTTCTGGTCTTTGCCATATGCCCCGGAAACCATTGTATATTCATTTAATTCTCCTTTTATATTTACATGAAATAATTTTTATTTTAGCCCACCGAATTTGGAGAATGGCCAAATTCTGAGTACAGCTTTTCCTATTACAGCATCCATATCCACAGGGCCAATCTGTCTTGAGTCCATACTTTTTTCCCTATTATCACCCATTACAAATATTTTATCCTCAGGCACGGTAAAAGGAAGTTCCATACCGTGTGACTCTGTTGCTCCCTGTAATTTTATATAAGGCTCTTCAAGCTTTGTAAAATCAGCTTCTCCTGCGTTTTTCCTATAAACATATCCTTCCCGTATATCTATTTGATCTCCAGGGAGTCCTATCACTCTCTTTATATAGTCTACTTCACCTGGATTTTTTATGGGCAGATATTTAAAAATACTCTTGAATTTACCTTCTTCATGCATAAAAACTATAATGTCCCCATGCTCAGGTTCATCAAAAAAATAACCAGTTTTGTAAACAATAACGTTATGTCCTGCAATCAAAGTGTTTTCCATTGAGACCTGGTCAACCTTATAAGTTGAAAAAATAAAAGCTTTGATTAGCATTGAAATCAAAATTGCTGCTACAATAACAAGAAACCATTCAAAAACCTCTCTGCCGGGAGAATTCTTTTTCTTTTCCTTTTTTTCAGATGATGGCTTGTCTTTATTTTCTATATTCAATTTTTCTTCACTATTCTCATACTTTTGATTTTCCATTGGTATAACACCTCGTAGACCTTTATAGATTTGAATTATCAAATCGTCTCTATTATATAAAAAAACGTCCGATTATACAAATTACATTTATTTAACAGCATTCGCAATAGCAGTACGTTGAGTTTCAAACTCTATATATCAATCTTGTGACAGCAAACTAAAAACCTAGGGAATTGTAGTCCCTAGGTTTCCTGTTGTGTGTTCGTTTAACACGTAAAATTATTTAGTGTCGAGTCTTTCTTTAATCTTTGCTGCCTTACCAACTCTATCACGCAGATAGTAAAGCTTAGCTCTTCTAACAACACCTTTTCTAACTACATCGATATGATCGATTCTTGGTGAGTTAACAGGGAATATTCTTTCAACACCAACACCGTAAGATACTCTTCTTACAGTAAAAGTTTCCTTTAAACCGGAACCTTTTAATGCTATAACTGTACCTTCGAATACCTGGATTCTTTCCCTGGTTCCTTCTTTAATCTTTGCATGAACCTTAATAAAATCACCAATTTCCAATTTAGGAAGGTCAGTTCTTATCTGTTCATTTTCAATTGATTTCAATATATCCATTTTTAATTTCCTCCTTCCTCTCCTAGATGTTCGTGCATCATATACATCCCTGTGCAGAGGACCATCCGTATTACATACGCAAAATATTATAGCATAGTGTTTCAAGGATTGTAAAGATGTTTTTTAAAACGCCGGTTACTTATTTTTCATAGTTTCAAAGTTTTTTAAATTCCTTATACATAAGGCTTGGCTGAATGCCGTTATTATTTTGATATTTTCCGCTATTGTACTTTTCGTAATCACCTTCAATAGTATGATAGTATATCTGACATATATCTATACCAGAGTAGATTTTAACAGGCTGAATGCAATGTATTTCAAGAGTCCAATATCCAGAGAATCCTACGTCACCAAAGCCTGCAGTAACATGAATAAATAGCCCAAGTCGCCCTATTGAAGACCTGCCTTCAAGCATTGGCACGTGATTCTCTGTTCTTGTGTATTCCTTGGTCCTGCCTAGATAGAGTCTGTTGGGTTCAAGAATTAACCCCTCCTCAGGTATCGTAAGCTTTTTAACCCTGTGTTCCTTCTTCATATCAAGACACTCATCTTCATATACCAGTAATTCGTTATATAGTTTTAAATTATAGCTGTTAGGATTTAATTGGCCTGGGTTGAACGGTTCAATAAAAATATCTTTTCCCAGTCTGTTTTGAATTTCTTTGCCTGATAATATCATGTCAGCCCCCATCTACGCGCAGAGCGCGTATACAAATAGTAATAAAAAGCCGCTTTACGGGTTTTTGCTGCGTGATATGTACGATGACTTAAAAAATGTATTTTTCACGCTAGCCTCCACACTAATACTTGTTTCAACCTATGCCATCGATGATAAATCTTCATGAATGGTAAATAAAATTGATTATAACACTATTTCAACTCTGTTCCAAGGGACGCGACTACTGCAATCCAGTCCCCATCCTCGCTATATTTGCTGCCGGTTAGGTCATCCCACACTTCACGGACTTCAAATCCATTTTTCGTTAGTACGTCAGTTATTGTGTGGAGGGAGTAGTCATGAAACCAGTTCCTGTATATCTTAACACCACTTTCATCAACAATTATGTATTGATCAATCCATAAGTCCTGTTCAGGGTAATCAAAACCCATTTCAAGAACAAGATGCCCCTCTGGTCTCCAGAAACCGCCATAACTGTAATACCAGTTGTTCTGCCCTTTATCCCTCATTCTCAGTTTTCTGGTTGAAACATCAAAAATAAACACTCCGTCATCCTTTAATGCTTTTCGTATGCTTAAAAGCAGCTTTTCAAGTGCAGTTTCTGAAAATGTACTTAATTCGCCATAAACTTGAATTACAGCGTCAAATTCATTTTCATATTCCATATCGAGAAAATTCATACATCTAAATTCAATAGGTAAATTTGCTTTGTCCGCTAAAGCTCTTGCATATTCTAATGAATTTTCTGAAATATCCAGTCCGACAACTTCCAAACCTGCTCCTGCAAACCTTTTTGCATATAATCCAGGGCCGCATCCCAGATCAAGAAGCCTCATCCCGGGCTTTAGTACACCAGTCTTTATCAGGTGATCAACAGTTTGGTCAATAGTGGATATTTTCCGGCTAGCCGCATCATGCTGTTGGTTTAAGTGCGCTTCCAGCATGCTTTTTGAAATATGTGGGTCATCCCAGAAGTGTTTTTCACCTGGTGCAAAGGCTTTCGGTTTATATGTGTACTTTTTAATTACATCCAATATTTCTTTATTAGTATTCATTAATCAATTCTCCCATCTTCAATATCAAAAGCCGGTGTGAACACAACAATACCCGGTTTAGCATCATCTTTTTCTATCTTTTCACAGTAATCCTCTATCAAAGATTCCTGAATAAGAACCTTTATCATAAATGCCGTATATGCTGTGCTCTCATCGCTAATATCAATATTTTCTTCATTTTTGATTAAGGGGTACAGACAATCGTAGGACAATAATGTATGTAATTCACCCTTAGGCTTACCGTGCTTTATGGCTGCCAGATATTTCAGTATTTCACATACGTGCTCGTTTTCTGCCAGCAGTTCTTTCACACGTAAATTGCTATTGTTATATCTAATGTATCCTATGTTTTTATTATCTTTTAGAATTACAGAAGCACGTGCTCCAATACCATGATTGTTCCATTCAATGATATTTTCTCCCGGAAACAGCGCGAGTGGGTCAGCTTTATGTCGTGCATACCACATTTTAATTATCCATGGAAGGTCTTTTTGGAAAACAGGCCTGAGGCTGTATTGTCCGCAGTCAAAATCTTCATGGTTTAAATTTACAATGGTACCGCTTGCCGAGAACATTTTAGTCTTATATCCAAAACGCGGATAGTAGGTATCATGTCCACATAGTAAAGAAAAAGTGTATCCTAATTCCTTTAGTCTATAGTGACCTTCCTCAATCAGCTTTTCTCCTATACCTTTTCCCTGGCATTCGGGAAGTACCGCTATGGGAGCAAGGACTGCTCCCATAGTTTCACCGCCTTGTACAACAAATTTATATGGTGAAAACAAAGCGTGACCTACAATTTTGTTGTCCATTTCGGCCACCAGTGATAATTCCGGATTAAAGCATGAATTATGCCTTAGAAGATCAACAAGGACAGGTTCTGATACATATTGGTTATCAGGATGCCAACCTAAAAATGCCTCGTATGTAACATTCGCTATACTTGTATAATCTGCTGTTTTTTCACTTCTTATTTTAATTTCCATATACTAAAACCTCCCTTTTGAAATCTCTTTCTGAAATTTAGCTATTTGTCGACCCCACTGCTTTTCTTGAAGCCTGAGTTTACCGTCCTTCTTTGCTTCCATATGAGCAATCTCCTTTTGTAATTTCAGCCAGCTTTCCCATCTCTGCTTATCAATTTTTCCTGTTTCAAGAGCTTCTCTTACAGCACAACCGGGCTCAGTTTGATGCTTGCAGTCATGAAAACGACATTGAGAAATGAGTTCTTCTATGTCTCCAAACATTATTTCCATTCCTGCATCTGTATCCCAAATGGATAGGGTTCTCATTCCCGGAGTGTCCAGGATAAGTCCTCCGCCAGGAAGAAGAACAAGTTCTCTATGAGTTGTGGTATGTCTACCCCTGCTGTCGTCCTCACGTATTGACTGGGTTTTAAGAATTTCTTCACCGGCCAGTTTATTTACCAGGGTAGACTTGCCAACCCCCGAGGAACCAAGCAGTGCAACTGTTTTTCCGGGCTGCAGATATTTGCTGACTTCCTCGAGACCCTGACCGGTCACAGAACTTATTGCATAAACCTCTACACCTGGAGCTGTGCCGTATACCAAATTCATTTTCTCAGCAACATTCTCACAGCAGTCTGCCTTTGTCAGTATAACTACAGGCACAGCACCACTGTCCCAGGCAGCAATCAAATATCGTTCCAATCTCTTCATGTTAAAATCCTTATTCAGAGATTGAATCAAAAAAACCGTATCTGCGTTAGCTGCCACAATTTGCTCCTTGACCTCGATACCAGCTGCAGCTCTTGAGAATTTTGTTCTTCTTGTGAGAACAAACCTGATAAAAGTATCTGCTCCCTGTATTGTTTCCAGGGCGACCCAATCACCAACGGCCAGCTGGACACTGCCATCAACCTTCTGTATGGGTCTGTTGACCATAAACTCACCCTGGTCGGTTACAACCTTAAGCTGTTGCCCGAAATCAGCGATTATACGCCCGGGATACATGCCTGGTGCTGCCGTGACGTTCCATTCATTCTGAAAAACTTCATTCCATCCGTAATCTTTTATATTCATCAATAATCATCCTTTAAAAATTTCTTTTCTTCCTGTCTTCGTTTCTTTTTATTTTTCAAGCTGTTCTCCTGAACTCTTGTTCTGGGATTTATAACCCAGCTTCCGCGTATTTCCTTCATATAATCGACAGTACTCTTCTTTTTAACCATAATAACCTCCTCCGCCACGATAGTGGCTTTGACACGCCTTGAAGCGTAGTTAACCTATTTAGTTATTTCATCTTAACCTTATGGCCAATTTTATTATTTCACCTTAACCTTATGGCCAATGCTCACTTTTTTCTCTCTGCTAATTATCATTCCACATCGAGCAAAATTACTTTCCTTTTCTCTAAACTATTCATCTCTTAAAAAATTTTTCAGATAAAAAAATCCGCAGATAGCGACCACCTGCGGATTTTCAACAATAAAAAGGCAATAAAAAAACACGCTACCAATGCGTGCAAAATTACTCCAATTATTGCATTCACAATTCAGTTGCTCGAAAGAAGCTGCACCGGAACAAAAAGGACAAAAAATATCCTATGAACCGAGCCATTATTAAATTAGCAAAGAGCCACCTCAACAATTAAACTTAAAGACATATACAACAACTCCTTTCTTTTAATTATTTATTATACAACTAATAGTATAAAATACATTTCCATACATTGTCAATAGCAATGTTCAGGTCATCCTCATATTATGTATTGATACACTGACAATTGAATAAATTTTACACTGTTGTTCAATAATATAAAATGAGGAGGCTTAACTGTGGCAAAATATATAAAAAATCCGATACCTATAGAAGCAATTGAATACAAAATCGGCCTGGAAGACGGCTTTGATGATTTGGATACAGCTGCTAAAGCAGGACTGGATACTACAAATTATCAAAACCCCGTCGGATTCGAGAAAGTACCCTTTATCGTTACACTTGAGGGGAAGCATTACATTAATAAAGGCGATTATATAATAACAGGTATTGACGGTGAAAGATATCCCTGCAAAAGAGAAATCTTCTTTAAAACCTATTCTCCGACAAATATAACAAATATTTAGAACAATAATTGGGTATACTTGAACATTGAATGTTGCACTTATAAGTTACCATAGCTTTTCCAATTCACAATTTAGGTCTTAACCGGCTTAATCAGACTTAATTCAATGCTCTTCCAGTTTCTGTTCTCCTTCTCCAGTATGGAATTTACTACGAATAGTAAAAGTTCTCTTTTGTTGTCATCATTATACGGATTGCAGTTATTAATATAAAGATCCTTCTGATGTTTTAATGTTTCGGCTACGGTACGGTATTCAATCCATAATTTGTGGTAACCAAATGTGGTATTCAATGCAGTAGCTATGGTTATACACGACCCCATCAGTGCAACTATGTACTTGGCCGGACCGAATACATCAATAAATAATGCTGCAAACGGAATCATTGCTGAGATAATTATGTCCAGCAAAACAAGACAAGTATATCGCTTTTTATTCTTTATTGACTTCGCATCGTAATAGGCCAGATAGCTGTCCAGGTAATTTTCTGCATTGATACCGCTGACATTATCCATAACTTCAATCCCCGTAAATTCTTAATATTTCAAAATAATGTTCTTTAAGAGTTCTATTGCCATGTGTGGAGATTGGGCATAAAGTATATTACTGTTTAGAATGTATTCTGGTATTCTGTAATCCTGAGCTATGAGTATCTCCGAGTCAATTATAAAGGAACAAATCTCTTTTATCACTCCAAGTTTGGATAATCTCACAGCTTCATTGATTTCTGACTGAACAAATTTACTCATAAGAGAACTCTTTGATATAAACACGACAAACAATTCTGCTTCACTTAATTGTTTTAATATGAACTCCATTGTAGTGTCCACATTATAAGGCTGCATGAAATAAATCAAGTTATATTTATCAGGTAATTCTGTTAAATTATCAATTACTGTTCTAATGTAATCATGATCCTTACTGCTGCACGATAAAAATATATTGATCATTTGAAGCCCCTTATGGTACGCTTGGAGTTATCAATATATTTTATTCCTATATGGGCCGATACATGTCATTTAACAGTTATTTTCTCAGTTATAGCTATTAGTATACTTCTAAAATCCTAGAAGCTTTAACACATGTTTTTCCACATGCCGGTTTTCACCCTTATAGGGGAAGTTGTGAATATGAAGAGCCGGATTGAAATTCAACTCAATAACGCTGTAATTACTCGAATTTGGAGCTTCCTTTATATTGCGGATTATAATATCTGCCCCACATATTTTTGCTCCCACAGCTCTTGCGGCTTCGATGGCTATTTTCTTGTATTCTGCTGACACTTCATCAGTGAAATCAATACTGTCTCCGCCGGTACTGATATTTGAGTTTTCTCGGAGGAAGACCGTCTCATCTCTTTTGGGAACGTATGAAAAATCTTTACCCTGTAGTGCAAGATAATCCTTTTCAACATGACCGAGCCTGAGTTTTTCAAGTGGGGTCTTGTACCCCTCACCTCTTAAGGGGTTCTTGTTTTTTTCAAACACCAGCTGCTCTATGGTTTGCTCTCCGTCTCCGGTAATATTGGCAGGAACTCTATGCAGTATAGCCGGAACTTCATTATCAATTACCAAAAACCTGTATTCCCTGCCTTCAATAAAATCTTCGATCATTGCTGTATCATCATATTCCAATGCGAATTGAACTGCATTCTTTAAGGCTTCGATGAATACAGGCTGCTTAAGTATTACCACACCCTTGCCAAAATTTGTTGATTTAGGTTTTACAACTAAATCTCTTTCTTTAAAGGTATCATAAGTTAATAAAGCTTCATCTGAGGATTTTACCGAAAGGCCTTTGGGAACATTTATGCCTTTTTCATTCAATATATGCTTTGTAACCTCTTTATTCTCCATTATAAGTGGAGCAATATAGGTATCTGCAGATGTTTTTGTGGCCTGCTTTATATATTCTACCCTATCTTCCTTTATCAAACGGATGAAGTTATCATTCCAATCCAATACCTCCACCTCTATACCTCTTTTTAATGCTTCCTCAATCAATACCTGTGTTGATAGTTCCAGACTCTCATAACCATTTACCATAACTTAATCTACCCTTCTGATTTATTATTAATTATTTTTCATTGATCAACTTCAGCCCATAATTTATAAAATCGGTATTTGTCTCCCGCATTTCCCTTTGAATCCGTTCAGATGGAAGCAAGGACAAATCCACAAGTTTGGCATATTCTGCAGCTACGCTTTTGGAATATTTCCTCTCCCGACCAGCCTTATCCATAAGGTCAGCGATAATTTGAAGCTTATCAAATATTATTCTTCCAAACTCCTTTAACGGCAGTATCTTGAGTTCATTCCCATAAAGCAATAAATCTTCCATCCTTCCAAAAAGTGCTGTCATATGATGATTTGAGTTTATTCTTTCGAACTCATACTGAGATATTTTAGGGCTCCTTTCAAATAAGCAGTAGAGCATAAAAACCTGTAGAAAATGTAATTGCTGAAGTGTAATACCCGTTTTTTCATAGGGATTTATGTCCAACAGCCTGACTTCGAGATACTTGACTCCCCTCTCCTCCAAAGCACTGAGCTGAGTTTCTCCCGGAGAAGTATTCTGCTTTAGGCGTATTGTTGAATAAAATTCACTTTCCTTCTGCAGTATATTTTTATTCAACTGAATACCCTTATCACCCATCTTTTCATCTATTTTTGAATACTTTTTGCTTTTTGTATTAATCATTTTTTTGAGCTTTGCCATATACTCATCAAGGTCGTTAAAATAAATATTAATTTTTCCGCCATTAATATCCGAATACCCAAATCTGCTTACCCTGAGTGAAGTGGCCTTCTGATTAAAATTGTGCAGTAGAGCAGTACTTTCGGGGCAGCACTTTTCAACTATCTTTAGTTCTTGCTCAATAACTGAACTGAATGTGGCATCATAATTTGGAGAAGCTCCAAACAAGTAAATCAGCAGCCATCTATAGCGCAAAAAGTTTCTTGTAATCGCCATATACATTTCATTTTTAAAGTTTATATAACTATTATTCCCTCCGAACCTTTCATGTAACGTCTGAATCATGCTCTCCTTAAATGAAAAATTATAGTGAATTCCAGAAATCATCTGCATCTTTTTCCCGTAGCGATAAGCCAAACCATTTCGATATGCGGTTTTTTCCCGCCCCTCTTTAGTCTGCTTGAAGACAGCAACTGGAATCATTTCTTCGGTCGGCAGTTTGGGAGGCATACTTAACGGCCAGAGAAACTCTTCCTTAATACCTTTCTCGACTTCGGTAAATATTTCTTTTAATGATTCATAAGCCTCCTCCACACTTTCTAAGGTCGGTGTTATCATCTCGATCTGGCTTTCTGAAAAGTCAGTGGTTATACGGGTATTTTCCTCCTTATCTCCAAAAACAGCCGGGTGTGGTGTTAAAGCAAGCTCTCCCTTTGGAGTAATTCTCTGAGTTTCTCTTTCAATTCCAAAGTATCCCCCATTAAGCATACAGGCTCTGTCATCACTAGAAAACAGCTTTAGCGCCTGGTCAAAATTCCAACCCATAAATCTCCGCCTTTCCATATAATCTTTATATGCTGTTCTATAGAAGTCGAACTTTTATCCTAAAATTTTTTAACTCCTTCTATAGTTTACTCTTAGTGTTAAAAAATATATATTTCATTGTTCTACAACCATAGAACTATTTAATCAAAAAATTTTGCTCTAAAATATTACTTCTGGTATATATCCTTTTGTTTATTTCAAAAAACTGCGTATAGCTTCAACGGCTTCCATATTAACCTTGCATACAGAACTTTGTCCGTTACGGGTACACGAAATAAGTCCCGCATTTTCCAGTTCTTTAAAATGATGCGAAATAGTTGATTTTGACAGTTGCATACAGCAGCATGCTTTGGTAAAGCATTTCTCCATGCCGTCAGTATATAGAAAACTTCCATCCTCACTACTGGCGCTCTGTTGCCACTCATACAACATTTCAAATATTAAATACCTTTGTTCGCTTGATAGAGCTTTAAAAATTTTGACCAAATTTAATTTATTCATAGTTCTATAATAATCGAACAGTTAGTTAATGTCAATATTTTCTATTGTAATTGACAAAATATAGAATTAAACATATAATTATAGTATTCATATATACTTTGTATGTTATACAATTTCCAAATCCTTTATACGTATATTACAAGTATTTTTTAGATATTTATAAGAATATTATAGGAATATATAAGTATGTTTTTAAGCAAATAACCAATATATACCGTTGACCGGATATTCAGGAGGCGGAGTTACAAATTGCAGAAATACTGCAATTTGTAACTCCGCTTTATTATTATTTTTTAAGGTGGTGTTCTAATGGAAAGTGCGGTGCTAAAAATATATGGTATGACCTGTACCCTATGTTCAATATCCATAGAGACAAGGGTCGGTTCAATAGACGGTGTTGAAAAGGTCACAGTCAACTATGCGGCTGAAAAAGCTTTTCTGAACTATAATAAGGATAAGGTAAATCTAAGCCTGATTAAAAATAACATTGAAAAACTTGGCTTTTCAGTAAGCGATAGCTTATCAGATCAGATTAATCAGCACAAAAGACATTCGGAGCTGCAAAAACTAAAACGTCTTCTGGTTCTATCAGCAATTTTAACCTTTCCCATGCTGATTGCCATGTTTCTTGGTGGTATAGGTTTTTGCCATGACTATTTTTTTCCAGGCGCCGAGAAATCAACTGCTGCATATATAATTGATTATCTGCGCTTTAAGGCCAGACTGCTCCATGACTGGCGCCTGCAGCTGGTACTTTCAACACCTGTTCAATTTATAGTTGGCTTCAAATTTTATAAAAACGCTTTTTATTCTCTACGGTGGAAAAAAGCAACCATGGATTTGCTTGTAGTACTTGGTTCCTCTGCTGCATACTTCTACAGTCTTTATACCTCGATTTATGATAATAATCTTTTACAGTCAGGTATGAAAAATATATACTTCGAAGCCTCCTCGGTAATTATCACCTTTGTTCTGCTGGGTAAATTTCTTGAGGCAAAATCCAGAAAGAGTACCTCCATGGCTATTGAAGGCCTTCTCTCCCTGAGACCCAAGCTGGCAACTGTTATCAGGAAATCTGATGAAATTCAGCTTCCGATAGATGAGGTAGCTGTTGATGACATAGTCATGGTACGACCTGGAGAGAAAATACCTGTTGACGGAATAATAATTGAGGGCAGCTCGGCTGTAGATGAATCAATGCTAACCGGAGAAAGCCTTCCTGTAGAAAAAAGCACTAATGATACAGTGACCGGAGCCTCGCTGAACACATATGGCTTTATAAAAATTCGAGCCATAAGGGTTGGAAGTGATACCTTACTGTCACAGATTATTAAAGTGACCGAAGAAGCTCAAAGCAGTAAAGCCAATATTCAAAAAACAGCAGATAAAGTCAGTGCTTTTTTCATTCCGGCAGTATTATTACTTTCACTGATTACATTTTTTACATGGTTTTCTGTTCTGGATTACTCCATATTTCTGATTGATAAACCTATTATATATGCTGTTGCAGTAATAGTTGTATCCTGCCCCTGTGCATTAGGCCTTGCAACTCCGACTGGAATTATGTCAGGAATGACGAGAGCTCTGAAAAGCGGAATATTAGTAAAAAGCGGAGATGTTCTTGAAAAGGCTTATAAGACAAATACTGTAGTATTTGATAAAACAGGGACTCTCACTACCGGTAAACTTACTTTATCGGACTTTATTGTTATAAATCAGGATATTCATTGCCTTTCAAAGGAAAAATTACTAAACATGGCGGCAAATGCTCAGAAGGGTTCAGAACACCCCATAGGAAAAGCTATCTGTAATGCAGTAAATGGGTCAGAAAACTACGCAGAGATGTCGGTAAAGGATTTCCGGGCTTTCCACGGAAAAGGTATATATGCAGTAGTTGACGGTATTGATACAAGGATAGGTTCTAAAGCCTATATACTGGAG
>JAEZKZ010000035.1 GCA_023415305.1 Bacillota bacterium
ATATAATCTGTATGAGGCATATACATTCTCCTTCTTGAAAAGTGTGGTGTGGTAACTTCAGTTTACAAGAATTCGAAGCATTATGCCTCATTTTTTTTTATTCTACCCCAACGTTTAGTATAGAGCCATAGTTTTAAGCCTGCATTAATAGTTGTTAAATGCAGGCTTTTCCTTTCATCGACATTATATGTCATTTGTTCCAAAAATGTAGGAAAATATTACCTTTGTATTATTGTTTCCTAATGGTTTTATGATAAAATTAATTTGACATCAAATACAAGCAGCAGGTAGGGTTTTATGATATTTACTCTTGCATTATGGGTACTGGCTGTTTTTTTAATTTATTCAGGTTTTGTGAACAAAACCAACAGATGGGTTGCATATTGTTTATTGATAGCTTCTATTGGTACCCTCAAGGAATATTTAAATGAAAAGCTAGTTCCTGTATTTACTAAGCTATACCCTGGGATAAGCACTGAACTTTATGTTACCATAGATAGCTGCCTTACAGCAGTACTATATCTTCTTTTCCCCTTATGCTTTATCACAATGTCAATGTATTTTGCCGGTTATGACAACTCTGATAAAAAGGTTATTCTTTTGGTTCAATTCTGCACAGGTATCTTAATAACAATTCTATTAATAATTTACTATCCGATATATTTTAAGTACTATCAATTGAATAGAAGGGATTTCTGGTATGTGATGTCGGCATATAATATCGGCTACGGTATTGCCGGCTTTATCATAATATACCGAGGTATAAAAAATGAGTCCGACGAAAAAATACGACGAAATAAGCGGATAATAACAAAAGTATTTGTAGTGCCTTATATTTTCTGGCTCTTTACAATATTCGTAATACATTCTATTAATATAAACTGGCTGAAAAAAGTGTGGAAGTATAACGAATTTATTGTAATAGTAGTCTTATTGTTTTATGGGTATATGGCATACAAGGAAGGATTCATGGGCTTGAAGGTATCACTGGTCAAGTACGACTGGAATTCTAAAATGGAATCTGTTAACTCCAATATGCAGTACATAAACCATTTACTTAAAAATCAGGCGACAAAAATTAACTGGTCGGTGGAAAGCCTCAGACAAAAGCTGGGGGACGAGCAGATGGTGGAGCTTGATATTATTGAACGATCTACCAGACAGTTAGTAAATTTTACTGAAAAAACAAATAAATGTCTCGCTCCTAAAATGGCCGGAAATGATTTATGCAGCGCATCAAACATGATAAATGATGCTCTTGAAGCCTTCAAGCCGCTCCAGAGAGGAGAAACCAAACTTTATATCAATCTAAAGGAGGATGCGCATATAAAATGTGATGGTCAGGCGGTGGCTGAAGTAATTTACAACCTTATAAAGAATTCATCAGAGGCAGTTACCGGAAATGGAAAAATTGAGGTATCAGCCTATAAAAAAAACGAAAGCTACTGTATTGAAATATGCGATGATGGAGTAGGAATAAACAAGGAAAGTTTCGAACAGCTCTTTTTGCCATTTTATACAACAAAGAAAAACAACATTAATTTCGGAATTGGTTTATCCTACTGTAAAGCTGTTATGGAGGCTCATGACGGATCAATACAGGTGTTTAGCCAAAAAGGTTTAACGAGGTTTATTCTTTGTTTCCCACTTAAAAGGATAAGAAGAAAAGAGGTTGGTTAATAATGAACAGCTTGATAAAGGTGTTAATTGTAGAAGATGACGCAGATTTTGCTTACCTTATTAAACAAGAGTTGACAAAAGAACCGGATTTCCAATGTGTCGGAATTGCTTCAGATACTAAAGCTGCTTTTGAGCTGGCTTATCGATATATGCCGCATATTGTGCTGATAGACCTGAATCTCTCCAATTCTGAAATGGACGGTTTGAATATTGCAAAGGATATTAGGCTTGAGACAGGGGCAAAGATTATAATACTCACGTCTCAGGAATCGGAAATAGTCCTTGAATATGCCGTTAAAAAGTCTTTTGCTTCTGATTACCTGTATAAAAGCCAATTTCCCATTTTGTGCGGAACTGTCAGAAGTGTTGCAAATGGAATTACTCCGCACCAACTTTTATTAAGAAAGCTGATTCTGGACGAATTATCTGTTGCTGAAAGAAGTGTCCTTGATATGATCATTGGAAAGAACATAGAAATAAAGTCAGCAAACAAGACTATTTCAAATCAAAAAACCAGTATTCTGAAAAAGCTGGGACTAAAAAATACAAATGAGCTGATTAAACTGTTAGGCTGACATTACAGTGTATTATAACAATATAGATTTTGGAGTATAATATGATTAGTAATTACCATGGAGGCTGATAATGAGAGGATATTTTTTAATGCCACACCCTCCTCTGATAATTCCCGAGGTTGGGAAAGGGCAGGAAATACAGATTCAGAGAACTGTAGACAGCTGTAATGCCATTGGAAAAGAAATCGATAGTGCCGACATAGATACAATCATAATAATAACACCTCATGGAACTGTATTTAGTGATGCTGTAGCACTTATAGCGGTCGAGAATCTTACCGGTGATTTTGGAAATTTTGGGGCTAAAAAAGTTACTTTCGATCTCAAAATTAATCTACAGCTAACCAATGAAATAATTAATGAGGCAGAAAAGACCGGAATAGCTGCTGTTGCATTGAAAAAGGAAAATGCCAGGGCCTATGAAGTACCATTAACCCTTGACCACGGGGCAGCAGTTCCTTTGTACTTCATAAAAAAACTTCAAGACTATAAAATTGTTCATATAACCTATGGAATGCTATCTCCAACTGAACTTTATGCATTTGGGATGGCTGTAGAAAAGGCATGTGCAAAGTCTGGTGCCAGGGCAGCTGTTATTGCTTCAGGGGACCTGTCCCACCGGCTTACTAAGGACGGACCATATCCGTACAGCCCGCTGGGAGCCAAATTTGATACCCGCCTTATGGAACTCCTCGCGCAGGGTGATTTAACAGGATTGTTTACTCTGGATAAAACTATGGTAAGTGAAGCGGGAGAATGCGGCCTGCGTTCACTTTATATTCTGGCGGGCACCCTTGACGGAAAGAATGCAAAAGCCGAAATATTGAGCTATGAGGGTCCGTTCGGTGTAGGGTACGGTGTTGCTCGTTTTAATGTTTCAGAGGGGAAAACAATATACGAGGACATAAAAAATCTTGGTAAAGAGAATCATGTTAAAAGACTAAATGAGGGGCCTGCTTATACAAGGCTGGCCAGAAGGAATCTGGAGAACTATTTTAAAACAGGAAAATCCTTGACTGTAAAGGATATAGAAGATAAAGACTTGTTAAATGATAAAAAAGGAGTATTTGTATCGTTAAAATTGTCCGGTGAGCTAAGGGGTTGTATTGGAACCATTGAGGCCGTGACGGATTCTGTCGGTGAAGAAATTCTAAATAATTCACTTTCGGCTGCTTTCAATGATCCAAGATTTTCACCGTTGAGGGAGGATGAACTATACCAGCTGGATATCTCGGTAGATTTGCTGCATCCGGCAGAAAAATGCGGCTTTAAGGATTTGGATCCCCAAAATTATGGAGTAATAGTCACAAGCGGGAGGAAAAGGGGGCTGTTGCTTCCCATGCTTGAGGGTATAGACTCAAGTGAGGAACAAGTCTCTATAGCACTACAAAAGGCCGGAATCAGAAAGAATGAGTCGTATGAGATAGAGAGGTTTAAAGTCGATAGATTTAAAGAGGTGAAGGGATGAAAAAGGTGAAGCAACATTCAGAGCGTCCATCGAAAAAAGAGGCTATGTTTTTTCACCCTGAAAACGGAAAGATAAGATGTGTACTCTGCCCGCATTACTGCCTTATTGAAAAGGAACACGTAGGCTTCTGCGGTGTTAGACAGTGTAGTGAGTCTGAGGGCGAACTAAAACTTTTTACGTTAAATTACGGTGAAATTACATCCGCGTCCCTTGACCCAATAATAAAGAAACCCTTGTACCATTTCCACCCGGAGAAAAATATACTTTCCATCGGAACCTTCGGCTGCAACTTCAAGTGCAGTTTCTGTCAGAACTACTCTATTTCACAGTACAGACCTGAAAGTGAATATGTTTCTGCAGAGGAAATGGCAGAAATAAGTCTTCGGAATAAGAACAGTATAGGTCTGGCTTTCACTTACAACGAACCATCTATATGGTATGAATATGTTTATGATGTTTCAAGAGAAATTAAGAAAAGGAACAGTGAACATAAGATAGTTCTGGTAACAAACGGCTATATAACAGAGGAACCTCTTAAATTGCTGCTGCCCTTTGTTGATGCCATGAATGTAGATTTAAAGGGAGATGAGGAATTTTATAAAAGCATATGCCACGGGAAAATGGGTCCGGTAAAGGATACAATCAGAATTGCCGACAAAGAGGGCTGCCATGTTGAAGTGACAACCCTTCTTATTACGGGTGAAAACAACAGTCATGAAACATTGGAAAGACTAGGTGATTTTCTTTCTTCTGTGAACAAGGATATTGTTCTTCACGTATCACGTTACTTCCCAAGATACAAGATGAACAGGCCCATAACAAATATAGAAGATATGAAAAAAGCATACCTACAGTTGAAGGAAAAACTCAACAATGTTTATGTGGGTAATATCAGTGATAAGGAAATGGCTTATATAATGGGAAAAGGCTTTTACCCAATTAATTAAGGGTAGAAGCCTTTTGAGTACATCCTGTTTTTGAGTTTACCTGGTCCTTACTCTATGTTTAATACAGAAGTTATGCTCATTTGAAGCAAGATAGATAATCCCTTCAATAAATCCTATAAAGGCAGGAATACCAGTCCAGCAAAACAATAGATATAAAACTCCCATTCCGACTTTGCCCATGTAAAACTTGTGAATCCCCAGCCCTCCAAGGAAAATACCCAATAAACCTGCAGCTATTTTGCTCTTGATAGGCCATGCAGGACTTATGCCTTCATTAACCATTTGCTGAAAATGAAAATTTTGCTGCATACCTGCATTTGGATATACTGGCTGTTGAAATGGCTGCTGACGGTTTTGCTGCTGTTGAAAAGGAGGCTGCTGCTGACCTGCAGGCCTTTGAAAGTTTTGCTGGGCAGCCATCTTCACTGCGAAAACTTCCCCACAGTACTTGCATTCTGCTGATTCCAGTGAGTTTGGTGCACCACATTGCGGACAAATATTATCTGACATAAAAAACCCCCAACATTAACATTATTCAAAAATTAATACGAGACTAATAAAAATTTATCTTTGACAACTCTTCATACATAATATATATACGCTTTATACCTTATACATATTAGGCGTCATCAAATTTTTTTCCCACATTCGGGGCAAAAATTCACCTGACCTGTAATAGTCGCTCCACAGGAACAGGTCTTTGTTCCCAATGAAGCTCCGCATTCAGTGCAGAACTTTGTATTTGCAGGAACAGTATTCCCACAGGTTGAACACTTCTTTTTAGGCGCTTCGAGACTACTGCCGCACTCACAACAGAACTTTGATTTCGCAGGGTTCTGAGAATTACAAGCAGAACATGTCACTGAAGCATTTTCAATTACCGCACGGGAATTGACTATAGTTGACATTTCATTAACGAGAGGTATTCCGATACCTGACCCTACATTACCTGTAACAAATGCACCGGCAATTCCTGAGTCGTTTGAAGCTGCACTGTCATATACATCAAAGGAACGCTTAGTAACGTAGCGGCTATCACCCATAATTTCGAACTCAGCACGGCTTTTGAGTATATCATTTATTTCTTCAAAATCCTCATCAGGAAAATTAATAGACTTTATAAAAAAGTTTACTGCAGTAAGACCGTATTTATTAAACTCCGCTGAGATTTTATCCTTTGCGTGGTGTGAGATCGAATCAAGCCGGGCTGTAATCTCTAAAGCAGAAATCTTCTCGTTTATAATTATGTTGGCGATAATTGTCTTAAATTTTTGTATCAAAATTCCTTTAAAGTAATCCATTATAACATCAAATTTCATAATTTCTGCCGGTCCGACTACTCCAATAAGTTCAGTAAAAAATTTAA
This sequence comes from Bacillota bacterium, assembly GCA_023415305.1. Taxonomy (GTDB): domain Bacteria; phylum Bacillota; class Clostridia; order Acetivibrionales; family DSM-1351; genus Ruminiclostridium. Next base: position 6,037 of record JAEZKZ010000035.1, read on the forward strand.
TGGAATCATTTATCTTCAGACCCATCTGACCAAAGGCTCTGACTCTTAGCTTGGTGTAGTACTTAGGATCTATTATCTGAATTGGATCGGAGGTTCCCCAATAAATATCCAGCTTTGTTGCAATATTCAGAAAGTAAATTTCGGCCGAAAGAGGAGTTTTCCCGCCAAAAGGAAAATTTACTATAGATTTGAGAATAGGTAGGTTTTTGGCATCCAAAGTATACGTTCCAGAATTAAACACATCACATATAGTGCCGCCTTTTACAAAAACTGCGGCCTGCCCTTCTCCAACAATCAGCTGCGTCCCGTACACAAGATCTTCCGAAGGATACTTATATACAATCCAATCTCTACTTCTAAGGCCATCGAATTTCACTCTGTCAATAATAGCCATAATATGCACCTCAAACCTTATTTTGCTAAAAATTATATCACAACGGATAGTTTAAAACAATTACATAACTATTAATTAAAAGCATTTTTGTTAATGTCAAACTCATTTCTATTAAAGGTGAGTAGATTTTCATTTCGCATATTACTGAGTTCTCTTGATAAAGCACTTCGATTGACGCAAAGAAAATCTGCAAGTTCATCTCTGGAAAAAGGTATTCGGAACTTGTTTTTTCCGTGTTTTTTCATCTGTATGGTCAAATAGGTTATAAGCTTTTCTCTGGTTGACCTTTGAGAAAGAATATCCATTCGGCTGTTCAGTAGTATGTTTTTCTGTGCTATCAATTGAAGCATGTTTTTAATAAGTGTTGTGTGAAAGCTGCAAGCTGAACTGCAGGTAGTGACTATCCTGTTCATCTGAATGAATAATACCTTACAGCCTATGGTAGTCATAACTGTAACAGGTATTTTACCAATATTGGCACAGGCGAAAGCCTCTCCGAAAATATCGCCCTCCGAAAGCTCCGACATAATGGTTCTGTTGCCCATAATATCTTCCTTTACAATCTGGGCGGAACCTGAAAGAATTATACCCACCGAGGTTACTTTACTTTCGGCTAAAAAAATTATTTCATTTTTATTATACTCCTGAGTTTTGGCACCCAGACAGCCTAATAGACTGTCAAATTGGCTTTCATCTATGCCTTTAAAAATATTAACTGTTTTTAACAGGTTGTAATAATTTATCATAAAATTTCTCCTTGTTGCAAATGCAACCGATTTAATGTCACCAGTCTAGTACAATAAACTCATAAAGTCAATCGCAAAAAGCCACAGTTGAAAAATTTTACTAAAATAATTAATATAAGGAGGCTGTTTTTTATGTCAGAAATGTTTTGTTTTCAGTGTGAACAAACCGCAGGGGGAAAGGGTTGCACCGGAGGAGCAGGAGTATGTGGTAAGAAGGCTGATACCTCGAATTTTCAGGATGAGCTTACAGGTGCTTTAGTAGGGCTTGCAAAAGCAGCGGAAAAAGGGCAGCCTACTCCGCAGACACATAAGGTTGTTATTGAAGGTCTTTTTACAACAATTACAAACGTAAGCTTCGATAATGCTTCAATTAAAAGGCAGATTGCAAATATCCAGAAAGAAAAGCTTCAATTGGGTTCAACAATATCAGATAAATATGATATGAACAGACTTTGGAATGACAATGAAGATATTCGTTCCTTAAAGTCACTGATTCTTTTTGGAATACGCGGTATGGCGGCTTATGCATATCATGCACTGGTGCTGGGTTACAGCAATGATGAAGTTAATAATTTCTTCTATAAGGCACTCAGATCAATCGGGGAGGACTTAAAGGCCGACGCATTATTGCCAATAGTATTGGAAACAGGTAAGGTAAATCTCGCATGTATGGCCATGCTGGATCAGGCAAACACTGAAACCTATGGAACTCCGGTTCCCACCAAAGTACCGTTGACAATTGAAAAAGGGCCATTTATTGTAATTTCAGGTCATGATCTTTATGATTTATATTTACTGCTTGAACAGACAAAGGATAAGGGCATAAATATTTATACTCACGGTGAAATGCTTCCTGCTCATGCATATCCAAAGCTCAAGTCATATCCTCATCTGAAAGGTAATTTCGGAACAGCATGGCAGAATCAGCAGAAGGAATTTGACAACATTCCAGGTAGCGTGTTATTTACAACAAACTGCCTGATGCCGACAAAACCAAGCTATCATGACAGAGTATTTACAACAGAGGTTGTTGCCTACCCTGAAATGGTTCATATTGATGATAACAAGGATTTCTCACCTGTTATAAATAAAGCTCTCGAATTGGGTGGTTATGCAGAAGACCGAAGGATGACAGGTATTAATGGAGGAGAAACTGTAACTACCGGTTTTGCAAGAGGCACAGTGCTTTCGGTAGCAGATAAGGTTATAGATGCAGTAAAGGCTGGAGCAATAAAACATTTCTTCCTGGTTGGAGGATGTGATGGTGCAAAAGTAGGAAGAAACTACTATACCGAATTTGTACAGAAGACGCCAAAGGATACTGTCATTTTAACACTTGCCTGCGGTAAATTCCGTTTTAACGATCTTGATATCGGAGAAATTGGCGGTCTCCCAAGAATAATGGATATGGGACAGTGCAATGACGCTTACAGCGCAATACAGGTAGCATCTGCTCTTGCAGCAGCTTTTGAATGCGATATAAATGAATTGCCCTTGTCACTAGTACTTTCGTGGTATGAACAGAAGGCAGTATGTATTCTCTTAACCTTGCTATCTCTTGGTATTAAGAATATTTACCTTGGACCTACTCTGCCGGCATTTATTTCTCCAAATGTTCTAAACATTCTGGTGGAAAACTATAATATCAGTCCTGTATCAACTCCGGATGCAGATTTGAAAAAAATTCTTGGTTAAGAAAAAAGCACCTTAGGGTGCTTTTTTCTTGCAATTCTCTACGTTTTTTGCATATAATTATTGATAGTAATAAATAATTTATATTTGCTTATTAAATTAGTTAAAAAGGATTAAGGGACATTTTTATGAAAAAATTTATAGCTGAGTTTAAAGAATTTATATCCAGGGGAAATGTTATCGACCTGGCTGTTGGTATTATCATTGGTTCTGCTTTTACGGCTATTGTCAATTCACTGGTAAATCAGGTGGTTATGCCAGGCATAGGTTTTTTGATAGGCAGAATTAATTTTTCTGACTTCAAATGGACACTTGCAGAAGCAGCTGGAGATAAGCCCGAAGTTGCAATATATTATGGAGCATTTATTCAGCAGGTTATTAATTTTATTATTATAGCGTTTGTTGTTTTCTGTATGGTCAAAATGATAAATATTTTGAGAAGAAAAAAGAAGGAAGAGGAAAAGCCGGAAACCCCAGCAGCTTCGCCTGAACTTCAGATTCTTTCTGAGATAAGGGATTTGCTAAAAGAAGGCAAGGACCTTTAATAAATAGAAAACTTTACTCAATATCAATCTGCCATGCAGAGTCCTTCAAAGTAATCCTGGGGAAACGAGTTAGATTTGGACAGATCAGCTGTATTGAACCATCCTTTTTGTCCATTTGCCGTTTCAACTGCACACCATTCTATATTATCGGTGTCAGTTAGGATTACTTTTTCTCCGATATGCAATGTCAGTGCGGGGGTTGAATCGGCAGGAGATTTCTGAAGTTCCAGCCGCTTCTTAACTGTTACTATAGTATTCATTTTTCTATATTTCTCTGGTATATGGAGCAGCTTATGTATGGGGGATAACTTGTATTCATCAGTGTAGAACCAGGTTTGGAGAATCAAGCCTCTTGTTCTTGTACTGAATATACCTGTACCGTTTATTTTTATGGAGTATTCTCCGCCCTGTACCTTACCCATGAAGACAACTCGGCTGCCATCATAATAATAGAAGGAAGTCATATTATCATTACTGGGTCCTGATTCGGTAATTGCAATCTCTTTATATTTATCTTTTTTATCAATATCGGTTATGTACATGATGCCATCAAGATTATCTCCTGAGCCTGAAACAGTCTTGTCATTAATTGACAATTCAAAATTGTCGTCTCCAATTTGACAGTCAAGCTTAATTATATCTTTAATTCCATCACCGTTAAGGTCGATGGAACATTGTGTTTCTGATATCTTCTGAAAGTTATAACTGAGTCTGGCTGAATAGGAATAGAGAAATTGTATGTTTTTTTTCTCTATATTACTCAATTGAGATTCTTTAAATTTTGGATTTTTCTTATACCAGGGCTTCCCTGTAAAATATGCTGCATAATTCTCATTTTTGAAAATATAACCATGTCTTGCGTATATCTCGTTTCTAGCTGTATCAATTTCATATCGGCTTAAATTATAGAGATCCGCTTCAATAACTATATTTTTGCTACTGTTAGGCAAAATATAGTTTTCAAGCTCATAAAAACTAATTTTACTTACTGCAAAAACATTAATACTGAGTATAACTGTAAATATTAACATAAAAATTAGAATCCAGCAGAAAAATAGTCCCGGTTTTTTTTTCAAAAAGCTCACCTTCTTTTAATATACTTTGATATTCTGGAAAATATCTAATAGTATTATACCAATATTTGGTGTATAACAGAAGGGACAGTGTTCCATTTCAATATGAATTTTTACGGTTCGGCTGATATGGATGATACATTTAAAACTGAAAAAATGCTTAAAATTAGAGCTTAAAAGAAAAAGTGCAAGTCGGAAATACGCCGCCGACTTGCACTTACGCCAAATCTATTAATTATACCCTAGTTAACTATTTTGATAATTGAAACTAATCAAGCATCAAGCTGATGGTCTCAGGCTAAATCCATTAACCTATAAACTGCTGTGTCCAGTACAATCTACCGCTGGAGTTCTTTGCAATACCTACACCGATTTCAGTAAAGGATGCTTTAAGAATATTTGCTCTATGTCCCGGTGAATTCATCCAGCCGTTCATGACCTGTTCGGGAGTTGTCTGTCCCATTGCAATATTTTCTCCGGCAGTTCTGTAGCTTATTCCATACTTCTTCATCATATCAAAAGGTGAACCGTAGGTCGGTGAATTATGGTCAAAGTAATTATTTTTAGCCATATCCTGAGATTTAAGTGTTGCGACCTTGCTCAATTCTGTGTTCATCTTTAATGCTTTAAGGCCTGCTTTTGCTCTTTCTGCATTAACCAGCTCAACTACTTTCTTTTGAAATGCACTGTAATCACCGGATGTTGTGCTAGTTGCCGGCGTTGAAGTAGTACCTGAAGCCGGTTTTTTTGTATCAGTAGAAGGCTTGGCTGTTGTTGGATTACTTGTGACAGGCTTTGAAGTGGATCCACTATTTGAGGTTGATTTATCAATAATTTTAATTGGTAGGTTACAGGAATAGGATTTATTAATAACATTCAATTTTTCTATTAAAGAATTGATGTTTGCCTTCTGATTATTTGAGATTCCTGCTACATTGGTATTTGAGCAATTGTTTGAGAGAGAAGTACTCACTTTTGACGCCGTAGGTGCAGCTGCTTTTTGGCTGACCGTTTGAAGAACTTTCTCTTTTTGAGAACTATCACTTGAAACTTTCTTAGTACCTTGTGAGGTGTTCTGTGCAGTACTTTGCTTATCAACAACCTTATTCGTTTGCTTTATTGATTCCGGGGATGTAGCTGATGCAGCTGATGTAGCTGAAACGGAAGTTTGCTTATTGCCGTTCTCTGTACTTGCAGTATTTAAGGTACTGGTTTCTACCGGTTTATTTCCCTCAATAGCGTTGCTTTTTGATTCAATAGCGTTGCTGTTAAACGCAAAAATTGATACAATTATTGCAGCTGCTGCAATAGTTGATATTACTGTTGTTTTTTTACTTTTCATTGTTACCTCCATTAGTTTAAATTTTACGTGCTTTCTTCATGCCCATAATCAGCGTTTTTGACGTTGCTTCTGTTCAATGCTTCAATTCAGCGTAATAATTTATTTGCTACCGGGGTATGGACATTATGTTAACACTATGTTTAAGGATAAACAACCCCCCAATTTATACCAAGTGGCTTGGGAGTGGGGTTATATGGCTTTAATAAACAGGGGAGAACCCTTACTGTGATAGGGATTTGCATTTTAACTGGGTTGACATAAAATTACAAAAATAGGTTAGACTTATAGCTTTTTGGATTTAAGTCCAGATTTCTTTTTTAGAGAAAGAATATTAATGATAATATTTTTAATTTAATACGTTTATGATCTGTAAAATAGGGAATAAATGAAATGAAAACGTACAAAGGATGGTAAATCTAGTGTTTGAATGGATTAGTGAACAAAACCACATACTTATGGCCCTGCTGGCTACTCTTATGACCTGGGCGTTAACAGCTCTCGGTGCGTCAATGGTGTTCTTTTTTAAAGAAATCAACAAGCGGGTTTTAAATACAATGTTGGGATTTGCAGCAGGCGTTATGATTGCAGCCAGCTTCTGGTCACTTCTTGCACCTGCGATTGAAATGGCCGAGGATGCTCCAATACCTGCCTGGCTGGTTGCAGCAATCGGATTTGTTGGCGGGGCAGCATTTTTATACCTTGCAGACAGGATTATTCCGCATATGCATCTAAACTCCAAGGATGGGGAAAGTGAAGGTATTTCTACTCATCTTAAAAGAAGTATTTTGCTTGTATTCTCCATAACTCTGCATAACTTTCCTGAAGGACTTGCTGTCGGAGTAGCCTTCGGAGCTATTGCGAACGGAACAGGTGACGGATCGATGATGTCAGCAGTGGCAATCGCTATAGGTATCGGTCTGCAGAATTTTCCCGAGGGAGCCGCTGTATCCATTCCGCTGAGACGTGAAGGACTATCGCGCAGGAAAAGCTTTTTTTACGGGCAGGCTTCGGGAATTGTTGAGCCAATTGCCGGTGTGCTGGGAGCTGCTCTTGTAATGTTTATAAAACCGATACTTCCCTATGCACTAGCATTTGCTGCCGGCGCGATGATATATGTTGTGGTTGAGGAACTCATTCCGGAGGCGCAAAGCGGCTCCCATGAAAGTACACATCTGGCCACGGCAGGTTGCATAATAGGGTTTACCATAATGATGATACTTGATGTGGCCCTCGGATAAAAAGAGATTTGATACAAATCAATATGGATTAATATATGTGATAAAACAAATATTAGATGTACTCCCGTACGAACTTAGATAAATGTGTCGGACGCAAAACAGCTATAGAAATAATCAGTCGGAATATTTCTATAGCTGTTTTTAACCATACTTCCACATTTATCCAAGTTGTCCTCGCGTACTACTACTAATTTTATTTATACAAAATTAATACAGCCGTTTCACAACACTCTCGTTTTTTATTAACCTAGCTTATAGCCTGAATATTTGCACGTTTTTCCACTGACGGAGGGATACCATAGTATTTTTTGTATAGCTTGCTGAAATAATATGCATCCTCATAGCCGACATTTCTGGCAACCGTCTTGATGGGCATATTGCCTTTGCTAAGCAGTTCGTTGGCTTTAGTCAGGCGGATGCGGATAAGATGATTGATGGGAGATTCTCCGGTTTCCTCCTTGAATATCTTTGAAATATAAACCGGGCTGAGATACATGTTGTGGGCAAGCCTGTACAAGGATATCTGCTTCATATAGTTTTGACTGAGGTACTGCAATATTTCATTTACTATATGGGTCTTTTCAGAGGTTGTAATATTAAGTCTGGATTTTTCAGACTTGTCCTTGTTGGCATTCATTCCTCTATACAACAGGGCGGTCAGCTTAAGGATATTGGCTTTAATCACAATATCACAGAAAGGCTCGTTTTTTTCCTGCTCTGCCAGTGTGTCATTAATACATTTTAAGATATCGGGCAAATACAGAGGCATGGTATAAACATGTTCTGAATCAGGCTCCATAAGAAAATTCGGAGGCAAATTTTTAATCTGGAAGTTATCAAGCCCAAAATTGAATTCTTCAACATTAACACCTTCGGGGATTACCTTAAGGTGTTTTACTCCTGGCTTAAGAATTATTATGTTACCCTTACCGATTTCATACTTTACATCATCTAAGATATATGTAAAATTACCTGACAAAACAACCTTGATTTCAGTAAAATCATGTGAGTGATAATTTAAATTACATTCACAGCTGGCTATGTTATTAAATACAAACAGTAGGGTTGGATTAAAACACTCAGCTCTTACTTCGGGCATACACAAAGAAATCACTCCTATTGCTAATTAGATTAATAATATAATTGCTTACAAAACAACAATAAAAATTTCTAAAAAAATTCAAATATATGGGTGAAAAATAAACTTCACATGTAAAGAATATATTTATGAGTAGCTAAAGTACTGACAATACATACTTATTCTTCATAAATTTACATGTAGTACATACATTTCATATGTTAACACAAAGTCAGAGTGATTCCAATCAAAAACATTAACAAAACATTAGCAAACAAAGGATAAAAATATCCATCACCAGGTGAAGAATATCCATTTCATCAAAAGGTTTACTAACTATAATTAAACTAAGCAACTTAAAAATGAAGGGATTATTAACTTATGAAAAATGTAAGATGGGTTTGGGGATATATAAAGAAATATAAACTCCGGATTTGTATAAGCTTGCTTATGGCCCTTATTGCGTCGGCTTTAAGTATGGTTTCTCCGTATGTATCAGGTATCATTGTTGACAGAGTAATAAAGCAGGGACAGAAAGATATATTGTTACCTCTTGCTGCAATAATCATTGGCACTGTAGCAGCAAAAGCTGTCATAAGATTTACATATCAGATTAACTTTGAGAAGGTTTCTCAGGGTGCTTATATGGCAATAAGAGAAAATATGTACAAAAAGCTGCAGGAACTTGATTTCCGGTTCTTTGACACCACAAGAACAGGAGATATTATGGCTAGGATGACAGGTGATATGGATACTGTCCGCCACTTTATTGCATGGGTCATTTACATGGTCTTTGAGAATGCAGTAATCTTTATTTTTGCTGTTGCATTGCTTTTTACAATCAGTTGGCAGTTTACTTTGGTCATGCTTGTGGTAATCCCGTTTCTTGCCTGGGCGGCAATAAAACTTGCCAGTGAAGTAGGACCAACGTTTTCTGCTATAAGGCAGCAGTTTTCAAGGCTGAATTCAGTAGTTCAGGAAAATATCAGTGGTAATAGGGTTATTAAAGCCTTTGCAACTGAAAAAATTGAGATTGATAAGTTTGATAAGGAAAATGAGGCCTACCGGCAGAAAAACATGGATTCGGCAAATGTATGGTCAAAGTATTTACCAATAATTGATACACTTGCAGGTACACTTTCACTTACAATAATTATTATTGGCGGTGTTCTTGTAATTAATGGGCAGTTGTCCATAGG
>JAEZKZ010000093.1 GCA_023415305.1 Bacillota bacterium
GAATCAAAGCCTATCCTGTGTACACTGATACGGGCTGGGATGTATGGACAGGATTCTATATCGACCAGAAAACAGCAAATTCTGATATTGCAGAAGTAATAAAAAAGCTTGGACAAATAGAGTGTACTATTGTTGAAAAGTCTGATACAAGAATATACGGTGCTGACAGTATTACCGGTGATGCTATATTTATGTTTGCTTCGGAACAGAAGCTGTTACGTGGAAAGCCGGTAGAAGGAGGACCTGTAAAAATTGGAACAGATAAGTTTAATACCTTTAGAGGTCAGGTAGAATTCAGAAGAATGACAGGCAGTGATATGACCATTATTAATATTTTGCAAATGGAAGAATATCTTTATGGTGTAGTCCCTAATGAAATTGAGAGTTTTTCAAACATTGAGGCAATCAAAGCGCAGGCTGTAGCCGCCAGGACTTATGCACATCTGAATCTGACTAAATCTAACAAATCCAATACTCATTTAAACTATGGCTTTAATCTGTGCAATGATATTCATTGTCAGGTATATAGAGGGATGGGCTCAGAAAGCTCAATTGCAAATTCTGCTATTGACGATACAAAGGATATGGTTTTGACCTATGAAGGAAAATTGATCGAAGCAGTTTACTCAGCTTCCAGCGGTGGGCAGACAGAAGACGGTTCAAATGTATGGAACGGTGCGCCGTATTTGAAAAGTGTTGAAGACAAGTATGAATCAGGAAAATCACCTAAATATAATTGGACGTTGACGTTTACTGCCGATGAAATCAGCCAGAAGCTGAAAAACTACAACTTAGGCGACGTTACAAGTATAGAAATAACCAAATTGTCAGCAGCCGGAAGACCTATTGAAATAATTGTAAAAGGTACCTTGAAGCCTGAGGGAGTAAAATTCGTAAAGGATGGCTGCAGAACGTTTTTAGGACTTTACAGTCAATGGTATACAATTTCCACTAATGCAGACATCAATGTAATGGTTGACGGTAAGGAAGAAAAGAAACAGCTCGGACAAATGACAATAATTACAGCCGATGGTGAAACGAAGGTTACAGACCCAAACAAACAGGTAACGGTAGTAGATGCTGAAGGAAAATCCACAGTCTTGTCATCTGTACCGACAGAATACACATTCACAGGCAGAGGCTATGGCCATGCGGTTGGTATGAGTCAGGAAGGGGCAAAGGGCATGGCAAATGCCGGATTTACCTTTGATCAAATACTAATGCATTATTATACTGGAGCGAAAATTGAGATTGTGAAATAATATAGGTTCTCCGACTATAATTAGTTTGATGTATTTTGCATTATAATGGATAACCTTCAATATATAATAGGAAATATGAGCAGCAATAAGTTAAGCCAGTAAAAGGCCTTATTGCTGCTTTTCTTTTAAAGCGAAGTTATACGGGCCAGATACTTATCTAGAGATATTGACTATAAATGTAATTATATGGTAATATAATATTATTAGGTCATATTACCAAGTAATAAAATAAATCTGGAGGTAAAGATGCAATATAGCTCATTATCAAAAATTACTGGAGTTGGAGTTTATTTTCCGGAGAAAATATTAACTAATTATGAACTTGAAAGAATGGTAGATACAAGTGATGAGTGGATTGTACGCCGTACAGGTGTCAAGGAACGAAGAATAGCAAAAGAGAACGAACATTCAAGCGATATGGCTATTAACGCTGTGCAGAATCTGTTAAGTAAGAACAATTCCTCAATAGAAGGGGTAGATATGATTATTGTTACCACATTTACTCCGGACCATTTGACTCCATCGGTGGCTTCACTGGTACAAGGCTATTTTGACGTTCCGAACGCTGGAACTATGGACCTGAACGCTGCCTGTACCGGCTTTACCTATGCACTGTGTGTTGCTGATTCACTTATTACTGCCGGAAGGTTCAATAAAATACTCGTTATCGCTTCAGAGGCATTATCCAAAGTAACAGATTATTCAGATAGAAATACATGCATACTTTTTGGTGATGCAGCGGCAGCAGTGATTATAGAAAAAACAAAGGAAAAAGGGAGCTTTTTAGCATCGAACTTTGTTTCCGACGGAAAGATGGCTGAAAATGTAATCTGCAGCAATATATCCAACACAATAAACGGAAAAATTCTGGAGAAGACGAGATTATTTCAGCAGGAAGGACGCTTTTTGTATGAATACGTTCTCAAGAATATACCCGAGGGGGTGCAGGCATTGACGAATAAAGCCGGTCTCAAACTGGAGGATATTGACTGGTTTGTCCCACACAGTGCTAATCTGCGAATGATAGAAGCAATTTGTAAAAGACTGGACTTTCCTCTTGAAAAGACATTGTTCAGTAATATTTATTATGGGAATACTTCATCGGCTACTATTCCTCTTTCCATATGGATGGGTTTGGAAGCTTCTAAAATTAAATCAGGAAATAAAATGCTATTGTACGGGTTCGGCGGCGGGCTAACTCATGGAGGAGTAATACTAGAGTGGAAGTAATTTATTTTTATGTAAGTTATATAGACTCGGAAAATAAAACAACGAAGGGTACCCTTCGTTGTTTATTTTTACAAAATATATAATAAAAATATATTAGGTTTAACTAATCTGCCAATTCCTCAGGAATTATTTATAAAAAAATTCATTATAGAGTGAAATAACAGCTTTATTGGATTCGTTCTCTTTTACTGCAAACATCATGGTTATTTCTGAAGAGCCCTGGTTTATCATTTCCAGGCTTATGGATGCCTTAGCCAATGCTGATGTAGCTCTAGCAGCAGTTCCAACAGTATTTTTCATGCCTTCACCGACTATAATAACTATTGCAAGATTATGATCAATAGTTACATCGTCACAACCAAGTTCATTCTTAATTCGTTCCAGTATTTTTTGTTCAACTTCAGGTGTCTTGAACTGGTTCTGCTTTAAAATAACAGAAATATTATCAATGCCGGAAGGAGTGTGTTCATAGGATATACCTTCTTCCTCCAGAATCTGAAGAAGCTTTCTGCCGAAACCAATCTCTCTGTTCATCATGAACTTGCTTACATATATACAGCAGAATCCGGAATCACTGGCTATACCAACAACATGATTGGGTGTTATATCTCTTTTAAGAACAATTTTAGTTCCCGGAGCTGTAGGATTATTTGTATTTTTAATATTAACAGGAACACCTGCCATGAAAACCGGAACAAGCGTATCTTCATGTAAAACTGAGAAGCCTGCATAGGAAAGCTCTCTCATTTCTCTGTAAGTAAGTTCGGATATTGCTGCAGGCTTGTGTACAAGACCTGGATGTGCTGCATACACAGCATCAACGTCTGTGAAGTTTTCATATAAATCGACTTTCAGTGCCGCTGCAAGTATTGAACCGGTTATATCAGAACCTCCACGAGGGAAGGTAGCAACCTTACCTTCTAAGGTGTATCCAAAGAAGCCAGGGAAAATAATTATTCCATCATAGTTATTAAGCATTTTAAGATTCTCAAAGGATTCGGGTAAAACCTGGGCGTTTCCAAACTCGCTGCTCATTAATAGGCCTGCTTGCTTAGGACTGACATAGTGAGCTTTCTTACCGATACTGTTCAGGTAAGCAGCGACCAATTTGGCACTGTTATCCTCTCCGGCTGCTTTCATAGCATCCATGAACATTCCCTGATGACTTGTATCAAGCTTTAATCTTTCTTCAAGATCTTTCCTGATTTCTTCAATAATACTGCCATCCAGCTTCAGGTCGTCAGCTATATCCTTGAATCTTTTAACAACTGCCTCCAACTCTGAAGATGAGTCACCGGTTTCCAACTGTTTGTTTGCACATGCGATCAGCAAGTCGGTAACTTTTGTATCCTGTTTATCTCTTTTGCCAGGTGCAGATACTACAATAATTCTTCTGTCACTATCTGATAGAACAATATCGCAAACCTTTTTTATTTGTTCAGCATTAGCAAGTGATGTTCCGCCAAATTTTGCTACTTTCATGTTGCTTCCTCCATCCATAATAACTTATAGTTTTTTATACTTGACAGGAGTAATCAAAATAGTGTGCCAGGCATACAAGAAATATTGAGCTATAATAAGCAGCCGACCATGGGCCGGCTTTTGTTTCCGCTTTTTATCTGCACTTTTTACTATTATGAGATATCTCCCAGTATTTTCTTTACGGGAATCTAAATGCACAAGGTTAATTATGCACAATTAAGCTCTCTCTTAAGAGCGTTAATAAGGCAGGGATGCTCCCAGGTTGCTATTGTACTGCGGGGATTTATCGCCTATTTATATCTCATAAATTATACAAAAAAACATTATATATGGCAATAAGTATTTGTAATATAAGTAATTATAATGTATGATATTTATTGTTTAATTGATACAGGGTTTAAGGCTTATACTATTAGATATAATAACAAATATGCATTAGCGTTGGAGGATTTTTTGTGGATTTAAAGGAGTTTGACTACTATTTGCCCGAAGAGCTTATAGCTCAGCACCCATTGGAGAAAAGGGATATGTCGAGATTAATGGTGCTGGACAGAGAATCGGGAGAAATTAATCATAAATTGTTTAAAGATGTTGTAGATTACTTTAGTGAGGGCGACTGTCTGGTGTTAAACAATACCAGAGTAATACCTGCCAGACTTCTTGGTGAAAAGGAAGGCAGTGGAGGGAAAATAGAGTTTGTCCTTCTAAATAGGGTCAGCGGAGACAACTGGGAGGTAATTCTCAGGCCTGGCAAAAAAGCAAAGCCCGGAGCACGGTTCATTTTCGGCAACGGAGAACTTAAGGCCGAAATACTTGAGGTGCTTGAGGAGGGAAACAGGCTTGTAAGGTTTATATACGAAGGTGTCTTCGAGGAGATACTGGATAAGGTAGGAGTTATGCCTCTGCCGCCGTATATTACTGAGAAGCTTGAAGATCCTGAGCGGTATCAGACTGTCTATGCAAAATATAATGGTTCGGCGGCGGCACCTACTGCCGGCCTGCATTTTACGCAGGAACTGTTGCAAACCTTGAAAAGCAAAGGAGTTACCATCGCATATGTTATGCTCCATGTTGGTCTTGGGACCTTTAGACCGGTCAAGGTTGAAGACATCACCCAGCATAAAATGCACTCAGAATATTATTCTATAGGTCAGGAGGCCTGTGATGCAATTAACACTGCCAAAAAAGACGGAAAAAAGGTAGTGGCTGTAGGGACAACAAGCTGCAGAGTGCTGGAGACAGTAGGGAACAACAATGAAGGCAAACTCATACCAACTGACGGTTGGACTGATATTTTCATATATCCGGGCTACAGCTTCAAAATTGTGGACAGACTTATTACAAATTTCCATTTGCCTGAGTCAACCTTGATAATGCTGGTAAGCTCTCTGGCCGGAAGGGAAAAGGTTTTAAATGCCTATGAGGTTGCAGTCAGGGAACGCTACAGATTTTTCAGCTTTGGTGATGCAATGTTTATTAAATAGTATAAGGTAATATAAAAAGTAGAATTTAATCAGGTAATCATAGAAAACTATACAGCAGCAGAAGGAACTAAGATTATAACAAACATAAAAGAAAAACGGAAGGATTATAGATATGGCAGCAGTTACTTACGAATTAATAAAAACCTGTAAGCAGACCGGCGCAAGACTGGGAAGGGTTCATACTCCTCACGGTTCCATTGACACTCCGGTATTCATGCCTGTTGGTACGCTGGCTACCGTTAAAGGAATGTCACCGGAGGAATTAAAGGAAATAGAGGCAAAAATCATATTAAGTAATACCTATCACTGCTATCTCAGACCCGGTCAGGATATAATAAAACAGGCTGGCGGTCTTCATGGCTTTATGAACTGGGACAGGCCAATACTTACAGACAGTGGTGGATTTCAAGTGTTCAGTCTAAGCGGCTTAAGAAAAATTACCGAGGAAGGTGTAACCTTCAGATCACATTTGGACGGTTCAAAACACATTTTCACACCTGAGTCGGTTATGGGAATAGAAAACGACCTTGGTGCAGACATAATTATGGCTTTTGATGAATGTGCTCCCTATCCAGCAGAATATGATTACGTTAAGAAGTCTATGGAAAGAACCACTCGTTGGGCAAAAAGATGTAAGGATGCTCATACCAATACAGAAAAACAGTCCTTGTTCGGTATTGTTCAGGGTGGAATGTACAAGGATTTGAGAATCGAAAGTGCAAAGCAGCTCAATGAACTTGAATTCCCGGGGTATGCAATCGGAGGGCTAAGTGTTGGTGAGCCGGCTGAACTTATGTACGAGGTTTTGGATTACACTGCTCCGTTGTTGCCTGCTGACAAACCAAGATATCTGATGGGAGTCGGTTCTCCCGACTATTTAATAGAAGGAGCAATCAGGGGTATAGATATGTTTGATTGTGTACTTCCAACCCGAATAGGTCGAAACGGAACAGTTATGACAAGTCAGGGAAGGGTAATAATCCGAGATGCCAAATATGCAAGAGATTTTTCAAAATTGGATCCGGAATGTGATTGCTATGTATGTCGCAACTACTCAAGAGCCTATATAAGACACTTGATCAAATGCGGCGAGTTATTGGGGTTAAGATTGACCACTTGGCACAACTTATATTTTTTAATTAACTTGATGAAACAGGTAAGACAGGCTATAATTGATGATAGACTGGGTAGTTTCAGAGATGATTTCTATTACAAATACGGCTACTCAAAGAACTAAAATTGCCAAATATGGATTAATACAGTGAAGCTGTGTTAAATATAAAAATTAAACGGAGGTTTATAATTTATGGAACAAACACTGGTTGGATTTGTTTTACCAATGGTATTGGTATTCGGACTTATGTATGTAATGCTTATTCTTCCACAAAAGAGAAAGGAAAAAAAGACAAAAGAATTGCTTAATTCCTTGCAGGTAGGATGGGATGTTACGTCTATAGGCGGAATTTGTGGAAAAATAGTTAATATTAAAGATGATGAAATAACTATCGAAACCAGCGTAGAAAAGACAAAAATTGTTGTTAAGAGATGGGCAGTAAAGGATGTTGTTAAGCCTGTAGAAGCCTAATAAATTTAACAGACAATTTATATTACAGCTTGTTCTAAGCAGCCTGCCTCAAAAATATGATATATAGAAGATTAATATATTTATTTTTGGAGGTACAATCAATATGGCCGGACAGACACCTGGATTAAAAAAGCAGCTCGATGAACATGTAAATTTACTAAGGGTAATGAAGGGTTTAATTTTATCATTTCTTATAACTCTTCCATGTTTTCTGGGCTTCGCTTTATTTTTGACGTGCACGGATATTCCTGAAAAGTATACTTTTATTGCGGTGCTTATAACTACTGTATTAAGTGTTCTGACAGCGTCTGCTTACTCCACCAAAAATGTTAAAAGTAAAGGTTGGATAAATGGTTGCGCTGTTGGAGTCTTATATGTGGCAGTGCTTTATCTTGCCAGCAGTATAGTTTTCATGAATTTTGCAGTTGATATACAGGTACTCCTGACCGTTATAATAGGTGCCATAGTAGGCTGCCTGGGTGGAATTTTTGGAATCAATCTCCGTTAGGTCTTGTAACAAGTTAACGGTGTTTTAGCTTTACAAATTATACCTTTTCAAACCAATTGAAATATGCTATAATCTGCTAAGAAAATTTATAAGGGGGACTAAAGAGATGAAACACATTAAGACAATAAACAGCGCTACTTTAAAAGAAAGTCTTTCTCATGGTGGCTGTGGAGAATGTCAGACTTCATGTCAGTCAGCATGCAAAACATCATGTACTGTTGCAAACCAAAGCTGCGAAAAGAAGTAATGAACATAAGAATTATACTTAAATATTAGATCATAAAGGTGAAAGGTGTTTACTTAAACACTTTTCACTTTTTTATGGAGAAACCTGTTAGATTGGAGTTAAAAATGATTCACAAGTACAAAATGTATGATACAAACATAGTCATGGATATAAACAGCGGAGCAGTCCATGTTTTTGATGATACTGCTTACGATATTGTTGATTTCTATAAGACCATGAGTAAAGAGCAGATTTTGGAAACCTTAAAGACTAAATATAATGAACAGGAAATAGCAGACGCTTACAGTGAGGTTTCAGACCTGGAATCACAGGGATTGCTTTTTAGTGAGGATTCATATTCCGATGCTATAGCCAACTGGGAAAGAAAGCCTGTAGTCAAGGCATTATGTTTACATATCTGCCATGACTGCAATTTGCGCTGTAAGTACTGTTTTGCCTCAACAGGCAGTTTTGGCGGGCATAGAACCATGATGGACGCTGAAACCGGTAAAAAGGCCATTGATTTTTTAATTGAAAAGTCAATCGGAAGGCGAAATCTGGAGGTAGACTTCTTTGGAGGTGAACCTCTTATGAATTTTGGCGTAGTTAAGGAAATAGTTGAGTATGCGAGAATCAGAGAGAAGGAAACTGGTAAGAATTTCAGATTTACATTAACAACAAATGCATTATTATTAAATGAAGACAATAAAGAATTCATTAATAAGAATATGCATAATGTGGTCCTTAGTATTGATGGCAGATGTGAAACCAATGACAGAATGAGACCGAGGATTGACGGCTCGGGAACATATAACAGCATTCTTCCAAAAATAAAGGATATGGCCGAGTCCAGAGATCAGGATAATTATTATGTAAGAGGCACATTTACCAGAGAAAATCTTGATTTTTCAGAAGATGTTCTTCATTTGGCAGACCTTGGTTTTAAGCAGGTTTCAGTTGAACCGGTAGTCGCCGCGAGAGATTCCGGCTACGATATCCGGGAGCAGGATCTGGAGAAGCTTTATTCAGAATATGAGAAACTTGCTTATCAATATGTAAAGAGGGGAAAGGAAGGCAACGGTTTTAATTTCTTTCACTTTATGATAGATCTTCAGCAGGGGCCTTGTGTCATTAAAAGACTTGGAGGTTGCGGATCAGGCCATGAGTATCTGGCTGTAACTCCTGAAGGGGACCTTTATCCATGTCATCAGTTTGTAGGAGATGAAAAATTCAAAATGGGTAATGTCCACCAGGGCGAGTTCAATATAAGCTTTCAAAAGGATTTTCAGAAGTCAAATGTATACACAAAACAGGATTGCCTGGAGTGCTGGGCTAAATTTTATTGCAGCGGTGGCTGTGCAGCAAATGCTTATCAATTTAATAACGACATCAATGTTCCGTACAAAATAGGCTGTGAACTTGAAAAGAAAAGAGTCGAATGTGCTATCTGGATAAAGACTCAAGAATAGAAGGGGTAAACATTGTGATTAGAGATTTTAACAACATTACACCAAGAATTGATGCAACTGCCTTTGTGGCACCGAACAGTACTGTAATAGGAGATGTTGTACTGGGAGAAAATACAACTGTATGGTACAACGCAGTTTTGAGAGGGGATATTGACAGCATAGTTGTAGGTGACAACACCAACATACAGGAGGGCTGTATACTCCATTGCAAGAAAGGTGCCGATGTAAAAATAGGCTCGCATGTTACGGTTGGACATGGGGCTATTTTACACAGCTGCCATATAGGTAATAATACGCTTATAGGAATGGGCGCAATTGTGCTGGATGATTCAGTTGTAGGAAATAATTGCCTTGTAGCGGCTGGGAGTGTGATTACTCCCAGAACAAATATACCTGATGGTAGTTTGATTGCCGGAAGTCCTGCTGTAGTTAAGAGAGTATTGTCCGAGCAGGAAATTGAAGAAATTAAGCACAATGCCAACGAGTATATAAGCCTGTTGAAATACTACAAATAAGCAGTAAATACTGTTTACATTACTCATCTGCTCAAATGTAAGAATGTATTTGATAAATTTTGTAGTGTTAACATATTTTTCTCGAAATAAGTTGTAAATTTCTAGTGAATTAAGTGATTAATTTATTGACTAGCATTTTTCTTAGATATATAATGGCGTAGTGGAATGAATCTTTGCCGCTGTTACAGTCTGCAAAAATCAATCCTTATTTTATGCAAAAAATTTTAGATTCATTACTAAAATTAAGGGGGAATTCTTTCAAATGAGAGCAAGCAACGCGGTTAAATTTTTCTCGATATTAATTATCACCGGAATTTTAACCTGGATAGCAGCTTTTGGTTCTATTCTGGGATTTGATATACGAGGTATTCGTGACATCCGTACGGGTATTGATATTCAAGGTGGAGTAGATGCAAAGCTATATGCGGTTACTGAGGATAAAAAAGTACCATCAAAGGAAGACCTTGAAGCAGCAAAGTATACTATAGGTAAAAGACTTGATTCAAAGAATATTTTTGACAGAGTTTTAACTACTGATGCTGAAAAAGGTTATATTCTAGTACAGATACCTCACAAAAAAGGTGAGAAGTTTGACCCTCAAAAATCAATTGAGGAAATTGGAAAGACTGCACTTTTAACCTTCCAGGAAGTTGATAAGAACAAGGTGGATGAAAATGGACACTATATTCCTGCGGATCCTACCAAAGAAGATGAGAAAAAAAGAATAATATTGCAGGGTACGGATATCGTTGACGCAACGACAGAACCTTCGCAGGAAGGCGCCGGTTTTGTAGTAGCACTGAAACTATCTGACGAAGGTTCAAAGAAATTCGCCGAGGCTACAGCAAGACTCGTAAACGAACCTATTGCAATATATATGGATAATGAGCAAATCAGTGCTCCTGTTGTTTCTCAGGCAATAACCGGAGGTTCTGCAATAATAACACTTAATGGAACTCCTGTTGACCAACAGAAAGAGGAAGCTAAGGAATTGGCAGGACTTATTAAATCCGGAGCTCTCCCCTTTAAGCTGGAAGCTAAGCAAGTACAGAATATAAGCCCAATGCTGGGTTCAAATGCACTTGCTGTAAGTGTGGAGGCACTTGTTGTCGCTTTTGTATTAATATGCATTTATATTACTTTATACTATAGATTACCTGGACTAATTGCGAGTATTGCATTGTTCCTTCATACAATTCTTGAACTGCTGGCATTGTCATGGACTGGTATCACGGTTACGTTACCGGGTATTGCGGGTATTATCCTTACAATAGGTATGGGTGTTGATGCCAACGTAGTTATTTTTGAAAGAATTAAAGAAGAGATTAGAAGTGGAAAAACTCTTAGATCTGCTATAGATGTTGGGTTTAAGAGAGCGTTTACTGCCGTACTTGACGGTAATGTAACAACCCTTATTGCAGGTGCTGTTTTATGGAGATTCGGTACAGGCCCTATACAGAGCTTTGCATACACTTTGATCATAGGTGTTATTTTGAGCTTTATAACAGCTGTAACTGCAACCAGAATAATGCTGAAGGCTGTAGCAGATATGGATATAGCTAAGCATCCCTGGCTTTATGGTGTAAAGAAAAAGTTGAAGGAGGGAAATGCAAATGCCTAATATAAATCTATACAGTAAAAGATATATTTTCTTTATCCTTTCTGCAATAATTTTATTATCAGGGGTCATTGCTTTTTTTACTATGGGTTTTGAACTCGATATTCAGTTCCAGGGAGGAACTGTTATCGAAATGAGAGCTAACGACAATACCTTTACCGAAACCAATGTTCAGGAAGTAACCTCAAAAGTCAATGAACTGGTTGAGAATACAATAAATAAATCTTCAATGGTACAAAAAACGTCTGCTTACGATGTTGAAACAAATACAAGCTTTGATGTCATAAAGATAAGCATCGGTAGTTCGGAAACTCTTACAAGTGAAGAAATAGTCAGTGTGGAAAATGCTGTTATTAAAGAGCTTAATCTTACTGCAAAAGATCCGGTGGTAAACGAAGAAAGTGTTGAACCTTTCATCGGTAAGGAAATCAGTCGGAATGGTGTTAAGGCCGTTATAATTGCAGCTGTTCTTATTATACTGTACATCTGGTGGAGATTTAAACTGGTGTCAGGATTGTCAGCAGGTGTATTCGGCGTTGTGGGACTTCTCCATGATATAGGTGTAATGATTACAGTGTACCTGATATTCAGAATTCCTGTAAATGATTCTTTCATTGCGGCATTGCTTACAATATTCGGATTCTCAATGAATGATACTGTTATTATCTACGATAGAATCAGAGAAAATACCAGGTTGTTAAGAAAAGTACCATTTCCTGAACTCGTTAATACCAGTGTTATTCAGACTCTAAACAGATCAATAAATACAACAGTTACTGTTTTGATGGCGGTTATCACTGTTTATGTTTTCGCAACAGTAAATAACATTGAATCTATTAAGGAATTCAGCTTCCCAATGATTATTGGTCTGGTCAGCGGAACCTATTCAACAATATTTATAACAACTCCATTGTGGGTAATGTTTAAGGAACACCAGAAGAAAGCAAAAGCTGTTAAGGCATCATAATCAGCTTGAAAAGCAGATAGCAATTTGTAATGTATGAATAAAATCGGTTGAGCATAAAAAACCAGGGGCGATGGCCCCTGGTTTTTCCATTACCAAAATAAAAGAACCTGCTGTGGGTATAACCCTCTCAAGGTTCTATGTTTTCTTATTTAATGTCACAAAAAAATACTTATTTTGATCTCTTCTTAATAATAATATCAATTACCAACGAAGCAATTACAAATTCAGCCATTACAATAATACTGTTGGTTATAAGAGTAGTTGTTGTAAATTCAAATACGCTGCTGAAGTTATTGCTTGTTTTATTAATTACAAACAATACAGTACCGATGGCTAATAAGGCTAAAGAAGCCGGAATAGCATATTTCAGCATTTTTTTCGGGAATTCTGCCATGTCACAAATTGCGGAATTCATAAGCTTAAGAATGTTATACTTTGTTGATCTGTTAGTTTGTTTGCTTTCCATGGAATACCCCCCCTGATAATAGACTAATAAGTAAAAATTAAATACCTCAATTTTTAATGTTTTCTTAAAAACATATATAATGTAATATAATTCTTCTCCAGTAGAATAATTATATTTGAACCAATGTATTATTAACTTGGTTGAAAAATAACTCGGTTCACGTAAAATATTAACACCTGTAAGGCCTAAATTCAATGTAAATAATTGATAATACTTCATACTTCGACACCATAATTACAGACTTTGGAATAAATTTATGTAAAGTGGTCGAATTATCTAAAAACTTTTGTGTAGATGAAAAGTAAGGCAATATATTATAATTACGCTATAAAATTCGTTAGGAAAAATGGCGACTAATTTGATTTGATACGTGCTTAAGCACGTGAATGGAGGGTATAATGGAACTGGTCTGTTCAAAGAAACTTGAAATCAATGAGGCTGTGCAATACGATTGTAAGGAACTTAATCTTGATTACTATTTAGTATCTTGTGAAACTGACAATTCATATACATATGGAATTCAGATAAACTTGACTAAAGACAGCGGTGAATCAGAAACAGCGGTCATAAATGACGTTCTACCTTCAAAAGCTCATACAATGGAGATTATTAACCTTATGTATAAGAATTCGGTTACTCCTGTAAGTGCAAAGGATGTAATATATGACTGTATAGCCTGATAAAATTACAATATTAAACATATAGAAAGTATACTTGAAGGTCTATTGAAGAAATATTCCTTTGAGTATACTTTTTTTATTAAAAAAGAAGGAATATTAATAATAATGTCGAACAATTATTAAGTCAATTACTCTCGGATAATAATATAATAAGGCTCTGGTATAATTGACAGAAGTTTTGTTAGTAAAATAAATAGCGGTATATATGTTTATAATATTTGGTAATTTGATTATCAAACCAGATTGGAATGTAGTGCATAATGGCATATTTATTTCCTGAGGATCTAATTGAGGAAATTCGAGTTAATAATGATATTGTTGAAGTAATCTCCGAGTATGTTAAGTTGGATAAAAAGGGAAAGAATTATTTTGGCAGATGCCCTTTCCATAATGAAAAAACCGCATCTTTTTCGGTTGAGCCTGTTAAGCAGATATTTAACTGTTTTGGCTGTGGAAAGGGAGGTAATGTAATTCATTTTATAATGGGGATTGAGAATCTTGATTTCCCGGAGGCATTGAAATTACTTGCCGAAAGAGCCAAAATACCGATACCTGAAACAAGCACCGGTGTTCAGGACGACGAGCAGGCCAGACTGAAAAAAGAACTTCTGGAGATAAACATAGAGGCTGCAAGATTTTTTCACAACAACCTTATCAATGGAAATGACAAAGCACCATTGACTTATCTGCTTAATCGGAGGATTGAGCGGCAGACTATTACAAAATTTGGCCTGGGCTATGCAGCCGACAGTTATGATGCACTTTTCAGACAGCTTAAAAACAAGGGACATAGTGAAAAAGCAATTATTAGCAGTGGACTTGTTATATTTAAGGAACAAACAAAAAAGATTTATGACAGATTCAGAGGCAGAATAATGTTCCCCATATTTGATATCAGGGGAAATGTCATAGCCTTTGGAGGAAGAGTAATGGATTCCTCTCAGCCGAAATATATGAATTCGCCTGAAACGGATGTCTATCATAAGGGTAAGCATTTATATGCTATGAATTTTGCTAAAAATGCCTGCTCAAAGCAGATTATTTTAGCAGAAGGATACATGGATGTTATATCCTTACATCAAAGTGGAATAATAAATGCAGTTGCACCTTTGGGGACAGCATTAACCGATAGTCAGGGCAAACTACTTAAGAAGTATACAGAAGAAATTGTCTTATCCTTCGATTCGGACAATGCAGGTCAGACGGCCGCGTTAAGGAGTTTGGATTTACTTAATGAAATTGGCTGTAGTGTCAAAGTTTTGACAATTCCCTCCGGAAAGGACCCGGATGAATTTATTAAAACGCGTGGTATTGACGAGTTTAAAAGGCTTGTAGCCAAAGCAAAGAATTTGGTGGATTTTAAACTTGAAATGCTTGACAATAAGATTGACACCACGACAAATGACGGAAAAGTCAAGTTTATTGATAACGCCATGGTTATATTAGATAAAATTGACAATAATGTAGAAAGAGAGCTTTATGTCAAGAAATTGTCCAGAGAATTGGGAGTAAGTGAGCAGTCAATTTACTCGGAATTGGCAAAGCGGCAGTATAGGAAACAGAAAACAAGCCAAAAGCAGACAAAAGAAACAAATGTAATCAGAACTAACACTGTAAAAAGAAAGCGTACAGCAGAGTCTGCCGAAGAAAGACTGCAAAAACTTGAACTGATGCTGTTGTCGACTATATGTATAGAAAATAACGTATATTTTCAAATAAAAGACAGCATCAAGCTTAATGCTATTAAATCAAGTGAAATCAGACAAGCTTTCAGTTATGCCATTGAGCGAATTGAAAATAAATCCGGAGTAATAACCGGAGAAATACTTAATAAGCTTTCACCGACTCTTGCTGAGAGTTTTGCAAATATAATCCAATCCCAGAGTGTTTTTGAGGACAACAAAAAAGCAGCTCTTGACATTTTAAAGAGAATAAACCTACTTGGTTTGGAAGCAAGAAAAGATGAAATTATTGAATTAAAAAAGAGATCTGATCTGACAGAAGGAGATGTTGAGTTATTAAATCGGGAATTAAGCAGTATTGTATTGAATATAGCTGTAATGAAGAAAGGTATATAATAAATCTTGAAGGGAGGGGAACTTATGAAGCATAATCAAGAAACAAGAAAAGCAATACTAAAGGATTTGATTGACAAGGGTAAGTCTAAGGGAATGCTCACCTATAAGGAAATAATTGATGCTTTTGAGGAAATAGAGCTTGAACCGGAGCATATAGAGAAGATATACGAAACCCTTGAAAATATGGGTATTGATGTTATAGGCGACATTGAAGCTGAGATGGAAGAAATTCAGCTGACAGACGAAGAACTTGATATCAGTATACCAGAGGGTATTAGTATTGATGATCCTGTTAGAATGTATCTTAAGGAAATTGGTAAGGTGCCCCTTTTGACAGCAGATGAAGAAATTGATCTGGCACACAGAATGGAAAATGGTGACATTGAAGCAAAAAGAAGGCTTGCTGAAGCTAACCTCAGGCTTGTTGTAAGTATTGCAAAAAGATATGTTGGTAGAGGTATGCAATTCCTCGATTTAATTCAGGAAGGTAATTTGGGTTTAATTAAGGCAGTAGAAAAGTTTGACTATAGAAGAGGCTTTAAATTCAGTACTTATGCTACCTGGTGGATTAGACAGGCCATAACCAGAGCTATTGCCGACCAAGCCAGAACTATTCGTATTCCTGTTCATATGGTTGAAACAATAAATAAGCTTATCAGGGTATCAAGACAACTGCTTCAGGAACTGGGAAGAGAACCCCAGCCTGATGAGATTGCCAAGGAAATAGGCATGTCAGTTGACAAAGTCAGAGAAATAATGAAAATATCACAGGAACCTGTTTCTCTGGAAACACCAATCGGTGAAGAGGAGGATAGTCATCTTGGTGACTTTATTCCTGATGATGATGCTCCGGCTCCTGCTGAAGCTGCAGCATTTACTTTACTGAAAGAACAGCTTATTGATGTGTTGGATACTTTGACAGCCCGAGAGGAAAAGGTTCTCAGACTGAGATTCGGTCTTGATGATGGACGTGCAAGAACTCTTGAAGAAGTTGGTAAAGAATTCAATGTTACAAGAGAACGTATTCGTCAGATTGAGGCAAAGGCACTTCGTAAACTCAGACATCCAAGCAGAAGCAAAAAGTTGAAGGATTATTTGGATTAATGTTTTAGAATAATAAAGAAAAAATAAGAGACTCGAAAACGGGTCTTTTTTCTTTATTATAGGCAATACTAATATATGTACAGGTAACGTAAGGGTTATGTACATGGCCTTAATCAGGTGTTTGAATAGAGTATGCAATTTTTAGCAGGACTTAGTATGGAGTATTAAATGCATGATATTGGGTGACAATCTTTCCAAACGGCCAAAAAAAGAAAAATTTAATGTTGACCTGTAACCGGTTCGTAAGTATAATATTATTTGTGCTCTTGAGAAACGCTCTCAAACACAATAGTCAAGCGGTGTTAAGCCGATTGCAAAACATTTAAATATTCCTCAATAGCTCAGTCGGTAGAGCATGCGGCTGTTAACCGCAGGGTCGTAGGTTCAAGTCCTACTTGAGGAGCCACAACGGGCCTTTAGCTCAGTTGGTTAGAGCA
>JAEZKZ010000112.1 GCA_023415305.1 Bacillota bacterium
TGTAAATACTGATCTGCCTTGATATTGCGGTCCTGAAGGAATTCCTTCATCTTTACAGTTAACTTTCGGCCATGTTTCATACTGCGATCCTCTCTTTGTGCCTCTTATAGCATTTAAATATAGATGATTCTTTCATATGGAATAAACAGCCCAATTCCTTCCATGTAACTCCCATTTGTCTATATTTCTCGATATCGTCGTAGTCTTGATTGCTGAGCTTTTGATTATGTTTTTTACCATCTACATACATTTCAAAGGCCTGTTCAGGAGTACACGGAATCAATATACAAATTGCCAAACTGCACCAATTCTCTTCCATACCGCTCACCCCACCCTATGTAAATCTTTGGCCAGATTATAAAAGTATTCCGGATCTCCCTCATATGCCTTGGGAACCGGTAAATCATATGCCCCTTTGTGACACTCACACTGCTGGTCCTCCTCAAATTCATATTTAGTAGAAAATGGAGAATGCATCTTTTCGCAGTGATCACAATACCACCACCCGAAACAAAGTTTTACGCTGTACCACCATCTACTTACTTTCCATTGCATTTTTCTGTACCATTTTTTCAACATTATTACGCTCCTTTCTTTTTACTTTCCAAGTAGCTTTTTATATCTGAAGCATAAAAAACTATTTTTCCTCGGACCCTGCAATATGGGATTTCATTTTTTCTTACCATCGTTCTTAATGTGGAATTACTGACCTTGAGATAGTTCATTGTCTCCTTAAAATCAAGTAATACCGGAAGAACTGTCTCTTTTAATTCGATATCCTTGGACTCCGGATTTTCGTTTTTCAAAGGTATTACTTTTTTCAATATCATCACCTCTCTTTAGTTGATACAAAACACTCTTTCGACTTTTTCATCTAATGCCTGGGATACTTTCTGCATAGTTTCAAGACTTGGATTTTTGCGTTTACCTTTAGCAAGTAAGTATATGTACGTTGGTGTAAGTCCTGAGCCTTTTGCAATGTCTCCGTAACTCATTGCCTTTTTTGTTCTAAGGCTATCAATCTTATTTTGTTTTTCCATGTTCTCACCTCCGATTAACCACGAGTTAATTTTATACTTAACTGCGTGTTAAGTAAAATGTCAAATTAACTCACAGTTAATCAAATTTTGTCAAATAAGTTTACTGGCAGTAAATATTTTACTGATGGTTTATTTTTCGTTATTTTTCTTCGATTTCTGTTGATTTTTATTAACTGGTAGTTTATAATACAAATTAACTGTTAGTGAATTCGCAAGATTGGAGCATTAAAATGATAGGTGACAATATAAAGAAAATTCGAGAGAACAAAAAATTAGATGCTAAAGATGTAGCTGTCAAGGCTGAAATAACTCCAGCATATTTGAGTCTTATAGAAAATAATAAAAGAGAAAATCCAAACGTTAAGGTTCTCCAGAAAATAGCTGATGCTCTTGAAGTGTCTTTAACCTCTTTATATGAATCTGATAACGAAGGACTATCAATTCTCGCTGAATCTACAGTTGGTTATGACTCTATTGAGACAGTAGCTGCAAATAGAAAAAACGGCTATGATGAGCCTTTGACAGATGATGAAAGAGAGGCAGTTAAAGTCTTTCTTGAAACTTATCGTAAGATGAAAAAGGACAAAAAGGATTGATTCCATTGAATAAATTTGAAAAACTTGAAAACGAGGCATTTGCCGAAGATATCGATATCCAAAAGGCAGATCTGCCTGAAAACATATCCGGAATTTATTACAAAGATGGTTCTCATAACACCCTTATCGCTATAAATAGTTCTCTTAAAACATGTGCTGAACAGGCTTGCGTTTTTGCCGAAGAGCTCGGTCATTATTATACTTCATACGGTAATTTACTTCTGGACCCCAAAGTTGATATAACATTAATAAACCAACAAGAGTCTCGAGCAAAGAGATGGGCTGCAAGAAAACTTGTACCTTTAAGAAGCATAATTAAGGCTTTTAATAATGGCTGCAGAAGCTTTTATGAGATGGCTGAATATCTCGATGTAACTGTGGAGTTCCTTCAGGAAGCTTTTCACAAATACTCTGAAATATACGGCAAATTTAAGAAAAAAGGTAGATACATTATCTACTTTGATCCTCCGGGAGTATATAAATCATTGTAAAAAGGTGCGTGATTACTATGGCATCAATAAAAAAGAAGAACAATAAATGGGTAGTTAGATATGATGCTGGTTATGACGGTGACGGTAACCGTATCCAAAAATCCAAGGGTGGTTTTTTAACAAAGGATGATGCAGAAACCTTTTATGTTGAGACTCAAAACAGTCTTAATAAGGGCCTATATATTGAACCTGATAAGATATTTGTTTTTGACTATCTGAACAGATGGCTAAAAAGTCAAGATGGGAGCCTAAGTCCTACCACATACAGCGGATACGAAGTTAATATTCGTTGTCATATAAATCCGTATATTGGTGGAGTAAGACTCCAGGAACTAAAGGCTCTACATATTAAAGAAATGTATTGTGCACTGCTGAAAGACAGAAAAGTAAAAATAGATGGTGAATTTAGAGAGTTTAAAAAGCTTTCACCTAAATCAATATTATATGTCCACAGAGTATTGTCGAAAGCCTTGGAAGATGCTTTCATAGACGATATGATTCCTAAAAATCCTGCTAAAGCTGTAAAACCTCCAAAAGTAACTAAATTTAAAGCCGGTTTTTTAGAAGTGGCGCAAATTCGTACAATGTTAGAAAAGTTTGCTACAGATGACTTATACATTCCAGTATATCTTTCAGTAGTTTTAGGATTGAGGCGCGGTGAGGTTCTTGGTCTTCATTGGAAACATATAAATTTCGATAATAAAACTATAATGATACGCCAAGAATTAACAATGGCAGGTGGTCAACCTATTCTACTTGAGGAAGTGAAAACAGAAGATTCAGAGCGTGACATAGTTGTTACCGATAGAATAATTACACTATTAAAACAGCATAAAAAGAAGCAGCTTGAACAAAGAGCTGCTCTTGGAAATAAATACTTTAAATCTGATTATGTATGTACTTGGCCGGATGGAAATCCATTTAACCCATCCCATATATCGAGATCCTTTAAATTAAGGATGAAAAATTATGGGCTGCCAGAAATCAGGTTTCACGACCTCAGACACTCAAACGGTTCTTTAATGATTGGTCAAAATATGCCATTAAAAGCTGCTAGTGAAAGACTAGGCCATAGTACTATTGTTATTACAAATGACTTTTATGGACATATTGAGAGAAAGATTCAAGTAGAAATAGCAGAGGGTATTGATAAAGCTATATGGGGATAAACTTCACAATAAATTCACAAAAGCTATAATAAAATATGATTTTGGTTGATAATTTTTGATAAGTGAAATTTCCTTACACTTCTTATTTTTACATAGTTTTGATACAAATTAATATTAGTTGATAATCTAAAAATACTACTGGAAATCGTGTGAGGTTTAACCGCCTCCGAGAGTTCGAATCTCTCTCTCTCCGCCAAAGCAAGGGCTTTCAGGATTTATTCCTGGAGCCCTTTATTTTTTTCGAATCTGTGGTAACAATGTGGTAACAAACATAAAAATATACGCTAAAAAGATCTAATAAGATTTGGTATATTATGGGTTTACTACAACTTTGTTTTCATGTTATAATTCGCTTATTATTACATACAATTTGGTAATAAGCGGGGATTAATAATGTCTTATAATACTGATGATACATATAAAAAGATAAAAGACGAAATAGTTTTATACTTTAATTCTGCTATGGAAGACCTCTCTCATTCATTTATGAAAGATAATAATTTAACTTATATAAATGTATATCATTATACAACTACACCTGTCTTACTTGAAATATTGAAAAATGGAATCATCCACGCATCCAATGTACAGTTTATGAATGATAGCCAGGAAGTTTTGCATACTAAGGACATGATTGAAAAAGTATATATCGATAATTTTTCAACATCAAAATATGAATTTGATTTTCTTGAACGTATAAACACATTTTATGATATTAAAAATGTATTTGTTGTTTCGCTATGTAAACGAGAAGACACATTACCATTATGGTATAACTATGCAAATGGTGATGGATGCAATTTTGCTTTATCTTGTGATATGCTTTTTGGAATAACGAATGTTTACAATCCAAATGTATTATTAAGTACTAGTTATAGTGGCGGTAAATGTATGGATGCTAAAGAAAAGATTATGGAACTAGCATCAAATCCATATACTGGATTATATTACTTGCAGCACGAAACAAGCCCATTTTGGTGGTTTGCCATAGCACCAGTAATATACGAACAAGAAAAGCAAGAAAGAATAATTATGAATATATTTAAAACATATAATAAACTTATTAATAACCCTAAATATGAATATTACATAGGAACAGTAAATAATTTTCTTTCTTTAAGTTTAAAACGTTGTTCTGTTTTTTTTAAAAATGCATCCTTCGATAAAGAAGAGGAAATAAGATTGGCTTTATTTATTAGACAGCCTTTTATGAAGCATATTGTAGAGTATAAGGCGTATCACGGAACATTTATTCCATATATAAAGCTTAGTTTAAAAACTTTATCCCAAACAAATTTGAATAACAGAATGATAGAAGGCATAACTCTTGGTCCAAGAGCAAAAAACGATTTTTCTAAGAAGGGTATAGAGTATTATTTATCCTGTAGTGGATTTGATAATATCCCTGTGAAAACATCAAAGGCTCCACTAAGATTTTGAACACATGAACTGCTTAACTTTAGCAATAAAATTCTAAGCAGTTCGTGTGTTTCCATATGCAATTAGATTGAGTTATTATCTTCATCTTTCTTAAACGAAATACTACCTACCTTGTCTGCTGCTTCCAACTTCATATCAGATATAACATGTTGATATAGGTCGGCTGTAATTCCCACTGTAGAATGTCCCAAAATTTGAGAAGTAACTTTCATAAGAACTCCTGCGTATAGCATCAATGTTGCTGCCCATGACATTTAATCATGCTCCAAGAGGCTTATTGTCAATGAAAAATGGTAATTCTTAAGTTCCGGACTGCTTGGATTTGTGATTTCCGAAAACACCTGATATTCACCACCCACCATTTCCTTATATTTTTCTTGTCTCTGTATATGGTCTTGAATCATACTTATAACTTCATGAGTTGCATGAATAATCCGGTTACTATCCTCACTTTTTGGTTGTTCAAAAATCAATCCAGCCTTTGTGGGAATGAGTTGTCTCTGAATGCGAATAGTTCTGTCCTTAAGATTTATATCTTCATACATCAATCCAAAATTTCGCCTCTACGCATACCGCAGATAGCACAGTTATCAACTTATCCTGCCCCTCGTGCTTCACACCTTTGCATTTCGGTCTGCCAATCTGCATATTCCGGCACATCCGGACGGCGATTCCGGTTTTATCCGGACAGTAAACCGGAGCATCCGGACACCTTGTCTGTAAGTTGATTTTATTCCAGTCTTTCATCTTTTTCAATGTTTTTTATCGT
>JAEZKZ010000011.1 GCA_023415305.1 Bacillota bacterium
GAAGCTTCTACCTGAGCAGCGTAAGTACTTTAAGCGAAGTCGTAAATTACTCTTAGCCCACATGGACAAGCTCTCTGAGGAAAACAAAGCTGCTGTTGAAAGAATGCTTTTGTTTTCAAGGGATCTACGAGAAGCATACTTATTGAAAGAAGTCTTTTATAAATTTATGGCGTCAAAGGATAAAGAAGAAGCTGCTAAAATGTTAAAAGAATTTCGTATCCACGCATATGTTGCTGATATTCCTGAATTTAAAGCCTGCCTAACGATGTTAAAGAACTGGGAACCTTACATACTGAATGCTTTTACATGCCCTTATTCTAACGGATTTACAGAAGGCATAAACAATACAATTAAAGTGATCAAGCGTATAGCCTACGGATATCGGAATTTTGACAACTTTAGGCTTAGAATTCTACACACCTTACAAGTAAACAAAGAGCCAATCACTAACTAACGTGGTTGGCCCTTCGAAAAAATTTCAGTTTACCTATTCTACCCCAACTATTGACATAGAACCAAGAAAACACAAAGGAGGTTAACCCTCCTTCGTGTTTCTTAATAAAGTTTTCTTTTTAAAGTAAATAGTAATATTAAAACTCTTAAATACTAGAAATCTAAATTAGTAACATCCTTTGCATGTAAATTAATGTATTCCTTTCGCGGTTCAACTTTATCTCCCATGAAAGTACTGAATACTTCGTCAGCGCTAATAGCATCCTCAAGTTCAACCTTCATTATAGCTCTTGTTTCAGGATTCATCGTTGTTTCCCACAGCTGATCTGGATTCATTTCTCCAAGACCTTTAAATCTCTGCATATTTACGTTAGGATCGTCTTTTGTCCAACCTTTTTCTTTGATTATCTTTTCAGGCTGTCTATCATCGTAGGCATAATACTATTGCTTGCCTTTATAAACTTTGTAGAGTGGTGGCATAGCAATATAAACATGTCCTTGCTCAACCAGAGGTCTCATATATCTAAAGAAAAACGTCAATAACAGCATTCTGATATGAGATCCGTCAACATCGGCATCAGCCATAATTATTACTTTATCATATCTCAATTTACTGGTATCAAAGTCGTCACCAATACCGGCTCCCAAAGCTATTATAACCGGAGACAATTTTTCATTATCAAACACTTTATCAATTCTGGATTTCTCAACATTAAGCATTTTACCCCAAAGAGGAAGTATTGCTTGTATTCTTCTGTCTCTCCCCTGTTTTGCAGATCCTCCCGCAGAGTCTCCCTCAACAATAAATATTTCTGTTACAGACGGGTCTTTTTCGGAGCAATCTGCAAGTTTTCCAGGTAAAGTACTTGTATCCAGTGCACTTTTCCTTCTAGTTAACTCCCTTGCTTTCCTTGCGGCTTCTCTTGCTCTTGCAGCAGTCAGACACTTTTCAAGAACAATCTTACCTACAGAAGGATTCTCTTCAAGAAAACTTGACAGTTTTTCTGTTAAAACATTTTCAACAAGTGTACGTATTTCACTGTTTCCGAGTTTTGTCTTCGTCTGTCCTTCAAATTGGGGTTCCGGAAGTTTAATGCTTATAACAGCTGTTAAGCCTTCCCTTACGTCTTCACCTGAAAGATTCTTGTCACTTTCCTTCAAAAAATTATATTTTCGAGCATAATCGTTAAATACTTTTGTAATCGCAGTTCTAAATCCGGTTAAATGAGTACCGCCCTCAGTTGTCGCTATATTGTTTGCGTAACTGAATACATTTTCGTTGTAACCGTCATTATACTGCATAGCAATTTCAACAATATTTGCATCTTTACTTCCCTCAACAAATATTACACTATCATGAATGGTATCCTTTGTCTTATTGAGATATTCAACGAAGGAAACAATTCCGCCTTCATAGTGAAGATTCTTTATAATAGGTTCTTCAGGGCGTTCATCTATAAGAATAATTTTTATACCCCTATTTAAGAAAGCCATTTCCCTATACCTTGTAATCATGGAATCAAATTCGAAAACAATATCTTCAAATATCTCCGAATCAGGCTTGAATGTAGACTTTGTTCCATGCTCATCGGTATCACCGATTACTTCAACAGGTGTTACTGGCACACCTCTCGAATATTTTTGTCTGAATATATGACCTTCCCTTTTTACTTCAACTTCCATACTTTCGGACAAAGCATTAACAACAGAAGCACCAACACCGTGCAATCCGCCCGAAACACTATAAGCCCCACTTCCGAACTTTCCACCGGCATGAAGGATAGTATGTACAACTTCAAGTGTAGAAATTCCAAGTTTCGGATGAGCACCAACAGGTATACCTGTCCCGTTATCTGTAACAGTAACCGAATTATCCTTATGAACAACAACTTTTATTTCGTCACAACGTCCGGCTAAAGCTTCATCTACGCTATTTGCGACTATCTCATATACTAAATGATGTAAGCCTCTTAAAGATGTGCTGCCAATATACATTCCAGGTCTTTTTCTTACAGCCTCAAGACCTTCTAATACTTGAATCTGACTCTCATCATATGAATTCACATTACTATTTTCACTCATAATATTGTGTTTTTCTTCCTTTCAAAAAGCAATTTATACATTTGAAATTTCCTTAATAAAACTAGATCTCTTTTGAAGAGTAACAGAGGATATGGGCGATAAATATATCTTACTTTTTTTATCAGTCTCAGTAATTATAAAGGACTTTGGAAGATCCTCAGAAATACTTTCTATAAATCCTTCCTCTTCGGCAATCTTTAAAAATTCCTTCGTGTCCTTTGATATTGTTGTTGTATCTATATCCATAATAGCTATCACATTTTTTATTGGAATAACTACGTCTCCACCTATATGCAAAAACATTTCCATGTCCTCCCATGAACGCTTACCTTTAATTTTACCTTAATAACAAATTTAATGCAAATTAACATTTAGTAATGAATTAATAATAATTTCTGAACTTTTTATAATAATTATTTATGAATGACAGCTATATCAAAATTTACGGCTAATGAAATACATCAATGAATGTTCCGTATCCGATAATTATGTGACAACACTTCCCTCAATAACCTTGTAATAATTGCAGTTATCACTGAGAGTACTTCTGAAATTACTATCACTAGTACAGGTTATAAAAGTCTGAACCTTTGTAATACTGTCCATTAAATATTTTTGCCGATTATCATCAAGTTCAGACATTACATCATCCAATAATAATACAGGATACTCCCCTGTCTCTTTGTAAATCAGTTCAATCTCAGCAATTTTTAAAGATAATACGGCAGATCTCTGTTGCCCCTGAGATCCATAAGTTTTGAGGCTTTTTTGATTGATTAAAATATCAAAATCATCTCTATGAGGACCTACTGAAGTATAGCCGAGGGCAATATCTCTTGCAAGACTCTTTTCCAATGCCAGAATATATTTCTCCACTATGCCATTTTTATTAACATCTTCACTTATCTGAAAACTACAATCATAATTAAAAGATATTATTTCCTTTTCAACAGTAAGATATTTATGTTGATTTTGGGCAAGCATAGACAAAGACCTGGCAAAATTCTGACGAGAAATAATAATTGAGGCTGCAACCTCAGCCAATTTAGTATTCCAGACTTCCATTGTGTCTAATAAAGCGGAATTTGAATTTATAGATTTTAAAAGCGTATTTCTCTGCTTCAGAATTTTTGTCAGTAATTGAAGATCGTAAAAATATGATGGCTTAATCTGACTAAGTGTTATATCTACAAACCTTCTTCTCTCCTGAGGTCCTTGTTTAACAATTAACAAATCCTCAGGAGAAAAAATTACTGCATATAAATTTCCCATCAAAGCCCCAATCTTCAGTAAGGGGATTTCATTGATTTTTATTTGCTTTTTGTGATCTGTTAAATAAGATATACTTATATTCTTATCAAGTCCGGAATTTTTAACAAAGGTTTCAACATGGAAAGAACTACATCCGAATCTAATAAGTTCAGCATCCTTCGAAGTCCTGTGCGAACGTCCGGAGGCACATAAATAAATGGCTTCAAGGATGTTTGTTTTCCCCTGGCCATTATCACCATAAATAATATTAAAGCGATCAGAAAATAATATTCCGGTATCACTATGATTCCTAAAATTCTCTAATTTCAAGCTTTTAACAATCACTTTACTACCTCTGTGAAGCTGACATAAACTACACCCTTAATTATTTTTGCAGAACCTGATACTTTTTATCTTCAAATTCTACAATATCACCGTTTCTAAGCTTTTTTCCGCGCTGTATTTCTATATTTCCATTAACCTTTACAAAGCCGTCTACTATAAAGCCCTTAGCCATGGCTCCATTATCAACTGCACCCGCCCACTTTAAAAACTGGTCCAGTTTTATATACTCAGTGTTTATCTCTACTACTTCCATTTATCCTCCGAACTGGTACAATACTTCACATACTATACCACTTTTAATTGCACAGATACTATACAAACATTCAAATTCTGCTGTTTGTTCTGACTATATTGCTATAAAGCTTTAAATTCTAACAGCCTGAACCAGATAAGCAAATTCGTTGTTGCTTTCAACAACAGGCCTTAATGTACATGGAGCATTAGTCGTTATAAAATAAATAGTTGCTCTGTCTTCATCAATTGCTTTTAAAGCGTCAATTAAATAAACAGGATTATAACCTATTTCGAGATTATTGCCTTCTATATCAACTTTTATTTCTTCACGTACTGCACCAAGCTCAGCATTGGAGGTTATAACTATTCTATCATTTCCAATAGAAAGCTTTACAGGGCTGTTTTTATCATTCATTGAAATAAGTGATGCTCTTTCAAGGCTTGATTGAAATTCTTTTATATTAATTATGACTTTAGTTTCAAATTCCTTATTTAACAAACTGTTATAATTTAAAAATTTCCCCTCAATCAATCTGGAAACTATTCTCCAGGATTGCGCATCAAATACTATCTGATTGTTTGAGTTGTAAATGAAAACTTCTTCATCGCCTGCCTGAAGAATTTTTGATATTTCATTCAAGGTTTTTCCAGGTACAATTACACTGAAATCACCGATTCCGGTATCAAGCACTTTTCTTCGTAAGGCAAGTCTGAAGCCATCTATAGATACCACAACAAGTTCATTGTCTTTAACTTCTATAAGTGAGCCGGTTAAAACAGGTCTATTTTCGTCAGATCCAACAGCAAATACGGTCTGTCTAATCATATCCTTTAATTTTCCCTGTGTCAAAGTTAAAACATTTTCTTTATCAACCTTAGGTAAAGCAGGATATCCATTAGGGTTTATACCTTTTATTTCGAAATGTGAATTCTCGCATTCTACAACAACAAGATTATTTTCGCTAACTTCTATTAGTACTTCCGAGTCTGGCAATCTTCTTACAATGTCTCCAAAAATTTTTGAGTTAATAACGATTGAACCAGATTCTCTGATATCTGCTTCAACAAAACACTCGATTCCAATTTCAAGATCATTTCCTGTTAGTTTGAATTTATCCTCGGCATTTAAGAGTATTCCTTCAAGTATAGGCAAAGTTGTTTTTGTTGATACAGCTTTTTGTACTATATTTATACCGTTAAGTAAATTTTCCTTAGAGCATATAATTTTCATGGGTACCTCCGATATCTAAATATAATTAAAATATTAAAAAAGTAATAATAGTAGTAAGTGCTGTTAGAACTGTGAATAACTTCTGTAAATCAGTAATACGAACAGTTTGAAATTGTTAATAATTTGTTGAAAATATGTACTGTTTTATTAACAAAATTACTAAGTTATCCAAAACTCTAAGTTATACACAAAGTTTAATCACCAAATCAACAAAAACTGTGAATAAAATTTGATTTTTTTAAAATTAATTCCCAACTATATTCTTTTTTATGTCTTCAATTGTTCTTCTTAGTTCAGCACTATTAGCCATGTCCTGATTTATTTTTTCACAGGCATGTATTACTGTTGTATGATCACGGCCGCCAAACTCGTCACCAACCTTAGGTAAAGACATGTCGGTCATTTCCCTGCAAAGGTACATGGCAATCTGGCGTGGAAAAGATACATCTCTGGACCTTCTCTTGGATTTAAGTTCATCTGTTTTTAGATGGAAATAACGTGAAACAGCTTCCTGAATAGTTTTTGAATTAATAACAACTGCTTTACTGTTATTAAACATATCCTTTAAGGCTTCAATTGCCATATCCACGTTGATTTTATTTTCAGTCAGAGTTGAGTACGCAATTACCCTGTTCATTGCACCTTCGAGTTCACGAATGTTGGATGCAACCTTGTCCGCAATGAAAACCATAACATCATCGGGTACATCAAGGTTTTCCAATTGAGCCTTTTTACGAAGAATAGCAATTCTAGTTTCAAGGTCGGGCGGAGCAATATCTGCGATAAGACCCCATTCAAATCTGGATCTGAGTCGTTCTTCAAGAGTAGTTATATCTTTGGGTGGCTTATCACTTGAAATAATGATCTGCTTGTTTGCTTCGTATAAAGCATTAAAGGTGTGGAAAAACTCTTCCTGAGTTCTTTCCTTACCACCGATAAATTGGATATCGTCAATAAGAAGTAAATCAATATTTCTATACTTGTATCTGAATTCTTCATTTTTGTCATCTCTAATTGCATTAATCAATTCATTAGTAAATTTTTCAGATGAAACATATAATACTTTAAGTGAAGGATTCTGACTTAAGACAAAATGACCTATGGCGTGCATAAGATGAGTTTTACCAAGTCCAACTCCCCCATACAAAAATAAAGGATTATACGCTTTTGCTGGTGCTTCGGATACAGCTAAAGAGGCGGCATGAGCGAACCTGTTTCCATTTCCTATTACAAATGTGTCGAATGTATACTTAGGATTTAAGAACGAGCCGGAAGAATCTTCAGTATATTCTTGTACTGCAGGTTTAGCAGGTGTTTGTGATGGAGTTGAAAAATAGATATTGTAATCCTTGTGGGTTAATTGTCTTAGTGCATTTTTTATTAAGTAAGAATATCTTGATTCAAGTATTCCCTTTTGAAAATCAGCAGGAACTCCTAAAGTAATTGTATTGGAATCCATAGACATAGGTTCAATAGTAAGAATCCAGGTATTAAAACTGATTTCTGTCATTTCCCCCTTTAACAATTCCAATGTTCGATTCCATATATCATTTAGTTGTACGTTCATGTTATTTCGCCCACCTTGGTTAATCATAATAAGTAAATTATCAAGCGTTTATTATCATGCCGGTACTACAATAGAACTTCTGGATGCTGACATGTTATATCTAAATAAAAACAAAAAAATAAAAACCATAATAAAACATATACATTTTATGTATATAGGAGTTCTGAATTGGATACTTTAAATTTACCAATTGTGCAGGTATATTACACGGACTCCTTGTAGATATTATCGTTTCTTATCCTAAGTAATGCATTTAGATAATTAATCTTTTGTAAACTGGATAAATTTAAAAAATAAAAAGTTATTAACAACCTTTATTCTTAAAAACACAGGTTATCAACAAGTATTAATAAATATATCAGAGTTTTGTGGAAAATTCAATACGAAAAAGTACAGATATCCACAAAAAAATATTTTTTAACAAGATATATCCACAGGCTATATAGTAAATACTAATACTAATAACTAGATATTGAAATTGAAAAAATCAAATTCACCATATATTGATTTTATCCGTTAAAAAAATTAAAAATATACAAAAATATACGAATATTAATAGCCTTGACAGTTTTAAAAGTATTAATATATAATAGGTCTGGTGTCTTTAAAAGAAAAACACTTTTAAGTTTATATAAAGGAAATCAGATCGGGGGTGTACCAATGTTAAGAACATATCAACCTAAAAAAAGACATGCTAAGAAGGAACACGGCTTCAGAAAGAGAATGAGCACAGCAAATGGAAGAAAAGTATTAAGAAGACGCAGAGCAAAAGGAAGAAAGGTTCTTTCAGCATAAGACCGCATAATTGTGGTCTTTTTCTTTAAAAATGCGTTCGGATGACGCTTTGACCTCAGACCTGCTATTTTCTGTTGGGCATAAATAAATTTTAAGGTAGTACGGTATGAGAAAAATAGTTACTTTAAAAAAGAATTATGAATTTTCCAGAGTTTTTAATAAGGGAGCCTTTTATGTTGGAAGGAATATAACAATGTATATCCTTCCAAATAAATCCCACTCAAACAGGATTGGACTTTCAGTTTCCAAGAAAGCCGGAAAAGCTGTTGTAAGAAACAGAAAGAAAAGACTGATCCGTGAATGTTACAGACATTACGAGGAATTTATAAAAAACGGGTATGATATTGTAATTGCGGCACGAAGTGACGAGAAAGTTCCGAATTATGGAGCATTATTAAAGGAGTTCAAATATCTGCTTAAAAAGCTCCAGATTCTAGATCAGGAGAAATACGATTGTTCAAAAGAGCTTTAATCTCAGTGATAAGGTTTTATCAAAGGTTTATATCACCTCTTAAAATGAGGCCTACATGCAGATTTTATCCTACATGTTCGCAATATGCCATAGATGCTGTCACGAAATATGGGTGTATAAAAGGCAGTTATTTGGCTGTAAAAAGAATATTAAAGTGTCACCCCTTTCACCCGGGAGGGTTTGACCCTGTGAAATAGATAGAAAACACTATAGGAGAGAAACATGGGATTTTTAGATTTTATTGCTAAGCCGCTTGGTCAATTTCTTTATTGGATATATAATTCAGTGGCCTTTGAGAACTATGGACTTGCTATTATTATTTTTACTATAATTGTAAGGGCAGCTATGATGCCGCTTACTTTGAAACAGTACAAATCAAGTGCTGAAATGCAGAAGGTTCAACCTCTGCTTAAGGAAATTCAAAGAAAGTATGCCAATGATAAACAAAAACTAAATGAAGAAACAATGAAGCTTTACCAGGAGCATAAAATAAACCCGGCCGGCGGGTGTTTGCCTCTATTAATCCAGATGCCGATACTTCTTGCATTATGGCAGGTAATTACAAGACCTCTTTATTTTATGTTGAAGTTTTCACAAGATAAAGTGGATGCTCTTGCAACTCAAGCTGGAGTATTAAAGCACGCATATAAAGAAATTGATACTATTACTTATTTTATGAAAAACGGCAAGGGTAGTGAAGTTGGAAATTTAAACATGTTTTTCCCCAGTCATGGAGGTCTTAATCTTGGATCGATACCTACCTATCACCTTGATCAACTTACAGCAGACCCCATGAAAATCTGGCTGCTAGTATTGGTTGCCATAGCCGTTGGAACTACTTTTATTACAGCACGACTATCAATGCCAAAAACAACGGACAAAGCTACCAACCCAATGGGAAATAGCCTGTTGTATGTATCTCCTATAATGACATTAATATTTTCCTTCCAATTTCCTGCAGGTTTAGCATTATATTGGGTAGCTGGTAACATATTTGCAATTGGACAGCAACTCTATGTTAATAAATATGTCCTTAAGAAGAAGGAGGTAGTGAGTTAATAATGGCTTATAGTATAGAGAAAACAGGTAAAACAGTTCAAGAGGCCATTTCAGCTGCATTGTCAGAGTTGAATCTCAATCATGAAGATGTTGAGATAGAGATTTTGGATGAAGGAAACAAAGGCATTTTCGGTATTATTGGTTCCAAGGTTGCTAAAATCAGGGCAACTGTTAAAGAAACTGAAGAAACAAGCCGTGGTGATATTGCGTCAGATTTTTTATACACAATTCTGAACAATATGGGTGTTGAAGCTGAAATTTCTGTAACTGAAGATGAGGAAAGCATAGTAATAGATATAAATGGTGATGATATAGGTATAATTATCGGTCGCAGAGGGGAAACAATGGATTCTCTGCAGTATCTGACCAGTCTTGTAATAAATAAAGGCTACGATGATTATAAAAGAGTAATTCTCAATGTGGAAAATTACAGACAAAAGAGAGAGGAAACTCTGGTTAAACTTGCTAATAGATTAGCTGAGAAGGTTGTTAAATATAAAAAACCAGTTACCCTTGAACCAATGAATCCTTATGAGAGAAGAATAATTCACTCAACTCTCCAGGGACATAAGTATGTTGAAACCTATAGTACAGGGGAAGAACCAAAAAGAAAAGTAGTTATAACATTAAAGTAAATATGTTTCCCTTTGAAATGGTTTGAGGAGTATATTCCTTGAACCATTTTGTGCGTTATTATAAACTATGAAATGGAGTTCTTATGCATTTTGAAGATACAATTGCAGCATTATCAACACCTTATGGAACGGGTGGGATAGGGGTTATCCGTATAAGCGGAGATTTAGCCTTCGAGGTTTCGGGAAAGCTGTTTAGTTCGTCCAGGACCATGGAGGAAATCGCTTCACATACTGTAACCTATGGAAAAATTGTAGATCCCGAAACCAACGAGCATGTTGATGAGGTTCTGCTGCTGAAAATGAAAAAGCCGAATACCTTTACCCGTGAGGATGTGGTTGAAATTCATTGTCACGGTGGTATTGTTGTAATAAACAGAGTTATGGAGCTTCTGTTCAAATACGGTGCAAGACCAGCTGAGGCAGGTGAATTTACAAAAAGAGCCTTTCTTAACGGCAGGATTGACTTATCTCAAGCAGAAGCCATCATTGACCTTATTAATTCAAAGACAATTGATAGCTCCAGGGCAGCAGTAAGTCACCTTGAAGGAAGACTTTCAAATAAACTGAAGTTATTAAGAGGGGACTTGGTGGAGTTGCTGGCTCATATCGAG
Organism: Bacillota bacterium; assembly: GCA_023415305.1. Lineage (GTDB taxonomy): Bacteria > Bacillota > Clostridia > Acetivibrionales > DSM-1351 > Ruminiclostridium. The sequence goes on from JAEZKZ010000011.1 coordinate 10,736, forward strand.
GTGACAGTAGACTATCCGGAGCATGATATAGAGGAAATCACAGGTGAGAAGGTATATGAAAATTTGAAAAAAATAAAGGCAGAGCTTTCTGACCTGGCAAAAACCTTTGACCGCGGCAAGCTGCTCAGAGAAGGAATTAACGTAGTAATTGCCGGAAAACCAAATGTCGGTAAGTCCTCATTGCTCAATCAGCTTGCCGGCAGCACCCGTGCCATTGTAACTGATATACCCGGAACCACAAGAGATATAATTGAAGAGTATGTTAATATAAAAGGAATTCCTGCAAAAATAACAGATACGGCAGGGATAAGAATTACTCAGGATATTGTTGAGAAAATCGGTGTGGACAAGGCCTACAAGGCTATAGAGGATGCTGATCTGATAATAGTGGTAATAGCCGCTGATACAGGTATTCTAGAGGAAGACAGGGAAGTACTCAATAGTATTTCCGGCAGAAAGAGCCTAATTCTCATAAATAAAACAGATCTGGTTGACAGGGCAAAGCTTGACGAAATAAGAAGTCAGCTGGAAGCAGATACAATACTTGAGGCATCAATTATTAATGATGAGGGTATTGAAGGACTTGAAGAAAAAATTAAAGAGCTATTCTTTAAGGGTGACATAAGTAAAAATGAAGAAGTCCTGTTAACAAACGCGAGACATAAGAGCTTGGTGGATAAGTCCATACAAGCAATTGATCAGGCATTGAGTTCCTTTAATATGGGAATGCCGCTGGATATGGTTACAATAGATATTAAAAGTTCTGCAGAATATATTGGTCAGATTACAGGGGAATCTATAGATGAGGCTGTAATGCATAATATATTCAGTCGGTTCTGTATCGGTAAATAAGTTATTTTATTCTATAAATAGAAGTAGAAAGGAAGAATCCTTATGGATTATTTCGCTGGTAGTTATGATGTAGTTGTAGTGGGTGCCGGACATGCGGGCTGTGAAGCTGCCTTGGCCGCTGCAAGACTGGGATGCAAAACAATAGTATTTTCAATAAATCTGGACAGTATGGCCAATATGCCGTGCAACCCTAGCATTGGAGGTACGGCAAAAGGGCATTTGGTAAGAGAAATAGATGCCTTGGGTGGAGAGATGGGTAAAACCACTGATAAAACCTTTATCCAATCCAAGATATTGAATAATTCAAAGGGGCCTGCCGTATATTCACTTCGCGCTCAGGTTGACAGGCGCAGGTATCAGACCGAAATGAAGCATACCCTTGAGTTGCAGGAAAATCTTGATATAAGACAGGCTGAAATAGTTGAACTCCTCACAGATGAGAATAAAAACAGGATTACCGGAGTTAAAACTCACACAGGTGCTATCTTTGAATGTAAGGCAATAGTACTTACAACCGGCACCTATCTGCAGGGAAGAATAATTATTGGAGATGTCAGTTATAGTGGAGGACCCGATGGAATTTTCCCTGCTAACAAGCTTTCTGCCAGTATGATTGAGCTTGGTATAGAGTTATTAAGGTTAAAAACCGGGACACCTGCAAGGTTAAGCAGAAGAAGTCTTGATTTTACAAAAATGACAGAGCAGCCTGGAGATGACATAATAATTCCATTTTCCTTTGAGACTGAAAGTATCGAAAAAGAGCAGGTATCCTGCTGGCTGACATACACTAACAAAGATACACATGAGGTTATAAAAAGCAACCTTCACCGCTCCCCTTTGTACAGTGGAAATATTACGGGGATTGGTCCAAGATATTGCCCGTCAATAGAAGATAAGGTAGTAAGGTTTGCTGACAAGGAAAATCATCAGGTCTTTGTGGAACCAATGGGTCTTGATACAGAAGAAATGTATCTTCAGGGAATGTCAAGCAGTCTACCAGAGGATGTTCAGATGGAGTTCATGAAAACTATTCCTGGACTGGAAAATGTAAAAGTTATGAGAAGTGCTTATGCTATAGAATATGACGGAATTGATGCTACTCAGCTTAAGCTGTCATTGGAATTCAAAAATATTGAGGGTTTATTCTCAGCGGGACAGATTAACGGCAGCTCAGGGTACGAAGAGGCAGCAGCACAAGGTATTATTGCTGGAATAAATGCTGCCTTGAAGATACAGGGAAGAGAGCCCTTGATACTGGACAGATCTCAAGCCTACATTGGAGTACTGATAGATGATCTTGTTACAAAGGGGACAAAAGAACCCTACAGAATGATGACCTCAAGAGCGGAATATAGATTGCTCCTGAGACAGGATAATGCCGATCTGAGATTAACTCCCTTAGGAAAAAGTGTAGGACTTATAAGCGAGGAAAGATATCAGAAATTTCTTGAGAAAAAGAAACTGATTGAAAATGAAATTGAAAGACTTAACAACAGTTATTTGCCACCCAGTGAGGAAGTTCTAAAATATCTGGAAAGCAGGGAAAGTACAGCAATTAAAAGTGGCATTAATGTGGCAGAATTGCTAAGAAGACCTGAAATCAGCTATGAGAGCCTATCTGAAGTAATGGAATTACCGGAGTTACCTAGATCTGTAAAAGAACAGGTAGAGGTGGCAATTAAGTATGAAGGATATATAAAGAGGCAGATGCAGCAGGTAGAACAGTATAAAAAACTGGAGGGACGCAGGTTCCCAAAGGAAATAGACTACTCTTCCATACAGGGACTAAGACTTGAGGCCAGACAAAAACTTACACAAATCCAGCCGGAATCAATTGGACAGGCATCAAGAATAACAGGTGTCTCTCCTGCAGATATTTCAGTGCTGCTGATACATCTGGAGCAGATGAACCGGAGCAATGTAAAAAAAGAGTGAGTAGTTAAGTAATAATTAAATTACACGAAGGTGTAGCAAACCTTACAAGTTCTGAAAAGAATTATATATCAGTGTAGTCTGTAGGCTTAATGAGTCTCAAACATACGGTCTGGAGGAAGTTATGGTATTGGACAATGAATTAGCCCAGCTGTTGAAAGACGGTACCCTGAATTATGGCAGGGAACTAAACGAACAGCAGGTAAGCCAGTTTGGCACATATATGGAACTACTCAAGGAGTGGAATAAAAAAATAAATCTTACGGCAATAGAGGACGACAAGGAAATAATTATTAAACACTTTATTGATTCAATGAGCATTCTACCCTATATAAATAACGAGAAGCTAAAGCTCATTGATATCGGTACAGGTGCGGGATTTCCGGGAATACCTTTGAAAATAGCCAATCCTCAACTGGAAGTAACCCTGTTGGATTCTCTAGATAAAAGAATAAAGTTTCTGAATGAGATAATAAATACAACAAATATTTCCGGTAAGACTGAAATATCGGAAATTAAAGCTGTGCATGGAAGGGCTGAGGACTTTGGTTTAAACCCTCAGTATAGAGAAAAATACGACATTGCCGTTGCGCGTGCGGTTGCCAATCTTCCGGTTTTACTCGAATATTGTCTCCCATTTGTAAAAATAAACGGGATTTTTATTGCAATGAAGGGAAGTAACACTGAGGAATTAAATAATTCATCGAAGGCTCTCGACATATTAGGTGGAAAAATTGAGAAAATTGAAAAATTCGACCTACCGGCGACTAATATAGAAAGAAATGTCATCATCGTAAGAAAGTTTAGACAGACGCCGACAAAATACCCAAGGAAAGCAGGAAAACCTTCGAAAGAGCCGTTGATATAAGTATTAATATCCATATTTTTACATTTTTTTATCGAACGATTTTTCCCTGGTAATAAAGGAAATGGCATAAAAGAAAAGAATTATCCTTTGAATGTAATTTACAATATATGGTAGATTACTAAAGAAAATACATTAAAGTATACAAAGGATGGTGCCGTTATGTTAGAAAGCAAACTTCAGTTTCCAAAGCAGGAAAAAAAGGATGAGTTAAAAAATATAACTTATGTTGGTATTGATTATATAAGACCCAACCCATACCAGCCAAGAAAACAGTTTAATAAGATAGCTCTTGAGGAATTGTGTGAATCAATCAAGCAATATGGCGTATTGCAACCCATTAATGTAAGGAAGATTTCACACAGTACTTATGAACTGGTGGCAGGGGAAAGAAGACTAAGGGCTGCAACCATGGCTGGATTGAAAGAGATACCTGCCATTATAATAAATGTTGATGATAATGATTCTGCTGTAATGGCATTAATAGAAAATTTACAGCGAGAAGACCTTAGTTATATGGAAGAGGCTGAGGGTTACAGCAATCTTATTAACGAACATGGTTTTACCCAGGAGGAACTGGCGCAAAAGATAGGGAAAAGCCAGTCAACCATAGCTAATAAAATCAGGCTTCTAAAACTGTCTCCTCTGGTAAAAAAGATTCTTGCAGATAATAATTTAACTGAAAGACATGCAAGAGCATTATTAAAACTCCACGACGAACAGCTTCAGTTGAAAGTTTTGAAGCTTGTTTGTGAAAGAGGCCTTAATGTAAAAAAGACAGAGGAACTGGTTGAAAAGGCTATAGATAAATTCTCCAGAGATATAAGACAAAAGCCGGCCGACAGAAAAATGACCAAAGCTATTAAAGATGTCAGGATATTTGTTAACACTATAAAGCAGGCAATAGATATTATGAAACAGTCGGGTGTTAATGCCAAAGCGGCTCAGATAGACAGAGGAGACTATATAGAATTTGTAGTCAGAGTACCCAAAAATAATATGGCTTAGTTAAATAAGCATTAGGAAATTATTAATACTGATCAATTACATGGTGGACGGGAATCCGTCCACTTTTTCTTTATTACTGATATCTTCAGACACTGCTGGTCTCAAAGAAAAAGGACCTGTTTTCCAACAGTTAATAAAGTTAGGCTAATGAAGTAACAGGTGGGATATAATATATATATCATCATATTAAATATGACAACATCCTCTATTGATGAGTAGAAAATTAAGCCAAATCACAGAGAGTATCTAACACCTGTGAAAGATTAACTCTTATAGGTGATATATACCAAGAATAGGCATAATATCTATACACCTTATATACGAAGCTGGACGATAAGTGAGCTGAGGCTCATAAAAATAAGAAAAAATAACATATAACCAGGAGGGAGCTAAGTGCTTTCAGCATTACAGCTTATTGGCTTAAAAGACGAAATAGGTGGACAGTTCGTTAAATTTTTATTACAATATATAGTGGACTACTTTGAAAAAAGCTAGTTTTTATCAAATGAAAAGAGGTAATGAATTAAATGGCAGATGAAATAAGGGAGCAAAGAATTATTCCCATAGACATTGAATCAGAAATGAAGAAGTCTTTTATAGACTATGCTATGAGTGTAATTATAGACAGAGCACTGCCTGATGTTCGTGACGGGTTAAAACCTGTTCATAGGCGTATACTCTATACCATGTTTTCTTCCGGTTTTACACCGGATAAGCCATACAGAAAGTCTGTTGCAACTGTCGGTGAAGCGTTGAAGAGCTTCCATCCCCACGGTGACGCTGCAGTGTATGATAGTCTTGTGCGAATGGCACAGGATTTTTCTCTGAGACATCCACTTGTTGATGGACATGGTAATTTTGGTTCACGTGATGGTGACGCCGCAGCCGCAATGAGATACACTGAGGCAAGACTTGCCAAGATTTCCATGGAAATGCTTGCTGATATAAATAAAGATACCGTAGATTTTAAGCCGAACTTTGATGAACATGAGGTCGAACCTGTTGTTCTGCCTTCCAGATTTCCAAATTTATTAGTTAACGGTTCTTCAGGTATTGCAGTAGGTATGGCTACCAATATACCGCCTCACAACCTTGGCGAGGTTATTGATGGTATTTGCGCTGCAATAGACAATCCAGAAATAACAATTGATGAACTTATGAAGTACATCAAAGGACCCGATTTTCCGACAGCAGCAAAGATTATCGGAAAAAAAGGTATAAGAGATGCATATAGGACTGGTAGAGGACGATTAGTTGTACGTTCAGAGGCAACTATAGAGGAGATGCATGGAAACAGGCATAGAATTATTGTATCTGAAATACCTTATCTGGTAAATAAAGCACGCCTTATTGAAAAGATTGCGGAATTAGTTAAGGATAAAAGACTTGAAGGCATATCCTTCCTACAGGATGAATCGGGAAGAGAGGAACCTGTCAGAATTGTAATTGAACTTAAACGTGATGCTAACCCAATGGTAGTGTTGAATCAATTATATAAGAATACCCAGCTGCAGGAGACCTTCAGCGTAAATATGGTTGCAATTGTTCCTACAGAGGACAAACTTTATGAGCCAAAAACCTTGAATCTGAAAGAGGCTATTGATTACTACATAGTGCATCAGGAAGATGTCATAAGACGTAGAACAAAGTTTGAACTCGACAAGGCTGAGGCAAGAGCTCACATTTTGGAAGGCTTAAAAATAGCCCTTGATCATTTGGATGAAGTTATTAAAATAATCAGGAATTCCAAGACTGAAGCTCTGGCAAAAGAAGGTCTATCAGAGCGATTCGGCTTCAGTGAAAAGCAGTCCCAGGCTATAGTTGACATGAGATTGGGTCGACTTACAGGCTTGGAAAGAGAGAAACTCGAAAATGAATATAATGAGCTTCTTGAAAAAATAAAATATTATAGAGAAGTTTTAGCGAATGAAATCCTGGTCCATCAGATAATAAAGGATGAATTAAAGGTTATCAGGGACAAATATGCAGACGATAGAAGAACAAAAATAGAGATAGATGAAGACGAAATTGATATAGAGGACCTTATCCAGGAAGAAGAAAGTGTTATAACAATGACTCACTTCGGATACGTTAAAAGGCTTCCTGCTGATACCTATAAAAGCCAAAGACGAGGAGGAAAGGGAATCATTGGTCTTAGCACCAGAGAGGAAGATTTTGTAAAGAATCTTTTTGTAACCTCCACTCATAACTTCATAATGTTCTTTACAAATAAAGGCAGGGTTTACAGACTCAAAGCATATGAGATTCCAGAAGCGGGCAGACAGGCAAAGGGAACAGCTATAGTAAATCTTTTACAGCTGGATGCAAATGAGAAGGTTACTACTGTTATTCCCATTCACGAGTATAAGGAAGGGCAGTACCTTGTAATGGCTACTCGTAACGGTCTTGTTAAGAAAACCGACCTGATGGAGTATGATAATATAAGAAAAGGCGGTCTTGCAGCAGTTACCCTTAGAGAGAATGATGAACTTATAGATGTCAAGCTGACAGATGGAAATCAGGATATCATGCTTTCGACAGTCAATGGTATGGCAATACGGTTTAATGAGACTGACGCCAGACCAATCGGACGTGTCTCTCAAGGTGTAAAGGGTATAGAACTGGATGATGATGATTATGTAATAGGTATGGAGGTAGTTACCGATAATACTACCCTTTTGGTTGTTACTGAGAATGGATTTGGTAAGAGAACCGAACTTGAGGAATATAAGGTACAAACCAGAGGAGGTAAAGGTATCCTCACCTACAGAATTACTGAGAAAACCGGAAAATCAATAGGAATGATGCTTGTTTCTGAAGAAGATGATATAATATTAATTAGTTCGGACGGCAGCATCATCAGAATGAAGGTAGACGAAATAAGTATTCTCGGTCGTGCGACTCAGGGTGTAACTCTCATGAGAATGAGCGAGGGCAACAATGTAGTAAGTATGGCTAGAATGGTAAATGAAGAATGTCCGGATGAGAACGACTGCGAAGAGCTAGAAAATGAGGATGTCGAAGATACATCAGACAATTAACTGTAATTAAGGTGAATAAATAATGTCTAAAGTAGTGATAAATTAAATAATGTATAGTATTTAATTTATAGAAACGACTATTTCATCAAGCCGGCAGATAGGAGGTAATTTTTCAGAATAACCTTCTGAGGATTAAGCCTAAGCTGACTAAAAGAATTGAAATAGGACAAACTTCACAGAGAGAGAGTATACATCATGTATGCTCTCTTTTTGTGTTATTTTTATAACTACAATCTTAGATACATTTATTTAAAGGTGTAGGGAAGCAATGAAATGAAAACTTTTAAAATTTTAAAGCCTTGACATATAAAGGAAAACACATATATTATTTAATTACCACTGGTAATTAAATAGAGAGGTATACAATGAGAAAAGGAATAACAAAAGAGCAGGTTATCAATAAAGCTCTTGAATTAATGAAAGACAGAGAAACTAAAAGCGTGAATTTAAGAGTTGTTGCCAGGGAACTGGGCTGTGCACATACAAACCTATATAATTATTTTAACTCCTTTGATGAGCTTCTAAGTGAAGCATATATCAGAGTACTTCAAATGTTCTCGGAAATGCTAAAAAAGAGAATATCCGTCGTAGATGACTACCAGTTAAAGCTAAAAGTCTTTTTCAGTGAAATCATTTCCTTTTATATGGACAATAAAGGTTGGTTCAGACTGTTATGGGTTGAAGTAATTGGTGGTAAACATAAGGTTGTAGACTATATTGCAGCATCAAAGACTGTTGATGAACATGTAGCTATTATGGAAAATATTCTAAAACATTTATTTACCATAGCTCCTACCCCAGAACAGATAAAGAGTATCCTGCATATTGTTCACTGCTATATATATGGAGAGATCTCCTTATATGTAGCAAACCATTCCTTTATACAGGAGGATACCGAAATTTTCAAAAGAGAAAAACTCATTCCGATTTTTGAAAAGAGTCCACTAATCTCTACTGAAGAAGCTTTCAAGAAATATGTAAGTAATGAAGCTTTAAATTTATTTTATCTTTACCTGGGAAGAAAGGAGTAATTAAATGGATAATTATAATAAGTCAAAAAATATCCCCCACCTCTTCAGGTGGCGAGTAACGCCGCTTCAGGTATCAGTCCTAGAGCATATTTCTCCCTCCTCGATGAAACGCGCAGAGGTTAACAGCCATAAAAATTCATCTGAATCTGCTCACTATAATGGACAAATGGAGTTGGAGAAAGGCTATCTCAGCAGAATAAAAGAGGTAATCAATAAGCAATTATCAAGTGAGAGCGAAAAACTTATAAGTAAAAGGGGGAGGTTAATTGATGACAGAAAAGATATGTATGAAAATACAACCCATTACTCAAACGATTTTGAAAAATTATCCGATGCAATAACGTATCTGAATCCTTTGGAAGTGCAAACATATGACTATGAAGCTACTGAAGCCAAAATTAAAAAATATGAGAAAATGCAGAAGTCCCCATACTTTGCCAGAATCGACTTTACAGAGGAGGGTTTCGAAAACGAGAGTATATATATAGGGCTTGGAAACCTAACAGACGAGAAAACTCATCAAACCTATATTTGTGACTGGAGGGCTCCTATTTCCAGCTTGTTTTACCGTTTTGGTCTTGGAAGGGCTAGCTATAAAGCGCCATACGGTATTATTGAGGGGGAAGTTTCACTTAAAAGACAGTTTGAAATTAAAAATGGTGAAATGCAGTATTTCTTTGACTCAGGTATGACAATCATAGATGATTTATTAAAACAGGCTTTATCACAAAATACCTCTGCTAAAATGAAAAGCATTGTTGAGACAATTCAGAAGGAACAGGACCTAGTCATACGAGATATTGAAAATGATATCCTTTTAGTGCAGGGGGTTGCAGGGAGTGGCAAAACTTCTGTAGCTCTGCATAGAGTTGCATATCTTATGTATCATGGCCTAACCGATAATTTAAACGACAACAATATCATACTTATTACACCTAACTGTTTCTTTCAAAAATACATCGATAATGTTCTGCCTGAATTGGGTGAGAAAAATATTCAAACGCTTACAATGGAAGAGATTTTTGATCATATATTCGAGGAAAAAATTAAGATAAGTAATCGTAATAGCTTATTTGAGAAGATATTAACGGAACAAGACGCAGATAAAAAGAATCTGATAAAAAGCAGTATGGAATTTATACTATCAAAAGAATTCTTAACTGTTATCGAGCGTTTCTTAAAGCATTTTGAGCATAAGATGATCGACTTTCGAGATGTTTTTTATAATGGTGAATGTATTGCAAATAGGCATCTCACAAAGGCTGAGCTGTTGAAACAAAACGATATATCCTTACCTCTTGAGAAGAGGCTTGAAACAATAGAAAATCGTATTATGCAAAAAATCCATGAATTAAGAAAACTCAGACTTGGAAAGCTTGAGAAGTTTATTGCAGAATACCCTGAACATATTTACGAAGTAAAACCGCTGGCAAGATTTTTATCTTTAAAAGAGAATAGAGCTATAAAAAAAGAAGTAATGAGATTTACAAGAGTTGATGTAATGGAACTCTATAAAAGAATTGTTTCAGATAAAAATTTGTTCTATAGAATGGCTCACGGACTAAGTCTTCCAAATAATATCGGGAAAATACTGGAATACGTAAAAGCAAGCTTGCAAAAACCAATACTAAGTTATGATAATGCAATGGTTCTGCTGACGATGAAATTGATGTTAGCGGGCTGTGACCGTTATAAGGAGATTAAGCAAGTAGTTGTGGATGAAGCCCAGGATTATTATCCAGCACATTATAAAATTTTGGAAAGAAGCTTTACAAATGCGAAATTCACCGTAATGGGGGATATTAATCAAACTATAGAGAAAGCAACAGATTTGTCTTTATATTCAGACATAAGGCACATTCTTAATAAAAAAAGAAGTTCAACTGTAATATTGAATAAAAGTTTCCGGTGCTCATATGAAATTAGCCGATTCAGCTCCTTATTCTGCCGACAGGATATTGAAATAGAAAACTTCGAAAGGCATGAAAGCCTACCAGAAATTGTCTGGGCTGAAAGTCATGCTCAAATGGATATAGAAATTATAAACATGGTTAATTTATACAAAGCTGAAGGATTCCAATCAATCGCTATAATTTGTAAAAGTATGACAGGTGCCGAACAGCTATATAAGGGAATAGGAGTAACGCTTGGGGCTTCTTTAATTGATACAAATTCTTTCGAGGAAGTTAATAGGGTTACAATTCTCCCCGTTCATATGGCAAAAGGGTTGGAGTTTGATGCAGTAATTGTATATAACGTCAACGATGATATGTATAGGGATTCAGATGATAGGCAGCTTTTATATATTTGCTGTACGCGTGCTCTACACAGGCTATCAATTATTTATTACGGAGAGAAAAGCAGACTTATACCTGACAGAACAACGTTATAGGCGACGGTTATTGGAATTATTACTTTCCTTCCTTGTACAATTTTTAGAAAAAAAGTCGTATACGTTAAAGAAAAAAATGTTAAGATCATATCATCTTAAGATATCGGGAGTACTCCTTTATGAACTATTATGAAAGAATTCAAAGGTCAATAGACTATATCGAAAGTAATCTTGAAAACACCATAGATATAAATCTGGCCGCTCAATCTGCTCTTATGTCCGTATCGAATTTTTACAGAATGTTTTTTGGGATGGTAGGATACTCTGTAAAAGAGTATATCAGACTGAGAAGAATGAGTCTCGCAGCTGATGATATATTAAAAAATTTATGTATCATTGATGTTGCGGTCAAATTTGACTTTGAAAGTGGTGATTCTTTTTCAAGAGCTTTCAAACGAATAACAGGTTTCTTGCCCAGTGAATTCAGAAGGCATAAAAAACAATTTAGTTTTGAAAGGATTAATGTAATGGATAAATATTTTGAAGTTCAGGATAAGACATTACTTGAGAGATATCCGGATATAAAAGTTTTAAAAAAGTTGGAGCCTGTAAAAGTAGCATATTACAATTATATTGGTAAAAATCCCGAGCATAATGCATTCCAGGTTATAAAAGAGTGGGTAAGTACATCAGGTTTATCAATTGATGAGCAAAAGCACAGAATTTTCGGATATGATAAACCCGAAGTTACAGAAGGAAATACGTGCGGCTATGAAGTTTGTATAACTATAGATGAAGATTTAGTAGTAGTTCACCCCCTTATAAAGACAAAGTATCTTGATGGAGGTCTTTATGCTGTAACTTCGGTAAAAAGAGATGAAAATGGAGAATTGGGTAGTTATATTTTTCAGACATGGAAGCGTTTCAGAGACTGGCTGTCAGACAGTAAATATATTTATGGGGGACAGCAATGGCTGGAGGAGCACCTCGGCTTTGACGAGGAATTTAACCATACCGGCGGAATTGATTTATATATGCCTATTGCAGAAAAGAACGGTATAGATACATCTAAGTATTTCGAAAATGTCGATCCGATGTGGACTGCAACTTATACAGCAAATGGAGCTGACGCTGCTGATAAAGCGAGAGATTACTTATTTAAGTGGGCTGATTCAGAGGGTTTGTTTAATGACGGAACTAAGCATAGGATATTTGCTTATTATAACTTCGAAAGAATTGGGCAAAAGGATTTCTTCTTTAAAATACATATTACTGTAGATAAAGATTTTAAGACTCAGGATTCAAACATCAAATTTGAAGAGTTCACAGGCGGCTATTATGCAATTATGAAGGCAAAGTATAAGTACAACGGCTGGGCTTGGGGTGATTTTATGAACTGGATGTCAAAAAGCAAGGAATACGACTACGGGAACTACTGGTTCTTCGAGGAATATTTTATTGACGGCCCATGTATTAGCTCCGAAACCGATATGTGTTTACATATGCCGGTTAAGCAGAAGTAAACTGCTTAAGGGTACACAACGACCTTTCTTAACAAAGTATCATCCAGAAGAATAGTGAAGAGGGGGTAAGCATTGAGACGTTTTCTGTAATATTACAAAAGCCTCGGGATATAGGAAGTCTTACAACGATAGCTATCCCATTTAACGCTGCTGAGGTTTTTCAACTGAAAAAGGGAACCATTAAAGTCAAGGGTACTATTAATGGTAAAGATTATAGAAACAAGCTTATTTCAAGAGGTTCAGGGAAATACATCATGATAATTGATAAAAACTTCAGGAGAAAATAGGATTTACAGGTCAGGATATGTCAGTAGAAGTACAGATGGATGTCGACACTACAGCTTTACATGGTTCAGGCAATTTTGCAGAGATTGAAACATAATCCGTACAAATAGATATTTTTGAAGCCATTAAAGCAAGAAAAAGTTACAGGTGCTTTTTACCTAAAGGGATTGGTGCGAATGTAATTGACAAGGTTCTGGAAGCTGGATTTTGTGCTCCAAGCGCTAAAGATAAGAGACCAGGGCACTTTATTATTGCTACTGATTTAGACTTCTTAAAAAGTATGGCTATATCTGAAAATTATGTATCCTTTAAAACTGCCCCCTGCTGCATCATAGTATGCGGTGACAGGAATATTGAAGGAGTAAATGAATTTTTAATTGAAGACTGTGCCGCAGCAGTTCAAAACATTCTTCTGGCGGCTCACGGGTTAGGCCTAGGCGCGACGTGGCACGGACTTATGAAAAGCGGGTCAAATTCAGCAAACACTATATATAAGAAGATATGTAATAAATATGAACTGCCTGATAAGATAGTACCCGTAGCCGCCATAGCGCTAGGTTACCCCGTTAATGAAGGCCTTGTCTCAAGGGAAGCCAGGTACGATAAAACATAGGTTCACTGGGATATTTGGACTTCAGCAAAGAAATCAACAGAAGGAGGAGCAGTAAATGACCGTTATACTACCGGCTGAGATTAGGGATGCAGAGATATTAAGAGAAGTCTGTATAAAAGCTTTTGAAGAAGATAAGTCTGTGTATGGGTCAATGCCACCGGATATGGACATAATATCGTGGCATAAATACAATATAGATCAAGGATTATACTATAAGATAGTTGTGAATAATGAAATCGTTGGTGGTATAAAATTGTTCAGAATTAACACCCGGTACTATCGGGTGGGAACTATATACATAACTCCTGAACATCAAAATAACCATATAGGGACTGAGGTAATTAATTTTATTGAAGGTGAGTATCCTCTAGTCAGGAAGTGGTCTCTTGAAACACCATATAAAAGTTTCAGAAACCATCATTTTTATGAAAAACTAGGCTATATAAAGATTGGAGTGGAACACCCGGACTCGGGAAGCGAGTTTTGCCTCTACTTATATGAGAAGAATATATAACAAGGAGATAGCAGACACCCAGCCTCTACCAAGTGAAAGGCCACCGGTGGAGCCTTAGTCCTGTTGAAGAGCCGCTGAGGTAAGTAAACTTTCTACAACCGGAAAGTTTACTTACCTCAGCGGCGTTATAAATCTGATTTATATTACCATTACACGAGGTTTACACAGAAAGTTTATTAGCAATTTATTATTGCCCCGATGTCTTTTCTAAACAAGTCTTACACTTATAACACTGTTAAAACTATAAAAACATAAATGAGATCTGAGCATATAGGATATTTTATGTGAAGTTTATAAGTATATTAAAGGATAAGCAATATAAATCAAATTAAACCGTAATTACGGGGTTAATGTACGTTTCTCATAATCGGGTTGTAATGATATACTGACTAAGCTGTCAACTGCGACAACGCAGAGTTATTTCGAGTTTAGAGGTTTTACAAAAATCTTTAAACAAAAAAATAAAAAAGTGTTGACAATGAAACAGCGACGTGGTATTATAATTAAGCTGCTTGCGACAAGCGAACAGTAACAAACCTTGAAAAGCAGTAGCAACAACGCTTTTAAGGTGTGGACTTTGAAAAGTAAACAGTGACAAATACATGCAAAAGAATGATATAAGTTGTTCCAAGAACAACAAAATTGTTCTTTAGTAAA
>JAEZKZ010000034.1 GCA_023415305.1 Bacillota bacterium
GATGGAAGTGCGTCATACCCAACATTAATTGATAAAGATGATACCCTGGATGAAGCCCCGGACGTACTTGATCTGGGCAATGGTGAAATAATCATAACATGGTCGGATGCAAGTAGAGCATTTACAAAAGCAGATAAAGAAATTGATGTTCTTACCAACATGGATATCAGTGCTGCATTCTTTAACGTAAAAGATAAAAGAATGAGTGCTCCAACTAAAGTTACTCAAACCAGTGGTAGAACCGTACAAAATACAAGTGGCTCAGCTATTTTGGTAGGAGACTATTGCGGAGATACATCTCCTAGAGCCGCATATGATTCTGAAACTGGTAGAATATTGCTCTATTACACAAAAACCGATTACTACGATGGAATAAAAGGTGAAATAGAAAAAGGTTCAATTGATGAAACTGGAGATACGGTAAGTGATGAGGATACACAGTTATTAGTTGGAGACATAGTAAATGGATTTTCGCTAATCACTTATAAATTTGCAGAAAAAGATGGGTCTGGAAAATGGGTTTGGAATGATGGTAACAGCTACACAGAACAAGAAAAAGCTTCAATGTCTGCTATGATAGTAAGTGAAATTGAGGCTGGCAGACTACCTTCTGATTATACAGAAGAAAGGTATATGGCAGATTGGTATGGACAAAGGTTCCTGGATGTAAGCCAACTGGCAGACATAACAGAAACTAAGACTACTACAGGTGGTAAGGACGAAACGGATGAAAACGGATATACATACACGACTCCTGTAGAGACAAAAGTTCAACAAGTGGCTACGTTGAGGGAAGAAGTACTTGAACCACGTGTTGTGGACACAGCAGTTACTTCATACAATGGTTTGGCGCTGTTTGCTTACAGTACAGATGAGGATTGGGATCTTAAGACAGATAATGACCAGGAAATGTATTTACAGATATATAATTTTTCTGAGAATAGCTTTAGCCATCCTATAAGACTTACTACTGATAGCGGAGAAAATTGTGTTAAGGATTCTCAACCAAGGTTTGTACGTACAAACGGTATAACCTACTTGTTCTGGAACAGGAACGGAAGCATAGCCTATATGGACATTTCGGGGCTTGTTAAATATGGTTTAAAGAAAATAGACCTAGGTATCGGAAGTCCAGTTTATGTTATAGACAAGGACAACGAAAACTACTCAGCTGTTAAGGACCTAAGTGAAGGTCAAATGGAAGGTATTGAAGCTTCTACAGGCAAGTGGGGAGAGGTCATGCTTGCTGTTGATAAGGACATAAATCCTAATCCAACAGAGGGGAATGAGGCAACTGAAAATAGTGCAGTTACAAGCTATGATGTTGTTACCAGCGATGATGGGGATGTATATCTAGTTTGGACGCAGTATCAGACAGTATTAAAAGATAAAGATGATACTAGAAGAGCAGCGGATCCAGAAAACCAGTCAAGAGAAAAGCAGATATTCGCTTCACGCTGGCAGCCTCAAACTCAGATCGAAAGAGTTCAGCTGGACTACATTGACGAAGAGATTAAGGATGGAGTATATACAGGTGAGGATGAGCTCGGTAACGAAGTGACATATCAATATGTGTACTCTAAGGGTAAGGGATTCTATCCTGATAAAATTAAAGTAAATGGTGCAGAGCAGGCAATTGATTACTCAAAAACTCCGGACGTAAATGGCTTTATAGGTGGAGCAAAAGCAGGAGACCCAATAATCAAGCAAAACTATAAACCTACTGATAAAGCAGGATGGAGCAAACCAATACAAATCACCACAGGACTGGGTGCAAATTATGATGAGTTAGGTGTTGCTGCATTACAAGGAAATACCGGAATAAAAGTTGCGTTTATCAGGTATGTACAAGAACTTGATGGAAAGGTATTTAAGCAGAAGCTAGAGAATAGACAGCTTGGGTTACTTACTTTTAGCCCGGCTACAGGCGTTGAGTTTACAGATAGCTCAATTTCATTTGGAAGAGAGAAGCCACAGGCGGGCGAAAAGGTAGCAGTAAGTGCACTTGTGAAGAACATAGGTATTGACGCGATTCGTGATGCAAAAGTAGAGTTTTATCAGATAATAAATGGAGAAGAAGCTTTACTTGATACGAAATTCAGCGGAACATACTATATGGACAGCGAGTCTGCTTCTGAGGTAAGCAAGTCTGCTCTTGTGGGAGGAGATGAGTTTAATGCACAAATACTCTACGAAATACCTGAGAATAATGGTAATGTCAGCATAAAGGCAGTACTTAGATATGTTGACAGTGACGGATTAGAGCAAAGCTTTGAAGCTCAAAAGTCATTTACTTTTGAGGCAGTCCCAGAGATTTCAGATTTGAGGTATGAGTTCATTGGTATCGGAAAAATAGTACTGGACGGTACTATCACCAATGCTGGAAATAAGGATGATACTCTAAATGTTGAAATCAGTGTTGTAGATACATATGGCATTGAGAGCACCGTTGATTTTGTACCGGTTACCTTGAAGCAGGGAGAAAGTTCTCACTTCTTAAAGGAAATAGAATTGCCAGGTGAATATTTCGCCCAAATGCAACCTGAGGATGGGCAGCTTAAGGAAATGGCCCAGTTAAAAGTTGGTGTGGGAACCGTTAAGGACGAACTGGCAGTTGTGAGAAGTGCCCCAACAAGGGCTGTTGAGGTTATGAATGAGGTAACTGATTTTAGCATCAACAAGAACTTGTCTATCCGAAAAGGAACAGCTGGCAAAATAGAACCTAACGTTACCTACAA
This sequence comes from Bacillota bacterium, assembly GCA_023415305.1. Taxonomy (GTDB): domain Bacteria; phylum Bacillota; class Clostridia; order Acetivibrionales; family DSM-1351; genus Ruminiclostridium. The sequence goes on from JAEZKZ010000034.1 coordinate 2,739, forward strand.
AGAGGCAGCTACAGGAGAAAAAGCGGCTCTAAGAGATGAAATGGTAGTTGAGTATACTTCTTCTAATCCAAATGTAGTACAGGTAGCTGAAGATGGTACTATATATGCTATATCAGACGGTACTGCAAAAGTACAAGCAGTGTTAATGCCTACAACAACTATTAGTGTAGCAACCAAGGGTACTTTGGTAGGAGGGGAAATTGCACCTTTAGCACAGCAATTAACTTCACCGGCAACATTACCAAGTAGTCTTCTTAGAATTGAAAGTGTTGATGTTACAGTTTATTCAGGAACGGCTCCAACAGATCCAACAGATCCAACAGATCCGAAAGATCCAACCGATCCGAAAGATCCTGTAAAGCCAGCAGAACCTACAACTGGCTCAGGAAACTCAAGTTCTTCATCTGGTTCGGTAGTTACAGAGCCTGCAACTGGCGCTTCACAGGGGGTAAAGGTAAATGGTGGAAATAACCGGATATACATAAGTATTGATGCCAATGCAACAGTAAAAGATGGCGTGGCAACTGTAATTATGGATGAAAAAATGGCAAACCAAATAATATCTGAAGTAACGAAAAATGCAACTGTTGAATCACAGACAATTGTAATAAACGTTGGAAATATCGGTAACAGTGATTCTACACAGCTTCAATTGAGCAATTCAACTCTGAATAAGTTGGCGGCCATTGGAAATGTACAGTTACAAATTACTTCGGGATTAGCCACTACAACCTTAGATGGAGCAGCTTTGAAGGAAATAGCGGCAAATAAAGAAAATGGTGGTAGCATCTCATTTGTTATAGAAAAGAACGATGCAAATGATATTGATTTGTCAAAAGCTAATGAGCCAGAACAAGTAAAGGCCATGTTAGAAAATAGGCCGGTATATAATCTTGAAGTTACAAGCAACGGAAAGAGTATAACTGACTTTGGTTCAGGACATGCATCGGTGACAGTACCATACACACTAGAAAATAACGAAGATCATAACTGTATAGTGGTGTACGGTATTTCTGAAACAGGTGATTTAGAAGTGCTGAGAGGCTATTACGATACTGAAACTAATGCTGTAAACGTTACTCTTGCTGCAGGCGGAACCTTCTTCATAGGATATAATGAGGTGAATTTCAACGATGTAAAGGATGGATATTGGTACACCGATGCGGTTAAATTCATTGCTGCAAGAGGGATAACAAGCGGCATTGGCGATGGTAACTTCGGATTAAATCAGAAGGTTACAAGAGGACAGTTCATTACTATGCTGTGTAAAGCATACGGAATTAAGCCTATGGATGGAGAAAACTTCTCTGATGTGAAGCCTGGCAGCTATTATGAAGGTTACACTGCAGCAGCTAAGCAACTTGGCATAAGCAGTGGAGTAGGAGACAATATGTTTGACCCTGAAAAGGAGATAAGTAGAGAAGCAATGATAGTACTATTCTATAACTATCTAAAAGCTACAGATCAATTGCCAAAGGGTACTGGAAAGGATATTTCAGAGTTCGGCGACAAGCAAGAGGTTGCACAATGGGCAGTTGAAGCGATGAACTACTTTACTTCCAATGGAGTAATTGCAGGAACAAACGACAATATTTTGCCAAAAGGTACATCAAGAAGAGTAGAGTTTGTACAGATTTTATATAATCTGCTTACTCGATAAAACAGTAAAAAGAAACTTGAAGAAATGAAAAGAGCTGGACACTAAAATAAAAATTTAGTGCCCCAGCTCTTTTAAATTGTAGTATAATATAAGAATATTAATCTGTTATAAACGGTACCAATAAAAACTATGTACTTAATAGAAATCTAATAATGGGAGGTATATACATGATACAAAACAAACCATTTGTTATTACTATTAGTCGTATGTTAGGAAGCGGTGGAGCATATATTGGACAGCAGTTGTCAAACAGATTGAATGTTTTATATTTAGACAGGGAAATTGTCAACGAGGCAGCAAAAGAATTCAATATGTCCGAAGAAGAGCTAAGCATTTATGATGAAAGACCTGCTTCATTTTGGGAATCAATCTTCAAGTCTTCCAAGGTTATAAATGAGTCCATGTACACTGCACCAAAATTTTTTATACTTGATGATCGATTAGTCTTTAATGTGGAAAGGCAAATAATTGAGCGTACCGTAAAGGAAAATTCAGCAGTTATTATAGGCAGAGGCGGGTCACATATACTTAGAGATCATCCGCGCCACATCAGTGTATTTTTGCATGCTGATGTTGATTTTAGAAAAAGCCGTGTTCAGAGTTTATACAATTTAGATGAGAAAGATGCAATAAAAAGGATTGCAGAAAGTGATAAGCGGAGGAGTAATTTTTATAAGATATTTACAGGAAATGAATTTTCAGATTCAACTCAATATACCCTTTGTTTTGATACAAGTAAAGTTGGCCTCGATGAGTGTACGCATATCATTCTGAAATATGCAAAACAGAAATTTGGTCTGTTGAAATAATATGCTGTATGGGGCTAAAAATCATATAAAATAAGTAATATCAATAGTTATGAAAACTGTAGGAAGCTTAGGTATTAATTTTCAAAATTTGAAACATACCCAAAACTTCCTACAGTTTTTTCAAAAACTAATTGTTATTTTAATAAAGAATTTTAAATACACGTAAATGCGCCATCAACTACTATATCGGAACCAGTAGTAAAGCTGGATGCATCACTTGCGAGGTAAACAATTGCTCCCTGCAATTCCTCAGGTCTACCCATACGTTTTACAGGTGTTGCCTCAATCCATGAAGGAATCCAATCTGTAGCCTTTAGTGTCATCTCGGTACCAATATAACCTGGACTTATGCAGTTAACTCTAATATTGTACGGTGCCCATTCAACAGCCAACGATTTTGTAAGCATTATAACTCCGGCCTTAGATGCATTGTAGGCACATTGAGGCTGAGGGGAATTAACAATATGTCCTGACATTGATGCTGTATTTATAATGCTCCCCCTTCCATTTTTAATCATTACACGACCTGCTGCCTGTGATGTAAGAAATACGCCTGTCAGATTTACATCGATAACCTTTTTCCATGCTTCAAAGGTCATTTCTTCAGCTTTCTCGTTAATGCATATACCTGCGTTGTTAAAAGCAATATCTATTGTGCCAAAGGCCTCCAGTATAGTATCAATCATACTATTTACATCATTAGGGTTAGTAACATCGGTCTTTACCGCGATACTTTTTACTCCAAGTACTTCAAGTTCCTTGGCAGTCTTTTCGGCTTCATTAATATCCATGTCTACTATTGCCACATCAGCTCCTGCTTCTGCTAATGCAATTGCAGCACATTTTCCTATTCCACGTGCTCCGCCGGTTACATATGCTTTCTTTCCTCTGAGACTAAATTTACTGATAATATCCATAATATTTATTCTCCTTATTTATTTAGTACAACCATATTATAATTTGACTACAGGTTGCGTTTATCTAACATATATCTGGAAAAATAAAGTGCGGCTTGTGCTTCCCGGTCCAGCGTTGCCTCATCTGCACCGTTGCTGATGTCACGCCAAACCTTAATATTTGATCCAACAGTTCCACCCATTCGAACAAAGGGTTCCATAACAACGCTTCCGGTATAACCTATATCAGCAAGGGCCTCACCAATTTCGTTCCATGGAACTCTTCCTCTGCCGGGAACTTTACGATTACATTCGCCGGTGTGTAAATGTCCCAGGTAAGCGCCGGCAGTCCTGATAGCACCTCCGATACTATCTTCCTCGATATTCATATGAAAGGTATCAAGCATTACCTTTACATTACTATGCCCAACCTCTTTTACAAAATCCACACCCTCTTGTGCGGTGTTAATTAAATAATTCTCAAATCTGTTAAGAACCTCAAGGCAGAAATCCACTCCACAGGCTTCAGCCACCTTGGCTACTTCACGAACACCTTGAACGCTTCGTTCCCAATCTCCTTTTTTGTCAATTACTTTTGTGTAATCAACCGGCCAATAAGAATATATAGCCCCACCTATCAAATGTATATCTAGCTTATTGAGGCGTTGGAGCAAATCTGTATAAAAGGCTATAGCATTCTTGCGGATAGCAGGGTCGGCAGAAGACAGGTTTTGTTCAGCACTAGGCCCATGACCTGCTGTAAGGGTAATTCCATTTCCTCTGGCACATGCTTTTAGCTCATTAATCTGATTATCGCTATAAAAGGGTATAGGTGAAGCAGCTATTTCCAGAATATCAAAACCAAGTTTTGCAACCTTCTCGATATAGTATTTATAATCAGCTTTCCATTCCTGTTCCCAATATGCGTAATAAATACCATGTTTCATATTAACTCCCTCCTTTTTACTCAGCTGGTTCCAGAATTACGTTGGCATTGCGAAGGAGGCTACGGACTTCGGCTACATCTACTTGAGCTGGAAGGATATTCTGCTTAACTGCAAGTGCAGCACCTACACCGGCTGCCTCTCCTATGGCCATGCAGGTAGGCATAACCCTTGCAGAACTCATAACTACCGCATCAAGGGAAGCACATCTACCGCTTAACATGAGATTGTCAATATCCTTGCTGACTGTACATCCGTATGGAATACCATAGGGCTTTATACGTTTAACAATAGTACCTGCACCGTTACCTTCATGTATGTCAATGATATAAGATCCAAGTGCTACTGTATCTTCAGGCACGTCGCCCACCATGATTTTATCCTCTGTCAATTCGCAGAGCCCAGCAAAGCGTCGTGTTTCGCGGATACCCATAGATGGATAAATCTGAGTTATATAGCAATTTTCAAATCCGGGAACGTATTTTTTGAGTGTTTCCACCAGCTTTGGAATCTGTAAATGTCCCTCAATTTCCGCACGAGTCAAATCCATCACATCACTGCCGTTTATTCCAAGGTGACGAGTAGAATTAATGTGTACTTCTCCAGGAATCAGACTTTTAATATAAATAAGTGTATCCCGGTCAACAGGCAACTCGCCTTTTGCTTTAAGCTCCAGGAAGAGCTTACGCAAACCCACCATAACATGGTGTGGGTTTGAACGGAAGAAATCAGCATTGTACTTGTCAAAGTCACACTCAATGGTATCGCATAAACGCATCTGTTCAGGATCACTTGCAATGAAATCTATTGTCTTGTCGGTATCAACGTTACCTAATGTAAACATAAGTGTAGGTGGCTGCAATGCACCAGTGTCCTTTTGACCCATGTTGTAGGTAGCGCCGGCCATATAGCCCATGTCACCATCTCCGGTGGCATCTATAAAGACAGCAGCTTCGACAATAATATGATAACCCTTTCCAAACAGCGTTACTGTTTTTATTTTGCCGTTCTCTACGTTGGTGTCAATGATTTCAGTATTCAGGAGAATTTCAACACCTGCATTGAGACACATTTTTAATGCAACAACTTTAAAAATCTCGTGATCATAGAGAGTTACAGAATTATGCATAGGGCAGGGATAATGATCTGTACAGGAGTTGCGTTTTTTCAGCTCGTCAACAAGTTCCTGTGCAATACCTGCTGTCACAGGCTTACCATCCTTATCCAGGTATCCCAGCAAGGGTAAACCTATGGTTAAATTACCGCCAAGATATCCATTTTTTTCAACCAGAAGTACTTTTGCACCATTTCTGCTTGCTGCAATTGCAGCAGGAATGCCTCCCGGACCACCGCCAATAACAACCACGTCAAATTTTTTTTGCAGGGTTTTCATAGTTTTGTCTCCTTCGTTAATATAGGTTTATGTTTATTATCACTGCTATAACAGTTAAGATATTAGTTTACATATTCAGGAAATTATAGTAAGTAACATATCGCTTCAAATAGAATTAATCCTTGATAACTGCACCTTGCTCAATCAGAGTATTCCTAAGATTAACTATATCCACATTTTCGGGACACACACCACTTTTAAGTGCTATTGCAGCAGCTGTGCCTGCCGCTTGCCCCATGGCTATGCATGCAGGCATAACTCGATAGCTTGCCGCGGCCTCCGAGGAACCACATATGCTGCGCCCTGCAACCAGCATATTGTCACAGCCCTCAGGAACCAGACAGCGGTAGGGTATGGTGTAGTATTTATCAACACAGGTAAATGTAACGCCACCCCCGGTTGAATTGTGTACATCAATGGCATATCCAAAGGTACATATTGCATCAGCGAAATGCTTACGTGATAGAATATCCTCTGCCGTAAGCTCGTATTTTCCTACAATATGTCTTGTTTCACGAACTCCCAGTGCGGTTGCTACCTGGATCAGTTGAACATTCTCGCAGCCGGGAAGGTATTTTTTCATAAATGCAACAACTTCCTGCACCTGACGTCTGCCTTCTATAAGAGCTTTAGTTATATCTGAAGTCTTTGTCGCATCAATATGTGCTATGCGAGTGGTATTAATTTTCCATCTTCCTGGTATATTCTGCTCATAATTACCCAACTCATTGCGCTCAATAGTCCAGTCTCCGTTCTGCTTGGCTTGGGCTACATACTGTGCAAAACAATTGGCAATGTGGTTGTCCAGATTGGATTTGTTGGCTTCAAGCTCACCCAGGAATTTATCACGGTCAATATTACCAACTTCAAAGAAAAGAGTGGTAGGTTGCATAACACCGGTTTCCTTTTTGCCGAGCCATGTGGGAACCCCTGCAAAATAGGCCACGTCTGCATCACCGGTGCAGTCTATGTATAACTTTGCACGAACTGCTGCAATACCTTCCTTCATATTGACAATTACATAATCTATTTTTCCGTTATTAGTTATGCAATCAGTGACCTGTACATTGAAGAGTACTTGTGCACCCGATTCCTCAAGCATTTCTTCCATTACAACTGCGAGGACTTCGGACTGATATGGAGTAACATGTCTATGGCTTGACAGATAGTATGAGGAATAAGAAGTCATACCTTCCACCTTGGAAGGATGAATAGCACCACCCCGGGCCTCGGTCCGTAAACAGAGTTCATCAAAAATACCCTTTACTAATTGCTCCTCGGCATCATTATCATAGCAGGTCATAAATGGACCCACAAGACCTGCTGTGGCCATACCACCAAGCATGCTCAAACGCTCAATTAAAAGGGTATCAGCTCCATTACGTGCTGCAGCAACTGCTGCCCCGAAGCCGGCAGTGCCCCCGCCTATAACAAGGACATCTGTCTCCATTACGGTCTTGATGGTTTTTGTGTATTGAATTTCAATCATAATATCCTCCCAATAATTTGAAATATTTATGTTAACAAATTAAACAATAATTTACATTTACTGAAAGCAGAATTAATATAGTGAAAGCAAGATTAAAGGCTTTAAGTATGGAGGATTATCCTTCTTATCAATAGATAAATTGATGAAAAGGCCAGCTTTTTACTTTAAATATAGCACTTAATGCTTTCAAGTCAACAGAACAGAAAAATGAGTGAAAGATAGTTATAGTTTTCAAACAAATAGTACATTACATTATATATTATACTTATTTATTTTATGTTAATATAAAAACTTGTTGGGTTGTAAACTTCTATGGTATACTTGGCACATAGAGTGCTTTAGTACATTTGATATATATATTAGGGATATTCAGGTGCCTATACAATTTTAAGTAAACAAATAAATTCCAAATCATCGCATGTATGCATCAAGCAAAGTATGGTTTCTATTATAACTATCCCATTTCAGGGAATAGGATTTATATAGAATAAGCAAATAAATAAAAAACTCTTTACGAAATATAAATGATGTAAACCTAAATATTAGATATTTTCAGGCGAGGGGAAATTATGTATAAAGCTATTATTGTTGATGATGAAGATTTGGTACGCCAAGGCTTAAGAAAACACTTTGATTGGAGTGCTCACAATATTGAGATAGTTGCCGACCTTTCTGATGGTCAGAAGGCATTTCAGTTTGTAAAGGATAATCGCATCGATTTGGTGCTTACTGATGTCCTCATGCCATACATGGATGGGATAACCTTGGCAAAGAATTTGCGAGAGATTTATCCGGATATAAAGATAATATTTATTAGTGGACATGATGATGTGATTTACCTGAAAAAGGCCCTTAAAGTCGAGGCTGTGGACTATATTCTAAAGTCTGTTGATTTGGACGAGCTTGAAGAAACGGTTAGCCGTGTTGTCAATACTATGAATACCGAGAATCAGAGTAAAAAAAACCTGGCTGATATGGAAAATCTCTTGAACCAGAGCTTTCCACTGTTACAGGAGCGTTTTTTTATCACAATGATTCGAGATGATCTCGAAAATCCTCTTATACTGAAGGAACGTATAAATTTTTTGAATATTCCGCTGAATGATGAAATGCCATACTGCGTACTGGTAGTTCAGGTACAGCGTGTCTACAGCACTTTTCATGTCTTGTCGGAACGTGAACGTCAGCTGCTGTCTCTCCAGATAAAAAACGAATGTACAGAAGTTTGTAAGCAGCATAGTGATACCATTTGCTTTGAAAATAAACAGGGTGAATATGTAATGATACTATCCCTATCAGAAGAAGAATATGAAGAAACTCTTCTTGAAGTTTCTGAAAATCTGAACAAGCGTCTCAGGGATGGTATGAATTTACCTGTATCTATTGGTATTAGTGACAGATTTAAGGGACTTGAAAATATAAAAACATCCTACGAGAATGCATCCAATGCCATAAGCAAAAGATACTTGCTTGATGATGCACTGGCTATTTCCGTTGATAAATATGAAATGGACGAGAGTCTTAAGGAATTTAAAGAAAATGCTGAAAAAAATCTGCAGGAATGCTTGAGCAGCGGAAACGCTGAGCAGGTATCAATAGTACTTGAAGAGCTTTTTACTATTATTAGAGAAAAGTTTCATCTGGATGAAGAGCAGAATTTAATGATTTTTTTACTTCTTCTTCCTACTCAAATCGTAACAGACATAAAAATAAACAAAAAAAGCAATTATTCAAATCAGCGGAGGATTTTAGATAAATTCCTGTGCTGTGCGGATTTTGTTGAGCAGTGTCTTCTGATTAAAAAACTTTATATTGAGGTAGCAAGCCTCATGAGCAGCATGAGCAAAACATATTCCCATTCAATTATCAATCAGGTGCGTAAAACTATTGATGAACGCTATAAGGAACAAATATCCATAACTACGTTAGCAAAGGATGTCTTTTTGACACCCACATATTTGTGCGTTTTGTTTAAACAGGTTACAGGAACTACAATAAATGATTATTTAACGCTGACACGACTTGAGAGAGCAAAAAAACTTTTGTCAGATCCGTACATTAAACTTTATGATGTATGTTATGAGGTCGGCTATTTATCTCCAAGTTATTTTTCTCGTTTATTTAAGAAATATACGGGAATCTCGCCAAGCGAATACAGGAATATTGCAATTTCATCATCAGAGCAGTAGTTTAGATTTTTGCATAAGAATCGGTATATAGAAAGGAAATGTCTATGAATCGAATTAAGTTGCGCGAGAGAATTTCCCGTAGAATTATTTATAGTAATATGCGCTTATCAAAAAGAGCAATAGCTCTTTTTGCTTTTAGCGTAATTATACCGCTTACACTTATTGTATATTTTTATTCGGTTCATTCAGCTAATATCATCGAGAATGAACTTTCGAACAATATGCAATTAGCGGTCAGGCAAATAAAAAACAATTTGGATTACCGTTTTGAACAAATTTCTGAGAGTTCTCTTTCTATTCTTAGTACAGCATATCCTTATATCAGAAGTGGAAGTACAGACATTGAAACACAATTGGCTGAGTATAATGAGCTGAAATCCCTGGTTTCAGCCTATGAAGGAAAGCACATGATCAGTAAAGTGCGTTTATATGTACCGGCCGGTAAAATTTATGCAAATCAGCAGGAAACCTTCTATTCTCTCCCGGAGCTTACCGAGCAAACCGATCAAACATACAAACGGGGTGTTGTCTGGCTTAAAACCTATGGGGCACGAATTTATGAGGGAAGAGGTTTAACAAATATTATATCCTGTCGAATGACCATTTCCAGTAAAACCAATTATGATGAAATTGCAAGTGTACTACAACTGGATATTGAAGAAACTAAGCTTAGCAGAATATTTTCAGCGGGTATCAGCAGTGCCGAGGAGATTTACCTTGTAGATTCAAACGGAGTTATAATATCCCATCCGGATTCAGCCTTAATATATACAAAAGGACTTTCTGAAGCTGAACTCAGTACTGTATTGATGAGTAAAACTGGGCATATGAGCGGAAGCATGAGCCAAAATGCTGATCTTGTGGCGTTTTCAAAATTGAGTGCGGTAGATTGGTACCTTGTTATGAGACTACCTGCATCTGCAGTGTACGGGTCCGATGTTTTTTCCTTTGATGTTATGCGTGCTTTGCTGATTATAGCTGTTGTTATAATTTTCGTAATCTCTCTAATAATAATTTACTCCAGTATTATTGAGAATACAGTAAAACGAATTAATACAGCTATCATGGTATTAAATAATGACGGTATAGACCAAGTTGATAATATTGCAACACAAAAACTAAAAAACAATAAATCACTTGCGTTATTGGAAAATAACGCAAATCACTTGGTGGTTACTATCAAAAGGCTGATGGAGGAATCTTATGAAGCTAAATTGAAGGCCCGTGATTATCAATTAAAAGCTTTACAGGCACAAATAAATCCTCATTTTCTTTACAATACTTTGGATGCCATTAAATGGATGATATTGGAGGATCGTAAGAAAGACAGTATATGGATGATCAATGCATTCTCAAAATATTTTCGATTGAGTTTAAGTAAAGGGAGAGAAGTTGTTTCTCTACAGGATGAATTAGAACTGATTCAAGCTTATATTGGAATTATGCAAAAAAGGTTCAGTAATATTTCTACCATAGATATAAAAATAGAAGATAATCTTATGGATTGTCTTATTCCAAAATTATCTCTGCAGCCCTTAGTAGAAAATGCACTTAACCACGGCATTCTGCACAAACCAGATAGTGACGACGGTCGGCTTGCTATTACCGCTAAAGAGGAAAATGATAAATTAGTAATCATTATAAAAGATAACGGCAACGGAATGGACCAAGAGCAGCTGAAAAGTATCTTAAGCCAGGAAACTTCCACTACAAAGGGCTATGGCCTAGGAAATGTTGATGAAAGGCTTAAGCTATTTGGAGGGGATGATTGTGGTTTGGCAATAAGCTCGGAATTAAATATAGGTACAACTGTTACCTTATCATTGCCTTTGAAATATAAAAACAAGGAGTAGGTAGGTATGTATCTGGCAACTTTACTATAAATCGTAATTTAATAATTTTTATGTAAACATTAGGTAAGATGAGAGAGGCTGTTAGAAAGCCATATTTGTGGTTTATTCTAACAGCCTCTATTTCTAAATGGTATCTATATAAATCGACTTTTTTAGTTAGATTTCTATAAATTCTGATGCGAAATTAGCAAAATTTTATGCAAAAATAACAGTTTTGGATAAGAAATCAGAAGATTGAGTCATTCAACTTATAATGTTTGTATGCTAATATTAATACAAAGATTGAACACAATCTTAAATTGAAAGCTTTCAAAGTCTATTTTTTTCACACTTAATTTTTAAAATGTAATATTATGTAAAGCTTCTACTGACTGGTGATCTCGGAGGAATAATGCTATGAAAATGTTTGCTTCAAAATCAAAAGCAATAAACGAAATAAAGCCGCATTCTAAATTGGGAGCATATATGAGAGAGCATTATCTCATGTATTTAATGTTGCTCCCCGGACTGTTCTTTTTGATAGTCTATAAGTTTTTGCCGCTATATGGTATTACAATAGCGTTTAAGGATTACAGTATTTTTGCAGGTAATAATCCGTTAGATGCGGTTGCAAAAAGCGAATGGGTGGGATTGCAGCATTTTGAGCGATTATTCGCAAGTTCATCGTTTATCAAAGTCCTTTTAAATACTTTGATCATTAACGCATATAAGATTTTGTTCCTATTCCCAATTCCAATAATATGTGCGATTTTACTAAATGAAATCCGTAATAAAGTTTATCGTAAGCTGGCGCAGACCGCAATATATATTCCATATTTCTTTTCCTGGGTTGTTACGTTTGGTATTTTTTATTCGTTACTAGGGACGTATGGAATTGTAAACACAGGGTTGGCTGCGTTTGGCTTTGAAAGAATCAGTTTTTTCTCAGATACTAATGTATTCCGTGGACTGTTGGTATTTACTGAGGGCTGGAAAGAAATCGGATGGAATACAGTTATTTACTTGGCAGCTATCACAGGTATTGATACCTCCCTCTATGAGGCAGCCCGAGTTGATGGCGCTTCAAAATTACGCCAAATATGGCATATAACCTTAACAGGGATGGCATCTACCATCGTTCTTATGTTGATTTTAAAGGTAGGATATATTCTGGATACAGGCTTTGAACAGATTCTTGTATTCTATAATGCAACAGTTTACGATGTAGCCGATGTAATCCAAACCTACGTTTACCGTATGGGTCTTGGTCAATCAGATTTTGCCTTGGGTACTGCACTCGGTTTATTTAATTCAGTTGTAGCATTTATCTTAATTGTTGGTGCAAATTCTGTTAGCAAGAAGTTACTTCATAAGAGTATTTGGTAATTTGAATAAAAGAATCGTGTCAGAGGTGAAAACTATGTTTATGAAGAAAAATGAAACGGGCATCCCGCTGGAAGCAAGCGAGAAGATAATGATGGTAATTTCCTACATTGTCATGACTATACTTGCGCTGTGTGCCATCCTTCCTATTTTGCATGTACTATCAAAGTCATTCAGTAGTGCAGCTGCAGTTACATCGGGTTCTGTATTATTTTGGCCTGTTGATATACAGTTTGAAACAATGAAATATGTTCTTAAAGAGACTACCTTTTTACATTCTCTAAAAAACACCATAATTGTTACAGTTGTGGGCACAATCATCAGTATGGTAGTAACAATTACAACTGCGTACCCGCTATCCAAGCCTGCATTTAAGGGTCGCAAGGTCTTTATAATGCTATACATTATCAGTATGGTGTTCTTTGGTGGAATAGTTCCTGCATATATGGTGGTTCGTACCCTGGGAATTATGGATACCTTTGCAGCGTTGATACTCCCATTCTTTATAGTCCACTTTAATATGTTCATTGTTAAAAATTATTTTGAAGGCTTGCCGGAAAGTATTGAAGAATCAGCAAAAATTGATGGTGCCAGTGATATAAGAATATTGGTATCCATTGTATGTCCAATGTCTACACCTGTATTGGCGACAGTATCTTTGTTGTATGCTGTTAACTATTGGAATAACTATTTTCATGCTGTTATGTACACCAATAGTACTGAAATGCAGACCTTGCAGCTATTTACCTATAATACTATCAGCAATACTCAGACAATTGTTGAACGTCTTGTGGCAGGTAATTACGCTAATGTTTCCATTGACGGAATTATCGCAGCAGTAGTTGTTCTTTCATTAATTCCTATCGTTGCATTATACCCATTTGTTCAGAGATATATGGTTCAGGGTATTACAATCGGCTCAGTTAAGGGCTGATAAAAAAATGTAATTTATCGGGAAGCCGATAAAAATAAATAAAAAAGGAAGGGAAATTATGAAGAAGATTTTTGTACTATTTCTTGCAGTAATTATGATTGTTTCCAGCTTTGTAGGATGTGGACAGAGCAATACTGCCACTCCAAGTAACTCCACAACCTCACAAGCACAGGCAAGCACCTCAACTGATTCAAATGCTCTTGATGGTGAAAAGCCAGAGCTAAAGTATCTTGGTTACAATGTCAGCTTCGATCCTAATACTGACAGCATGGCGAAAGTATATGAAGAGAAAACTGGTTACAAAGTAAATTACAACGTATTACCAGCTGAGAATGCAAACGAAAAGCTCCTTATGGAAGTTGCATCCGGTGCTGATTATGACGTGGTTCAGATTGGTGTATCACAATTCCAGACACTACTCTCCCAAGGCGCATTACTGCCCCTGACAGATTTACTTAATAAGTATGGTCAGGACGTCCTGAAAGGAGTAAATGAAGCTTCCTGGAAGGCTTGCTCAGATTCTAAAGGCGAAATCTACGGTATTCCTTACAAATATCCGTACCCAACAGAAATAGGTACATTCATGGTTGCACGCCTCGACTTGATGAAAGCCGCTGGCATTAATGAACTCCCAACTACAATAGACGAATTCTATAACACCCTGGTTGCTCTTAAAAAGTTCTATGGTGATAAATATATTCCCTTCACCGGTCCTTTCCGTGTTGCGTCAGAAGGATCTGTTAACTGGGATATCCCGCAGAGTATAACTTCAGCATTCGGTATCTATAACGACTGGATGGTTGATGACAACGGTAAAGTCTTCTACATGACTGAACATGAGAATTTCCCTAAAATGGTTGAATTCATGAAAAAACTTAAGGATGAGGGACTTATTGACCGTGACTGGGCAGTTAACAACACAACCACTGTAAATGAGAAATTATCTTCAGGCAAAGCAATCATTGCAGCTTCAAACCGTACTGGTGTTGCTGTTACTACTCCAATTATGACAGGCAAAGACGGTCTTGGCCTCAAGTATGAAGACCTGGGCTATATCAGTGCACTTTCAGGTTCTGATGGTACTTGCAAGTATATGAAGACTGAAGCAATAAATCAGATAACTTGCATACTTAAGAGCTCTAAGAATGCTGAGCATGCCATTAACTGGATTAACATCAAGCAACAAAATCAGCTTTACCTCAATATCGGTGTTGAAGGTACACACTTTACCTATGATACTGATGGTTCAATAAAACCGATTAATCCTATTTTTGCAGAAGAGCGCGGAAATTCTTACTGGTACCTAAACAGTACTGACGAAGAAGCATTTGCAAAACAATGGCCTTCACGTGTAAGAAAGAGTGATGCTATGTGGGCTGCCTTCGATGCAGTTACTATCAAAGCAAATAAAGAAACTCCGGAAATTTTTGTAGATAATACCTTCGGATTCATGCCTTCATTGGAAAATTACTCCAAGTACAATCAATCATTGTTTAAGGCTACCAGCGACTTCATCCTCCAGCTTACTAGCGGTACTAAGAAAATTGACAGCCTCAAGACCTTCCAGTCAGACTGGGCAAATGGTGGTGGCGAGAAAATCAGAACAGAGATGCAGACTTGGTATGATGAGTTCTACGGTAAAAAATAAATTATAGGATATGCATTCTTTGTAGCAGTCCCATATGGGGCTGCTACAACACTAAGTTGAAAAATATGATAAGGAGAAAGAATATGAGCAAAATTAATTATATAAGAGAGCTTCCTGTTTATCGTGATATAGATATTCTAGTTGTTGGTGCAGGCCCTGCGGGTATCGGTGCAGCCATATGTGCAGCAAGAAACGGTGCAAAAACCTTGGTTATTGAAAATTCTGGATGCGTTGGCGGACAGGCTACCACCGGTCTGGTAGGTCCTTTTATGACAGCCTATGATGCAAAAAGCGAAAAACAGATAATAAAGGGTATTTTTGAAGAAATTGTAAACCGCATGATAGCTATTGGTGGTGCTATACATCCTAGTGAAGTTAGATCAAGATCATCCCATGCTGGCTTCTACAAAATTGGTCATGACCATGTAGGACCTTTTAATCATGAAGCTTTAAAAATGGTTGCTTCCGATATGATTTTAGAAGCCGGTGCAGAAATCCTCTTGCATACCCAGTTTATAGATGTTCTTAAGGAAGACGATAAGATTGTTGGCGTAGTTATTGCAAATAAATCGGGAATGTCGGTCATTCGCGCAAAAATAATAATCGATTGTTCAGGTGATGCAGATGTGGCTGCCAGGTCCGGCGTAAATTATGAACTAGGCAATATTACTGATGGCAACATGCAGCCGGCAACTATGTTTTTCCGCGTTTCCAATGTTGATTCAGAGCGATTGAAGGCGCATATTAAGGAGCATGAGGATGAGATTCGGCCTTTCTATGGTCCATTCAGCTGGTTAATTAGAGAAAAACAGGAAGAATGGGGAGATATACCTCGTGCAGAGATATGTCTATTTGAAGATACTGAACCTGGCGAGTATCGTATAAACGTTTCTCGTATTCTGGACATTGATGGAACCAATGCCGAGGATTTAACCAAGGCTGAATTAATTGGTATGAAGCAGGCACATAAAATATTTGATTTTTTGAAGAAATACGCTGTTGGTTTTGAAAATGCAAAGTTTATTGGTACAGCTGCAAGAGTAGGTATTCGAGAAACCCGTCATATTGAAGGCTTATACAAGCTGACAGCAGATGATGTTATAAATTGCCGTGTGCCTGAGACCTCCATCGCTGTTCTGGCAACAAATATGGATACTCACAACAAGAACGATCCAGGCGGAACATATTTTACCTAAGAAAAAGGACCTTATTTTGGTGTTCCATACCCTTGCTTGGTACCAAAGGGTGTCAGCAATCTACTTGTAGCAGGACGTTCTCTCTCGGCTGACGCCATAGCGGGTTCAGCTACTCGTATGATACCTTGCTGTATTGTATTCGGTCAGGCGGCTGGTACTGCAGCCGCACAAGCTATTAAGGAAGGTAAGCTCCCTGCTGCTGTTGATGTAAACGAGCTCCGCACAACATTGAAAGAGCAAGGCGCATTTTTAGGTAACTAATTACCATAGTATTTATATTATTAGTGCAGATTCACAAAAATGAAGTCTGCACTAATAATATAACGAAGGTGTTATAACCTTAGGAGGATACAAGCATGAGTTGTGAATCAGTATCTTATCAAAAATCATTACAGATAGCAGCACAATATGATGTTGTTGTCATCGGCTCTGGTCCTGCTGGAATTTGTGCAGCTGTTTCGGCAGCACGGATGGGGGCTAAAACCGCATTAATAGAGCGTTATGGCACACTTGGCGGCAATTTAACAAACGGTGCAGTTGCACCAATCCTCGGAAGTGTGTCAACGGGAACCATGCGAGATGAAATTATTGTACGTCTGGGTGTTCCAGATTGTGATGAAACAGGTGTGACACAGCAGTCCCATGATTTTGAAAAGGCAAAGCGTGTACTTGTAGATTTTGCTCATGAAGCAGGTGTTAAAATATATCTCCAAACTCCTGTTGTTGATGCCATAATGGATGGCAACAGGTTGACGGGAATAGTAATTGCAGAAAAGACAGGTATGAAGGTGATCAGGGCCAAAGCCTTTGTTGATGCCTCCGGTGATGGTGATGTTGCATATTTTGCAGGAGCGGAATATGAAATGGGACGAGAGGGTGATTCCCTGGTACAACCTGTTACTTTGATGTTCCGTTTGCAAGGTGTCGAGGAGGATGCTTTGACTTGTATCGGTGAAATCGACTTTGTTAAGTATAAGGGCGAGAGATTTCTTGATTATACCACCAGGCTTTGTATGGAAGGCCATTTGCCACCAAATGCAGCGTCAGTTCGCTCCTTCCGCACTACTATACCCGGAGAGCGTATCATAAACACAACTCAGGCCAACGGAATTATTGCAGTATTAGGTGAAGATTTGGAGAGGGCGGAGATCGACCTGCGTACTCAGATTGACACTGTTACTGAGTTTCTGCGTAAATATGTCGATGGTTATCAGAATTGTATCGTAAAAAGCTCAGCAAATACCCTAGGCGTTCGTGAGACTAGACGATTTGTTGGAGAATATCAGCTTAATGACATGGACCTTCGTAGTGGTCGCACATTTGAGGATGTTATTGTCCATAAGGCAAGATTCCTTATAGACATTCATAATCCTACAGGTAGCGGACAGGCTGAGGAAGTTGAAGAGGAAGTACCTCCTTATGATATTCCTTTGCGTAGCTTGATTCCAAAAAGAGTAGATGGACTGGTGCTTTCCGGCAGATGTATTTCAGGTACCCATCGTGCACATGCTTCCTATCGAGTTATGTCAATCTGTATGGCTATTGGTGAGGCAGCCGGCGTAACAGCTGCACTTGCAGCACAGAAGGAAATAATGCCTCGAGAGGTGGATTTCCATGAGATACAAAAGGTTTTACTTGAACGAGGAGTGAATCTCTTTGATTGACTCAGATTCAAATTTATGGAGGAACTATGTTTGTTAGTGAAAATAATAAAATACCGGTGATAGATAGCTACGATGTAATTGTATGTGGAGGTGGACCTTCTGGTATTATTTCAGCTGTTGCTGCAGCTAGAAACGGTGCAAAGACACTATTGATTGAGCGTTATGGCTTTGTAGGAGGCATGGCATCAAGTGCCCTCGTAACTCCTATTAGTATATTCAAGAAAAACAAAAAGCTTATTATTGATGGAATCCCTTTTGAGCTTATGAAGAGGATAAGTGAGTTGAATGGGGCTAACGTTTCACTTGATAGCGGACATGTTCCGGTACAGGATGAGATGTTCAAGCTGGCTGCTCAGCGATTACTTCTTGAAAGCGGTGTTACGCTGCTATATCATACTTATTTTTCAGATTGTGTTATGACTGATGGAAAGGTAAGTTATGTAATTGTGCAGAATAAAGCAGGGCGGGTGGCATATGAATGTAAGGCTGCCATTGACTGTACAGGCGATGCAGACCTGGTTCGGGCAGCAGGATTTGAAACTACCAAGGAAACCAGGCTCCAGCCTGCGTCTCTATGGTTTCAGCTTGGTGGTGTGGATACTGATGCACTCAAGGATTTATTCGTTGATGCCGTAGATCAAATATTGCCTATCAGTGCTGAGATACGAGGAAGATTAAGCGAGCTTAATGAAAAAGGTGAGATGCCGATATTTGGTGGTCCCTGGATAAGCAAATATTTCCACGATGGCTTGGTCACTATAAATTTGTTGCGTGAAGGCACTGATGCAAGCTCTCCTGAACAATTTACCAAGACTGAATGTAATTTGCGTGAAAACCTGTTTAAGGTAATAAATATTATGCGCGAGAATTTTCCTGCCTTTAAAGATTGCTGGCTACTAAAATCAGGAACACAGGCCGGAGTACGCGAAACTTATCGTATTGTCGGAATGTATCAGATGAAAGCAGATGATATATTGAATCCAAAGCCATTTAAGGACACTATTGCAAAGGGAACTCACGTAATAGATATTCACAAGC
>JAEZKZ010000063.1 GCA_023415305.1 Bacillota bacterium
AACTTTATGAGGGTAATTAAAGAAGTATTGTAATAGTAATAGTTTGTATACTATTTGATGTTTAATATTTTATGTTTATTATTTTATGTTCAGTATTTGATGTTTATTATTTGATGATATTTATTGGTTGATTTTCTTGGTCAAATAACTGCAGCTTAATATCGAGATTCTTGCATAATCTGTGTCCATTGTATTATTTTGATAAAAGCTTAATATTTTTTTGAATAAATAGGACAATAAACTTGCAAGTGACGATAATATGTATTAGAATTAGTTAAGGTTATCACTGTATTTGAGAGGAGAAAATAATGAACTTTTACAGTAATTTATCAAAAACTGAACTTCTAAGCGAAATCGAAAAACTTGAAAAAAGATATAATGCATTTAAAGACCAGAAATTAAAGCTTGATATGACAAGAGGTAAGCCTTGTTCCGAGCAGCTTGATATGAGCATGGAAATACTTGATATTCCTTCAAAGGAACTTCGCAAGGCTGCTGATGGTACTGATACCTTTAATTATGGTGTTCTTGATGGTCTCCCTGAAGCAAAGGCTCTTTTTGCAGAGATGCTGGGAGTTGATAAAAGCGAGATAATTATTGGGGGAAACTCCAGCCTTAACCTTATGTATGATTCCATTGGAAGAGCTATGTCACTTGGTATTCTTGGAAGTACACCCTGGTCTAAACTGGATAAGGTAAAGTTCCTGTGTCCAAGCCCGGGATATGACCGTCATTTTGCCATATGTGAGCTGTTTGGTATAGAAATGATAATAGTTGACATGAAACAGGACGGACCGGATATGGACGTTGTTGAAAAACTTATCGCTGAGGATGAAAGCATAAAGGGTATGTGGTGTGTACCGAAGTACAGCAATCCTGACGGAATAACCTATTCTGATGAAGTTGTTGACCGAATAGCTGCATTAAAACCAAAAGCTGCGGATTTCAGAATCTTCTGGGATAACGCTTATTGTGTACACCATCTATCGGATAACCCCGATGAATTGAAAAATATACTGGCAGCCTGTAAGGCGAATGGAAATGATAATATGGTTTATATTTTCAGCTCAACCTCAAAAATCACTTTCCCTGGTGCAGGTATAGCAATGATGGCAGCCAGCGTTGAAAACCTCAATGGTATCAGGAAGAGCCTGACAATACAGACTATTGGACATGATAAGATAAATCAGCTAAGACATGTTAAGTACTTCAAGAATCTGGACGGTATCAACTCCCAGATGAAGAAGCACGCCAACATTCTGAAACCGAAATTTGATATGGTTCTTAAGATTCTTGAGAACGAACTGGGAGGAAAGGAAATCGCTTCCTGGAATAAACCGAACGGCGGATATTTTGTTAGCTTGAACACTCTTGACAACTGTGCCAAAGAAGTTGAAAAATTATCTTTGGAAGCAGGTGTGGTTCTTACAAAAGCTGGAGCTACCTATCCATACGGAAAGGATCCCAGAGACAGAAACATAAGAATAGCTCCGACTCTGCCGCCTGTTGAAGAGCTTAATAAGGCTATAGAAATTTTATCTATAAGCGTACAGCTTGTTTCGGCCAGAAAAGCACTTAGTAATCTGTAATTTCTAATAAAGCAAACCGTCCGAATCTGATATATTAAAAATATTTATTTAAAATTATCTAAAATTTTTTAGAAATGGCTTGAAGGAATAATCGAATAAGAATATAATTTTACATGAGTTTAGAAGGTAAAGACAGGGGCTTTTAATTAAGCAACTTATACGTTCTAATATTCATAAATGTCTAAAGCGGGATTTAATCCCGCACTTTTTTTATCTTAATAAAATCCGAACATTATTAAAATATTTGATGCAAATATTCGGATTACATTGTATAATATTAACGAGTATGGTTAATAGGCTTGCCTAACGCATCATAGGCAGGTTGAAAAAATTAATGAATGAGGTAACAAGATATGAAAAACGTATATGAAAGTCCATTTAATGCAAGATACGCCAGCAGTGAAATGCAGCAGATATTTTCACCGGATATGAAATTTAAAACATGGAGAAGACTATGGATTGCCCTTGCTGAGGCTGAAAAAGAGCTAGGTCTGAATATTTCGGAAGCTCAGATTGAACAGCTGAAAAGCATGAAGGACGACATTAATTATGAAGCGGCAGAACAGTATGAAAAACAGTTCAGACATGATGTTATGTCCCATGTTCATGCGTACGGAGAACAATGTCCTGATGCCAAGGCAATTATTCACCTTGGAGCTACCTCCTGTTATGTAGGAGACAATACTGATATTATTGTTATGACAGAGGCATTAAAGCTTATTAAGAGTAAAATGCTTATTCTAATAAAAAAACTTTCAGACTTTGCACTTGAATACAAGGACATGCCAACTCTGGGCTTTACACACTATCAGCCTGCGCAGCTTGTAACTGTCGGCAAGAGAGCGACCCTCTGGATACAGGAACTGCTTATGGATTTGGAAGACCTTGACCATACAATTGAAAATATGAAGCTTTTAGGTTCAAAAGGAACAACTGGTACTCAGGCAAGCTTTTTAAGCCTGTTTGACGGTGATCATGAGAAGGTTAAAAAGCTTGAACAGCTTATAGCTGAAAAAGTCGGCTTTAAGAAGGTTTTCGCAGTATCAGGACAAACTTATCCTAGAAAGCTGGACAGCAGAGTTTTAAATGTACTCAGTGGCATAGCCCAGAGTGCATACAAATTCAGTAATGATATGAGACTTCTCCAAAGCATGAAGGAGATGGAAGAGCCTTTCGAAGAGAAGCAGATCGGTTCTTCAGCTATGGCCTACAAGAGAAATCCAATGAGATGTGAAAGAATTTCTTCACTGGCGCGCTATGTGATTGTAGATGCGTTAAATCCGGCAATTACTGCTTCGACACAGTGGTTTGAAAGAACACTGGATGACTCTGCAAACAAGAGAATAGCAGTTCCTGAAGCTTTCCTGGCAGTTGATGCAATACTCAATATATATATAAATGTTGCCAGCGGGCTGGTAGTTTACCCGAAGGTTATTCTCAAACATGTTATGGACGAGCTGCCCTTCATGGCTACTGAAAACATCATGATGGAGGCTGTAAAAAATGGGGGCGACAGACAGGAGCTCCACGAACAGATCAGAAAGCATTCAATGGATGCGGGTAAACGTGTAAAGGTGGACGGCGAGTCCAACGACCTTATTGAAAGGATTGCTGCCGATCCATTGTTTGGTATGTCTCTGGACACAATAAAGTCGGTGCTTGAACCGAAGAACTATATTGGTAGAAGTTCCGAGCAGGTAGTTGAATTCATAGAAGGTGAAGTTAAGCCTGTTCTTGAAGGAGCAGAAATTTCAGACGTAGAGGTTGAACTAAAAGTTTAAACATATTATTAGATATATGCTGGAATTAAAATTTAACTTTATTCCAGAATTTTAAGTGTAAACCTTATGACCTATTGAAGTTTAAATTATATATTTGATATAATAAAAGATAGGATGTCAATACATCATCCTATCTTTTATTTTTACTTAATAACACTTAACAACTTACTGATGAGAATTTTATTTGGTTTAACTTTGATTAAGCCGGAATGGAGCGTACATATGATAAACAAGTTCAGCAGTATACCCTTGTACCTGCAGCTTAAAGACCTGATAGTTAGTAAAATTGAAAGCAATGAGTATCTACCCAACACTCAGATACCTTCCGAGCAGGATCTCTGTCAGATATATGATATAAGCAGACCCACAGTAAGACAAGCTATTACTGAGCTTACAAACAGCGGATATCTATACAAGGAAAAGGGAAAGGGCACTTTTGTATACGGTAAAAAGAATGTCATAGATATTAAAGACTACTCGGGATTTACTGATTCAATACTTGACTGCCAGGCTCCGGCAGAGAAAAACATCATTGATATTTCAATAATAGAAAGTACTTCCTTTGATATTCTTAACAGTACCTTTAATTATAACAGCAGCATGCCTGTAGCGGTGATAACATATCTATCCTACATTAACAATCAGGCGGGTGAAGTTTATTCACTAAATAAATCCTATATTCCCATAAATCTATTCCCTGATATTGCAGCTCAACTGAAAAGCGGTAAATCCTCCATTGATATCTTAAGAGGTAAGTATCCACTTATACCTGATAAAAGTAAGAGTGTTCTGGAAATTGTTTTTGCGGACAATAATGATTCACCGCTGTTGAGGGTTCAACCGGGACAGCCTCTGATCAAGCTTCAGAATACTTTGTATTCAAAGAGCGGACAGGCAGTAGAGTATGTTTGTTCCAAGTACAGGGCGGATAATTGCAGACTTATGTTTGAAAACAGTAAACAGTAAGAATTGATAGAGAATATACAGGAGATGACAATAATAACATTAATTTAAGAAAATTTTAACTAAAATGTATTTGATTCTTAAATAATTATAAGTTAAAATAAAGTTCGTTCGTAGATGTGTATAGGGTTATTAAGGACAGCTGTATGTCAGAGCGGTTGTTCATCTAAGGTATGTATATCCTAGTACTGTTTATCTTAGTACTGTTTATCTTAGTACTGTTTATATCTGACAACTGTATCTCAAGGGAGCTTGCAGCTTAAGTATAACTGTGGTTGATACGACCGGGAGGCAAAATGACTAAGTATCACTTTAAAAATGAAAAGAAGTATAAAAAAAGAAGGGCACTTGTTGTTACTACAACAATTTTATCAATAATTGCAATTATTATGGCAGCATATCTGCTTCTTAACAGTGATGATTTAACTGGTGCATCCAAAACGTTGGGGGTTATATACACTACCGGAACAAAATCCGGGCAGTCAACAACCTCTTCTTCAGCTGGAAATGGAGCTGATTCCACTTCCGTTGATTCAACGGCTAACGAAGCAAATTCCACAGATTCTTCATCTGAGAGCACTCCGTCAGGTTCAAACACTGACAGTAAGGGTGTAACAACAAAAGAACATGGTTATCTTCCTAAAATAGGTACAGTAGAAAAAAGCGGAAAAATGGATGAGCTTAAAAAACTTATTACGGATTATACCTCAAAATTACCGGGAAGATATGGAGTAACATATATTGATCTTGCTACCGGCGAAATGGTCAATGTTAATGATCAGGTTGAATATATCGCTGCAAGTACCTCAAAGCTTCCAATAAATGTGGTACTGTTTAAGGATATCGAAGCAGGAAAAATAAAGCTTGATGACAAATTGGTATATAAACAGGAGGATCTTGAGTACGGTACAGGTATTATACAAAATTCACCTTACGGTACCGAATACACTGTTCGTGAAACATCAAAACTTTCTATACGGAAAAGTGATAATTGCGGAGTAAATATGATAATCCGTCAGGTTGGTATTGAAAATGTCAGACAGTATATTGTTGGACTCGGGGGAAAAGTATACTACGGAAAACGTCATCGTTCCTGTCCATATGATATGGCTCTGGTCGCTCAGGATTTATATAAGCACTACCTTGAAAATGAAGAGGTTTACGGTGAATTGATAAACAATTTGGAAAATACCGATTGGAGCGACAGAATAGACGCCAAACTTCCTCAGGAAATAAAGGTTGCACACAAAATAGGAAATCAGACAAAAACAGCAAACGATGTTGGGATTGTATTTGGAAAGCATCCATATGTTCTATCTATTATGACAGAAGATGTTGATTTTGGTACAGCATGTAATAATATCGCAAGCTTGTCAAAGAAAATATTTGATTTTGAGGAAGCCTATGCTTCAAATATATCGGTGAAGTAAGTAGACTGTTCAAAACCTATTAATATTGTTTTCTAATAAAAGTTTATAGTGAGCTTAAAGCAATTTGCAGCTTATTTATACAGTATTTTATAAATAGGCTGTTTATATGTTCCAGACAAAATGTAATAAAACATTGTATAATGAATTATCATAAAATAAAAGGAAGTTGGTTTCTTAATGGAGGATTTGATACTCAATTCGATACACGGCATTATAAATGGAAATCCTGTGATAACATATATTTTTTTCTTCTTTTCGGGAGTTCTCCAGTTGGTTTTCCCTCCTTTCCCGTCAGATGTAATAATTATTTTCGAAGGATACCTTACTACTATAGGCTCATATTTCAATTTTTTTCTGGTGCTGTTTATATCAGTTTCGGGTAGTATCATAGGATCTATATTGGTATACTGGTTCGGATATAAAAAGGGAGACGAGGTTCTAAGATACAAACTGGTGTTGAAATATATTGATCAGAAGCATATAAAGAGGTCAGAAAAGGTTTTTCATAAGTACGGTAAGTACGGACTGATTATTAGCAAGTTCATTCCAGGAACAAGTTCAATAATGGTTCTGTTTTCAGGGGTTTTCAAGGTTAAGAAAAGAGTTTATTTTACTTATATAGTATTTTCAATCATTTTACAGCAGATTATTTATCTAATGGTGGGTCGGGTAATCGGACACAATATTGAACATGTCAAAAACTTTCTATCTATTTTCAATGTAGCTTCAGTAACACTTCTTACAGCACTCTGTATTATTGGGTTTATTATATATAAAGTCAGGAAGAACAAGAAAAAGAAGTCTGACTAAAGGGCTTTAACATATTCTTTAATTTTTTCAAAGCTCTCTTCGCTGATAACGTGCTCAATACGGCATGCATCTTCTGAGGCGGTATCGTATGAAACGCCCAGCGCTTTAACAAGGTATGTCGTTATAAGTTCGTGCCTTTCATAAACCTCATTAGCCTTGAGCATACCCTTATCGGTTAATTGTATCTGACCGTCTACCCCCATAATAATGTAATCTGACTTTTTTAGAATACTCATGGCACGGCTAATACTTGCTTTAGAATAGCCAAGTTCCCGAGCTATATCAATTGAGCGGACATTTCCGTTTTTTTTCTTAAGCAGTAATATTGTTTCTAAATAATCTTCACCCGAAGCATGAATCATAAGTCTGGCTCCTCACTGGTATTATCGTTCAGTTAATTATAGTATATACCATTAAATTTATCAACAACAGGATATCTATACGAAATTTGGAATATATATTGACAGGGGGCAGTTAGCCATGGTAAACTATACCTAAGTTAGCCTTGGCTAACATAAATTTATACTAGTTAGTTAATGCTGACTATTTTTTTATCGCTTGTAGTTAGCATAAGCTAACATAAATTACATGTAACAAAAAATGTGTCGGTCATGAATTTTTTAGATAACAGTAGTAAAATGGCAGTTTTTAAGATCACAAGGAGGAGACATTATGCCGCTTACATTTGCTAGAACAGGAGAAGAAAACTTTATAAAAAAGATTGTTGGCAAGGATGATACTAAGCGATTTCTCGAAAGTCTGGGATTTATAGTAGGAGGGAGCGTAACGGTTATATCCGAATTAGGCGGAAATATGATTCTAAGCGTTAAAAATTCAAGAGTGGCTCTTGACAAGACTATGGCAAGCAGGATTGTAATCTAGTAGGAGGAAGCAAAAATGAAAACACTTAAAGCCACTAATACTGGGGAAAGCGTAACAGTTATCAAACTCGAAGGTGAAGGTGCTACAAGAAGAAGAATAATGGATATGGGAATAACAAAGGGATCTACGGTTGTTGTAAGAAAGGTTGCTCCCTTGGGAGACCCTATTGAAATTACAGTCAGAGGCTATGAATTGTCCTTGAGAAAAGCCGACGCTGAAAAGATAATCGTCGAGTAATTCAATCAATTAATTGGATCAAATTGACCTATACCTATATAATTAATCTTTATTTTTAGACAATGGTTAGCAACTGCTAACTTGCTATGGAGGATGTAAACAATGGCAATAAAAGTAGCTCTTGCAGGGAATCCTAACTGCGGAAAAACAACTATGTTTAATGAATTAACCGGAAGTTCTCAATACGTTGGAAACTGGCCCGGTGTTACAGTCGAAAAAAAAGAGGGAAAGTTAAAGGGCCGTAAGGATGTAGTTATTATGGACCTTCCTGGTATATATTCTCTTTCTCCATATACTCTTGAAGAGGTTATAACGAGAAATTATCTTTTAGACGAAAAGCCTGATGTGATAATTAATATTGTTGATGCATCAAATATTGAGAGAAATCTTTATCTGACTACCCAATTAATTGAAATCGGAATACCAACAATTGTTGCGTTGAATATGATGGACGTTGTGGAAAAAAACGGTGATAAAATTAATTCGGCTCAGCTTTCAAAGGAATTGGGCTGTACTGTAATTGAGACTTCGGCGGTAAAGGGAAAAGGCCTTAAGGAGCTTATTTCTGAAGCTGTTCAGCTTGCCGTCAGTGGGAAAAAGACTCAAGCACAGCATAAATTCAGTACGGAGGTTGAAAATGCAATTAATTCGATTTCTGAAATTATCAATGATAGGGTGAAAGATAAGTCTGAAATAAAATGGTACTCGGTCAAGCTTTTTGAAAGGGATGAAAAAGTTCTTGAAAAGCTTGGGCTTGAAGCTGATATTTCAGAGGAAATCAGTAATATTATCAAAGCATGCGAAGAACAGCAGGATGATGATTCTGAAAGTATTATTACCAATGAAAGGTACAATTATATAGGAAAGATAATTCAAAAGTGCTATAAGAGAAGTAATAAGGGAATGACCATTTCAGATAAAATAGATAGAATAGTTACAAACAGATGGCTGGCTCTGCCTATTTTCTTCTCCATATTGTGGGTTATATACTATATATCAATTACATCAGTTGGAGATTTGACCATTGGTTGGGTTGAAAGCTTTTTCGGCTGGATTCAGGGTGGAGTCGAGAACGGACTTACAAGCCTAGGCGCCTCGGAGTGGGCCTTGGATCTTATTGTAAACGGTATTGTCGGCAGCATATCAGCGATATTTATTTATGTTCCGCAGTTAATGATTTTATTCCTCTTCATGTCTCTGCTTGAAGATAGTGGTTACATGGCAAGAGTAGCCTTCATAATGGACAGAATATTCAGAAAGTTCGGGCTGTCAGGTAAATCATTTATTCCAATGCTTATCGGAACAGGTTGCTCAATACCTGGAATCATGGCCAGCAGAACAATTGAGAACGAAAAGGATAGAAAAATGACCATAATGCTAACTCCATTTATTCCATGTGGAGCAAAGCTTCCGGTGTTTGCAATGTTTATCGCCATGATGTTTCCGAAAGAAACCTGGGTAGGTCCGTCGATTTACTTAATTTCAATTTGTATGGTAATTCTATCGGGAATTATACTAAAGAAAACAAAAAGATTTGCTGGTGATCCGGCACCTTTTGTAATGGAGCTGCCTAATTACAAGCTGCCAAGACTGAAGGGTGTTGTAATCCACATGTGGGAAAAAGCGAAATCCTTCGTTAAAAAGGCAGGTACTGTTATATTTGTAGCATGTACAGCATTATGGTTTTTACAGAATTTCAGTTTCAGCTTTGAATATGTTGGAGTTGATAGGATAGATGAGAGTATGCTGGCTACAATAGGTCATGCAATTCGTTGGGTATTTATACCTCTTGGTTTTGGTGACAGTTGGGCACCAGTTGTTGCATCACTTACCGGGTTGGTTGCAAAAGAAGTGGTTGTTGCAACCTTTGCGTCTGTAGGTTCTGTTATTCCAGTAAGCTTCAGTCAGGTATCAGCCTTTGCATTTATGATGTTTACACTGTTTGCTGCACCATGCTTTGCCGCTATAGGTTCAATGAAGAAAGAGTTCGGAAGTTGGAAATCAACTTTATTTGCAATAAGTTATCAAACAGGTACAGCTTATATAGTGGCATTTTTAGTAAATACCATAGGAAACCTCATTTTCAAGGGAACTTCTGTAGCTGAGCCAAAAGTACTGGATATATCACTTATGGAAGAATCTGCTGAAAATGCAGTTATAAACGGTGATATCGTATTAATAGTGTTTGGAGCACTATTAACTGCGGCTCTTGTTGTGGGGATTGTCGGGAAAGTGAAGGGTATGAAGAAATATGCCGAAGTATCGCGTTAAGATACTGAGATGTCAGATGTATCCAGTATAGATACAGAGTGTTATTAATTGTTTGGGTAGCGTGCGTTATACTTCTACACGCAGATAGGAGGCACTATGATTGATTATATAATAGTTGGAGTTGTATGCGTTGTACTATTTTTTGCCATCAGAAAAATCGTAAAGAATAATAAGAAAGGCAGCTGCTGTGGCTGTTCGGGCTGCGAGAAGGCTGACAGCTGCGGTGCTGAGAAATAATAAACTAAATTAATAAACTAAATAATAAATTAAAGTAAAAGCAGTATCCGGCAATTAAAAGCTCCGGATACTACTTTTTGCATGCTGGCTTGCAGTTCAACTCAAGGGACTATTTTAAAGGCTTTGTAAACAATTGAGTCCAATACTTCACTCCGGTTTTTGAAGTTGCCTGGCCTACACCGATATGAGTATAGGTGTTGCTAAGGATATTTGCTCGGTGTCCGGGGGAATTCATCCATCCGCTCATTACTTCAGCAGGAGTTTTTTGTCCATAAGCGATGTTTTCCCCTGCAGAAGAGAATTTTATTCCGAAGTTCTCCATCATCATGAAGGGAGATCCGTAAGTTGGCGAAGTATGGGAGAAGTACCCTTTACTGATCATATTCTGGCACTTGATTCTTGCAACTTTAGATATTTGAGCATTCAAGGTCAGTTTTTGTAGTCCTCTTTTTGTTCTTTCAACATTAACAAGTCTCGCTACTTCCTTTTCATAATCCGAAATAGTACCTTGAGACGGTATAGTCAGCTTTTGCCCGGGTTTGATCAATTCTGCATTTTTAATCTGGGGATTGCTTGACATAAGCCTGCTAACCGTGGTATCATACTTTGCAGCAATTTCGGATATAGTGTCACCGGGTTTAACAGTATAAGTAGCTTGAGCAAATACTGCAGCTGTCAACAAACTAAAAATTAATACTGTAGTAATTAATAATTTTTTCAAACTTAATATCACCTCAGTGTTATTATTTGAATAAGATCAATCAATATTACTAACAATTGCTTGAAAATATAGAGTAATATACCACGAAATCGTTATGACTTCTTTAAATTAATTGTTAAGAAACTGTTTACAAATAATTAACATGGTTTTTATTGACGTATATTGATTTGCATAATAGACTGTTAATATTGCAGCGATTTCTTATAAAAATATATTCATTACATTATAGAATTAAATAGTATTAACAATCGGAGGATAAATGGAACTAATATTTACACTGGTAGACTTTATAATTAATATTGATGAGCACCTGACAGAATTAATAAAATATTTTGGTGGATTGGTGTATGTTGTTTTATTCCTGATTGTTTTTTGTGAGACCGGTCTTTTTGTTACTCCGTTTTTGCCCGGAGATTCATTGATATTCGTAGTGGGAGCACTGGCTGCGGCGGGGGCTTTAAATCTTGGGCTGGTAACAATAGTTTTAATGGTAGCAGCAATACTTGGTGATACAGTTAACTATCATATAGGAAAGTATTTAGGACCTAAAATCTTTAAAAAGCAAAACGTAAGGTTTTTGAATAGAAAACATCTGGATAAAGCACATGAATTTTATGAAAGACATGGTGGAAGGACAGTTATTATTGCAAGATTTATACCGATAATCAGAACCTTCGCACCTTTTGTAGCTGGCATGGGCAGTATGACCTATGTAAGGTTCATATTATATAATGTTGTGGGAGGAGTAGCCTGGGTATCCATCTGCATTTTTGCTGGATATTTCTTTGGAAATATTCCTATAGTAAGTGAAAACTTTTCCCTAGTTATAATAGCAATAATATTTATTTCTTTATTGCCGGTATTGATTAGTTGGTTGAGCAGCAGAGTAAAAAAAACCAGGACATAAAATCAGGACATAATATACATACAGAGGGAGTAACGGTCTGTAGCAATACAGAGGATACATCGTCATTACGGCTTTAAAGCCCGGTATATCTATAAATCGTGAGACTCTGAAGCAAAGCTTTTTAGTTTTGTTTCAGGGTCTTTTTATATATAAATATTATTTTAAACTATTAGTTATAAAACTAATAACTTAACAAAACGGAGGACTATATATGTCGACAAAAAAAGCACTTCTTTGGGTTTTATTCTGGATAAGCTTAGCCATGATATTTAATGTCGGTGTCTACTTTTTTATGGGTCAGGAAAAAGCCCTTGAGTTTTTAGGAGGCTTTGTTATTGAAAAGAGTTTAAGCGTAGATAATTTGTTTTTGTTTATTATGGTCTTCAGCAGCTTTGGTATAAGGCCTGAATATCAGAGAAGAGTTCTGAACTATGGAATCGCCGGTGCTTTGATATTAAGACTTATATTTGTCTTACTCGGAGTCACCATTGTTAACATGTTCCATTGGATGCTGTATATTTTTGGAGCAATTCTTATCATCAGTGGAATAAAAATGATGTTCGGGAATGAAAATAATGATGTAAAAGACAGTAAAATAATTAAGCTTTTGAGGAAAGTTATCCCTGTTACAGATAAGCTGGAGGGGCAGAGTTTCTTTGTTAGAAAAAATAATATTCTATATGCAACCCCTCTATTCGCGGTATTAATTGTAATAGAATTTACAGATATTATTTTTGCTGTAGACTCCATACCTGCAATTTTTTCAATTACAACAGACCCCTTTATAGTCTACACCTCTAACATTTTTGCAATATTAGGACTCAGAAGCATGTATTTTGTGCTGGGGAATCTTCATGAAAAGTTTAAGTATGTTAAATATGGTGTTGCCCTTATTCTTACTTTCACAGGAGTCAAATTATCACTATTGATGTTTGATGTAAAAATACCGATTGAGCTCTCATTAGCAGTAATTATATCTATCCTTGTATTAAGTGTAATTACGTCGGTTCTTCTTAACCGAAAGGTTGTAAGTATTGAAGAATAACTTTTATGACGCTGACACAAGAACTTCATTAAGGCACTAATTATACCAGTATGGTACGTTGAAATATATAAAAATAATCTTGGAGTATCGTAAACTACTTAAGTATTAGCGATGCTCCTTTATTATGATATAAAAATGCTCTTTGATTTTATTAAAATACTATTGACAAATTCACAAATGAAGGTTAATATAAACATATAACTAATTAGCTATATGTTTATATGAGGTGACTTTATTGAATAAAACATTTAAAGCTTTAAGTGATCCAACTCGAAGAGAAATATTAAAATTACTGTCAGAGCATGATCTGTCGGCAAATGAAATTGTATCTCATTTCAATATGTCTCAGCCATCCATATCGAAGCATCTGGAAATATTAAAACAAGCAGAATTGGTTACGGCTGAAAAAAAAGGACAATTTGTTATATATTCAATTAATTTATCAGTATTACAGAGTGTTCTTGGGAGCTTTCTTCAGCTATTTGAAAAAGGAAAAGAGGAGAAATAAATGAATAAATCTAATTGGAATTTAACTAATATATTCTTGCTATCAGCATCAATACTAATTATCCTGATAAGTATTTTTTTCAAAGATCAGAACACTGCTACGGCAATTGTATTCGCGGTTATGATAATTGTCTTTATTGTAATCGACCTTCAGGCCCCCAGGATTGCCAAGTTATCAAAGGACAATCCAAAAATAAAGACTCTGAGGCTTGTTAATCGTATTACAGCTTCAGTGGTATTAATTGTTGCGATATTTATGATACTTAAGCCGATTGAAGGTAAAATTTCCAAAAGCACTTCCGAAATACTTATTGTTGCAGCAGTATCATTGTTCATGATGACATTTGGAAATATAGCTCCTAAAATACCCTTTAACAGATATGTTGGCTTAAGGCTACCTTGGACAGTCAGCGATGAGGATACATGGAAATTAGCTCATAAATTTGTTGGCTACACGGCATTTCCACTTGCGATTATTCAGTTTGTCCTGGCTTTTTTTATAAGCTCAGAGACCATCGTTCCAATATGTGTTATTCTTTGGGTTGCCATACCGGGTATACGGTCTGGAATATTCTATTACAACAAATATAAACGATTCTTCTGATTTGGTAACGACTGAAAATTATTGAGAGAGTAACAAATGATATATGGTTGACATAAAATATTTTGAGGTGATTATTTATGCCAAACCAACCACATAATCATAGATACGGAGGAGAAACCTCCTATGATGATGGTCATGTTCATGAATATATGGGGCAAACGAGTACAAATCGTGATGATGAAGGCCATATTCACTATTTTGAGGGTGTAACCTCATTTGCAGATGGTCATATCCACTATTATAATGATTCAACAGGCCCTGCAATTTATTTTAATGGGGGACATTATCATAATTATAGAGGAAGAACAATGATAGCCGACCGGCATACTCATCATTACTCAGGAAGAACCTCGGTATTCAGGGAATGAGGAAGAACAGTCAGATAAATTAATATATGATACAGTAATATGCAGCTGATAGCATGATTACTGTATATTTTTGACCAGAACACTCTTATAGTGAAGATTCTGGTTTTTTTGTTGTCTTGTAGAGGATATATTTTGAAAAATATTGTAGTAATTAGGCTTCTGACTGTTCTTTAATGTTGCATATTATGTTAACTGATCATAATATATATTAGAATTTGTTTATTAAGGAGCATTCAATATGAGGAGACGTAGAAGGAAAAGGAAGCATACACAAAGCGGTAGTTCAGCAGATAAAAACAAGGCTCCTAAAATGAAAAACGCCAAGAATATGGCACATAATCAAATTAATGATGAAAATGATGATGAAATATTGAGGAAAAATAAACATAAAAAATGCAAAAAAACAAAGTTAACTATTTGGGACGGAATAATTTTATTTTTACTGCTAATGGAAAATGGATTGCTGGATGAATTTTTCACAATGGATGAATTTGAGGAAATTAATGAAGACTACGATTATCAGGATTTCAATATATTTAAACCTAACTCAAAAAAAACCAATAACAAGCATACGAATAGAGAAACTCATAATGCAGTAGATATTAGTTCAAGCGAAGCAACCAATAATATAGATTATAAATCTGTTGCTGATGCTAGAAATTACTACGATTTTGATTATTTATCAGAAGACTAAATATTATTATATATTTAATCCTTTATGTGAGTTTAAGGTAATATAACATTTTCCTGAATGTTCTTTGAATTAAATTTTTGAATCAACACATATTAGAAAATGTTATAGGAGAGAACTATGCTAAAGGTTATTAAAAAAACTATTTATAGTATCTTATTATTTTTTATGCTGCTATTTTTTGTGTCATCATTCTTTATAAGGGCTAAATACAATTATTTTATCTATGGTGACAGGCCGGTATTAACACCTCAGAAACCAGGTATTTTTTTTCTGCTGATTCCAGTGATACTAATAATAGGATTCCTTCTTTATAGTATATGCGTTAAGCTTGAGAGGTTTAATGGTAGATTAATAGTATCTGCCGTGCTCCTATTTTCATTTTTGTTGCAGATAGGCTTTATTCTCGCTTTTCCGAGATTACCTACCGATGATTCAATGATTGTCCATACTATTGCATTAAATATGTTATACAAGAAAGATTATTCCTCGTTCAACCAATGCGGCTATCTCCATATGTTTCCGTTTAATTACGGTACGGTGCTGTATATCATGACATTGCTAAAGCTTTTTCCTGACAAATACCTAATAATAAAAATATTTAACATATGTTTTTCTCTTGTAACTACGTTGATGATTTATAAGATTAATAAATTAATCAGCTGTAAATCCGGGGAAAAGGATTACGGAATATTATTCTTTGCGGCAACATATATCCCCGGTATATTTATGAGTAATCTCATATATAACGACACTATATCCACAGCTTTTTTTACCTGCTCCATATATTTTATGATTAAATTTGTCAAAACCAGAGCTATCAAATATTTGGTAATTTCTTCATTGTTGTTAGCAATAGGTAATTATTTTAGAAGTATCGGCTTAATAATTCTTATAGCGTCCATTATATACATTATTTTAAATATAATTACACTTAAACCGAAGCTAATATCAGTAGCTGTAGTAATACTGATTTTATCCATTAATATCCCGGGCTTTACCCAGAACTATTATTTACAGAAGGCAAATATTATTAGCGGGTCTATAAAGGAGAATTCTGCACCTGTGCATATGTGGCTGAACATGGGGCTAAATTTCGATAAAATCGGTTTTTGGGATGATTTCAGAAGTTATAGGATTTATTGTGTTGACGCCGGACATAATAAGCAACAAAGTGAAAAGTTATTCAAGGAATCAATAATAAGAAAAGCTTCAAATGCAACTATAGGCGAATTACTATCGCATTACTATAAAAAACTCCTCTGGACCTGGACTGAGGGTACTTATCAGATTGAAAGATATGGACTGGGCAATGATGTTAACACTTTGGGGGGGAAAAGACCAAGACACGGTGGCTACGAGTACAGAACCTTTGCAACCAACTTGTTTAAAGATGATTCCATATACAGGAGCGGAATGAATTGGCTGCTGTACACCATCAACTTTCTTATGTATGTATTTATTATTTTCGGATTACTTGATGAAATAGTATCACAAAAATACGAACATTTACTATTGGTTTTAATTATTCTTGGGATAATGGCTTTCTATCTTGTTTGGGAGATAAAATCCCGATATTTATTTCCCGTATATCCAATCTTGATTATTCTTTCCTATCAAGGCTTCAAAAGGGCACATTCATTTATTTTCAAAAGTACAAGTAAATGAAGTCTGAGTTTCACGGTTACTATCATAAAAACTCAAAAAATTTCTTTAAAAAAGTGAACAAATTCAATATGATAAAAGTATAACAATTAGAACACTCAAAAGAAGGTGATGAGACTGGGGGAAACTAATGAATACCTGGTAACTGCTGCCAGGGAGGGGAATAGACACGCTATGGCTCAATTATTGCAGGCAAACTATAGTATAGTATTAAAATATTGCCTGAAGCTTACCCTCAATAGAGAAGAAGCCCAGGACATCACGCAGGAAGTGATGGTCAGGGCAGTAGAAAAAATAAGACTCTATGATGAAAGAAAGGCCTCTATAAGTACATGGCTGATAAGCATAGCAAAGAATATCTGGCTGACAGGAATAAAGAGAAAGAAATTATTTGAGAAATATTGCAGCACTCTACTATTACCTGAAGATTGTACAAATGAAATAGATAATTTGTTTAGTAACGATGATTTAATTCAGGCAGTGAATAAGCTTTCTCCAAAGCTTAAAGCGCCTCTGGTACTAAAATATAATTTTGACTATTCCTATGAAGCCATTGCAAAAACTCTGGGAATACCAACTGGAACCGTTAAATCCAGAATATCGAATGCAATAAAAAATATTGGAAGGGAGCTGGAAAAATTTGAACAAGGATGAAAAAATTGATTATGATTTAAAGGAAATCTCAAAGAAGATAGAGGATATTGCTGTAGGAACACCTGAATTAATAACTATAGTTAACTTTGTATCGGATGAACAGGGGCGGATTGCAGCCAGGAATAACAGACAGCTTGCAATGTTCAGCTGTACTGCACTGGCTATCATTGCAGTACTGGTCATAGTTTATCAAATGTCAGCACTGGCATTTATAATTATCCATGGATTACTGCTGACAGTTCCTGTGGTGCTGCTTCTTTTAATGAGGAGGAGAGGAAATGAGCTTATATGAACTTTTAGATAATCCCCCTGTCTGGTTAGTAGTTATAATTGCTCTATTCGTCTTCTGTCAGGGAGTATGGATATTTTTAGATGCGCAGAAAAGAGGAAGGTTCCCTTGGCTGTGGGGAATATGGGGGATATCAAACTTTCCCCTTCCGCTTATTGTATACTATTTCACAGTAATTAGAAAAGATAGAAAGAGGTAAAAGATGCTTATAATAAAAAACCTATCAAAAACATACAAAAATGGTAAAAAGGCAGTAGATACTTTATCACTCGAAGTAAATCCGGGAGATATATTCGGCTTCATAGGTCATAATGGTGCCGGCAAGACCACAACAATAAAATGTGTTACTGGGCTCTTGGATTTTAATGAGGGAGAGATATGGATTGGAGGAAAATCAATCAAAACTCAGGATATCGAATGCAAAAGGACTATGGCCTATATTCCCGACAATCCCGACCTGTACGAAAATATGACTGGTATCCAGTACCTGAACTTTATTGCAGATATATTTGCAGTACCCAAAAAGGAGAGGGAAGAGGCAATAAAAAAATATTCTGATGCCTTTGAACTAACTTCAAGCCTGGGAGATTTAATATCGGCTTATTCTCACGGCATGAAGCAGAAGCTGGCCTTAATATCGGCTTTCATCCATAATCCAAGTCTGTTAGTTTTGGATGAACCCTTTGTGGGACTTGACCCGAAGGCATCCCATACTCTCAAAGGATTCATGAAAGAGTTGTGCGATAAAGGTGGAGCCATATTCTTTTCTACTCACGTCCTGGAGGTGGCAGAAAAGCTCTGTAGTAAAATAGCTATTATAAAAGCAGGGAAGCTTATAGCCTGCGGCAGGACTGATGAGATTAAAGGCAACAGTTCCCTTGAAGAATTATTTTTGGAGTTGATAAATCATGAATAATACAATACTTCTAATAAAATCGCAAATAATAAATTCGTCAGGTATCAATAAATTACAGAAAAGTACATCAACGGGAGAAAGACTCAAGGCTGGCCTTTTTGCCGGTATGATACTTTTTGTGATAATGATAATATTTTCGCAGATGACTTTGTACGCCTGGGTAATATCTGACTTTGTTGTGGAAAAGGATATGAAGGATGTACTGATTATTATCGGTGTAGCTCTGTCAATGTTGTTATGTCTTTTTATGTCCATATATAAGGGAACCGGATATTTGTTTGCATTTAAGGATTTCGACTTGTTAATGTCCCTGCCTGTATCAAGGACGGCAATACTAGTCAGTAAACTGTTTATGATAGTTTTTACAAATATAGGCTTATCATTGCTTTTGGGTTTCCCGTACCTGATGGTTTATGGAATTAAGACTTCTCAAGGTGCTGCGTATTATTTTGCAGCGCTAGTGCTGTTGGTCTTGTCCAGCTTGGTTCCGTTAACATTGGGGTCACTGCTGTCCCTGTTGCTGGGAAAGGTATCCTCAAAATCAAGGCATACAAATATGATTTTAATTATTGGTTCCTTTGTAGCACTTGCATTATTTATGGTTGGGATGTTTTCACTAAATTCACTTACAACTTCAAAAATCGAAAATCTCGTTAACTCAATCAGATCGTTAAAAGCAGTTTATTATCCATTTGGACTATATGCCGATGCTCTTGCGAATTTAAGTATTGTTTCATTCCTTATATTTTCATTGATTTCAATTATTGTTTTTGTAGCCTTTATCTGGCTCTTTTCAAAGAGCTTTAAAAGGATAAATTCAAGTATGCAGGAAAAATATAAAGCCTCAAACTACAAAATGACCGAGCTTAATGTACAGACAACAGCTGTAGCATTACTAAAAAAAGAGTTGAGTTTTTATTTTTCCTCTTATATATATGCTATAAATACCGGCTTTGGAGCTATAATGATGCCGCTAATAACCGTGCTGCTTATTATTAACGGCTCAAAGCTTACAACCATGCTTAATATTATGCCGATTAATATCCCAATCTCTCTTTTGGTAACCCTGGCTATGACATTGTGTGTATCGCTGACCTGCACTACATCACCATCAATTTCACTTGAAGGAAAAAATCTTTGGATAATAAAGTCATTGCCTTTAAAGGTAACAGATATTTTTAACAGTAAAATACTGCTGAATATTGTTGTAACTGCACCGATACTTGTAATATGCTCTACAATACTGGCTGCAGCCTTGAGATTTACATTTGTCGAATACCTGCTTTGCATTGCAATCGGCATCTGCTATTGCGGGTTCATAGCTGTAATGGGACTTATAATAAATCTACACTTCCCAAAGCTTGAATGGAATACACAGGTTACGGCGGTGAAGCAGAGTGCCAGTGTGCTGATTGCTGTATTTTCAGGTTTCGTTTCCATCCTTCTCCCCGTTGGAATATTTGCAGCTTTAACGCCGACAAACCTGATTCTTTTTCAGGTACTTTGGCTTGCAGCTGCGGTTATAATAAATATATTGGCGTACACATATTTAAGAGGCAGAGGAATAGCTTTATTTAAGAGGTTATAGTATATAAAATAGTATATTAAATTGGATAAAATAATGGATGCATAACATCTTATTTCACTATCATTGTGGGTAAGATGTTTTTTCACATTTAATTACAATGTAATTAATGCTATAATTTTTATAGATCATTTTCAAAATGATAAAATTCAGTCTATACTAATTATTTCTAGGGTTCGGGGCATAAGGTTCTTAACACCCCCGCCTTAAATGTTTACATAAGGAGATACTGTTGGGTAAAAGATTATTTATAACAGAAAAACCATCTGTAGCAGCAAGTTTTGCCAGTGTTCTAGGTCTTGAAATTTCTAAAAGTGATAGAGGCAGAGGATTTGCGGAGAATAGTGATACAATTGTATCCTGGTGCTTCGGACATCTTGTAACCATGGCATATCCGGATGCTTATGACCTAAAATATAAGGAATGGAAAATAGAGCATCTGCCAATAATCCCTACTGTATACAAATATAATGTTATAGATCAACGAGGTGTCGGAAAACAGTTTAATATAATACAACAATTAATGCTCAGAGACGATGTTGAAGTCATTTATGCCTGCACCGACAGTGGTCGTGAAGGTGAATATATATTCAGGCTTGTATATATGCAGAGCGGAAGCAGTAAACCTGCCAGAAGAGTATGGATTTCTTCCCAAACAGAAGAGGCTGTTAAAAAAGGTATTGACGAAGCCAGGGATATCAGAGAATTCGATTTACTTGCACAGGCGGCTTATAGCAGAGCAAAGGAAGATTGGCTTTTTGGAATGAACTTAAGCAGGATTTTTACCTGTCAATATGGGAGAACACTTTCAAACATACTGAAGGAGAGTAAGTCCTCGGTGATACCAATTGGAAGGGTGATGACATGTGTGCTGGGGCTTATTGTTGATAGAGAATTGGAAATCAGAAATTTTGTCCCACAGAAGCATTATGGGGTTCTGGCAAGCTTTATGTCACAGGATAGCGGTATAGAATATAAGGGCAGATGGCAGCTAAATAAAAATAGGTCCAGAGCGAAGGATGAACCGGATGAGCAAGAAAAATATATAAGTAAAGCAGAAGCGGAAGAAACTATAGAGAAGCTTAGGGGAAATGAGGCAGTTATCAAGAAAGTAGAAGTCAAAGTCAAGAGTGAACCGCCGCCGCTGCTGTTTAATCTGGCAGAATTGCAGTCAGAAGCAAATAAAAAATTTAAGCTTCCGGTTGACAGGACGCTTGAGATTGCTCAGAGTCTATATGAAAAAAAGCTCATATCCTATCCGAGAACTGATAGTAGGGTTATTTCCACTGATGTTGTAGGTGAAATTCCAAAAATTTTAAATGGCTTATTTAAAAATCAAACCTATAAAGAAAATATTCTGCGTATCAAGGAACAGGGCGATTTAAAAATTAATAAGACATCAAAGCGATATGTGGATAATAGTAAGGTTACCGACCACTATGCTATTATACCCACCTATGTAACCGCAGACTTATCAAAGCTTGATGCAGATACCGAAAAAATATACAACCTTATTGTAAAGAGATTTCTCGCTGTTTTTTACCCTCCGGCCCAGTATAATACAGTAAAAGTTGAGACTGATATCAAAGGTGAAAAGTTTATTTCAAATGCTAAGACCTTGCTAAATTTAGGTTGGAAAGAGGTTTATGAGGTTTCCATAAAAAAGGATGAGGATGAAATAACAGATTCACCTATACATAAGCTTGCAAAGAACGAAAAAAGTGAAGTTCTTCAGTTTAATTTAGAAGAAAAGGAAACAAAGCCACCTTCAAGGTATACAGATGGCTCGTTAATCATAACTATGGAAAAAGCAGGAAAGTTTATTGAAAATGAAGAATTGAGAGAACAGATAAAAACCTGTGGAATAGGCACCTCTGCAACCCGAGCCGGAATTATTAAAAAGCTGACCGAAATAGGACATATAAGTATACACAGCAAGACTCAGGTAGTTACTCCGACAATGAAGGGGGAAGCCATCGTAAATTTAGTCCGTCAAACGTCAAAAGAGCTTTTGAATCCTTCCTTGACGGCCAGTTGGGAGAAGGGTCTTGGAATGATTGAAAATGGTGAAACCACAGAGTCCATTTTCATGGAAAAACTACATTTATATATCACAAAGTCTATTGAAAAGATAAAAAAGATAAGGTTATAATTCCTTTGTGAACTTATGAAACATAAACAAGGCGTTTTGTAAATGTTATGGAAGAAGATAATGGATTATTAATGTATCCTATAAAGGAAAAAAGTAAGCAATTCAAATACTTGTATCAAGAGGAGAAGCGTATGAGTAAAGTAGTTATTCAGGAATGTAAAAATTATGAAGTAGAAGCCATAATTGAAAAAATTAATGCTGCAGTAGAAAGTCTCGGTGGATGGGATAAATTTGTTAAGCCCCAGGACAAGGTACTCCTTAAGGTAAATCTGATCGGACCCAAGTCTTCCGAGACGGCAGCAATAACACATTCTGAATTTGTCAGAGCGATGGTAAGAATATTGAAGGGCAGGAACTGTATTGTATGGATAGGTGACAGCTCAGGGGGAGCTATAGCAGGAATAGCGCCCACCGCTCAGAGCTTCAAAATTGCCGGATACGAGAGGGTGGCCGCGGAAGAAGGAGCGGAAATAAAGAATTTTGATCGCGAGGGTGTTACGCCAGTACAACCGGAAAGCGCGTGTGAAGAAACGATGCATATCGCTAAGCCAATGTTTGATGCTGATGTGGTTATTAATTTACCAAAATTGAAAACACACTCAGCTCAGATTTTTTCCGGAGCTGTGAAAAATGTATTCGGATGCATACCGGGACTTAAGAAGGCTAAGTATCATAAAATGGCTCCTGATCCAAGTGATTTTGGCCAAATCATCTGTGATATACATAAAGCAACTAAAATACAGCTTCACATTATGGATGGAATTCTTGCAATGCAGGGAGAGGGACCGACAGCCGGAAGCATTTATCAGGCTGATAAAATCCTCGTCAGTGAAGACCCGTTGGCTTTGGATGCTGTGGCGGCAAAAATGGTGGGGATGGAGGTTGTAGATGTACCAATTTTGGAAACAGCCCGGAAACGGAAGCTTGGAGAAAGTTGGTTAAAAAACATCACACTTGCAGGTGATTATGAACAAGTCCCAAGGTTAGCTGGTTTTAAACTGCCCAAGCGTTTCAGGGGAACAAAGAAGCGTAATACTAAATTCTTGGTAAAATTGATTGATTTTTTCAACACACACCCCAGGATTGATCATAAAAAATGCAAAAATTGCAATATGTGTGTGGAAAGCTGTCCGGTAGAGGCGATTGACAAGGATACGAAGCAAATTGATTATAATACCTGCATAGATTGTATGTGTTGTCATGAGTTATGTATGTTTAAGGCTGTAGAGCTTAAAAATGAAAATAAGGTAGCAGGTTTGATATCAGGCTTTTTCAGAAAATAGGGTCCAATATAATGAACGACTAATTTCCCAGCCGCTGCTCACGGCATTATTACAACCTGTACTGTGTGGATAAATCTCACCGTAAAGAGCAGGATTTGTCTGTTTAAAATGGTTTATTATGGTTGACGTGTTAATTTTTAAGGCATATACTAAAGCTATTGCTAAAAGTCATATTAAGTTAGCAGAACAGACTGCCATGGTAATAAATTATTAAAGTAATACTATATTTCTATGAGTAGAGTTGGGGTTAACATGAAAAACAGAGCGATTTTAACAATTATCATTTGTGTACTTATTGTTAGTTTAAATGCTTGTTCATTCAAAACTAGTGATGATAAACAAAACGAAGAAGAGAACTCAAATGGGCTGACTGTACTAAGCTGGATGAACAGCAAAATTGATGATGTAATTTATCAATTTAATACAGCTCACCCAGAAACTAAAATACAGGATAAGAGATATTTTGCAAATGATGAAGGAGGAATGAAAGAGAAAGCTATTACCGAGCTTATGGCAGGTAAAGGACCAGATGTTTTATTATTTAAAGCAACGGAATTTCCTAATCTACATAAGATACTTGAGAATAATAGCTTATATGACTTGAATAAGCTGATACAGAAGGATAAATCCTTTAAAATGGAAGATTATAATCAAATTGTTATGGACAGCTGCGTATTTAATAATAAGCGTAATCTTATACCCCTCTATTCAAACTTGCCAGTTATGATAACAACCAAAGGTTTTTTACAACGCCAGGGATTTAATATTCCGGAGAGTGGTATAACCTGGACAGAACTAACACATATGGCAAAAGAGTTTGCAAATAATAGTAATAACAAAAATAAGTACATGTTCAGCAATGATTTTAGTTTTGAAAGTTTAATACAATGTAGCTATATGAAATATATTGATTATAGTAAGAAAAAATCAAACTTTGATTCAGATGAGTTTATATCACTTTTAAATATGTGTAAAGAACTTCAACCTGCTGTATGTCCTTCTGACATTGCAAAAACCGCTAATTCAGTTCAACTGCTAACCAAAGGCGTAGTAGGTATTGTTAAGGATGACAATACATTGGAAGTGAGTAACTTGTTTGCTTATAATGGAGTTTGTAAGCAGTTTCTAGGCGAAGAAATGTTTATGATTCCTTTTCCGTCTGACCAACAAAAAGCAGCTATAATAGCAAATGTCAGAGTTGTTGCAGGAATAAATGCAAATTGTAAAAAGCCTCAAGAGGCCTTTGAATTTATTAAATTACTCCTGGCAGAGGAAAACCAGACTCCATATATTAATAATATAAGAAACTATGTTAAAGGTACTCCAGTTAATAATAAAGCCTGGAAAGAGGAACTCAAATATTATATTAATCCTGAGTTCCCAAAAGAGAAACATTTCTTCGGTGATGAAGTGGGCTTCATTGAATATGTAACATCACCGTTAAGTTCAAATCTAGGTGATAAAGTTGATAAACTATATACTGGAATAACAAAAGCTGAGGTTAATGACTATAGAGTTTTATCTATATTAACTGAAGAGACAAAAAGCTTCCTTGCTGGCAAAACTTCAGCAGAAAAAACTGCTGAAGCCATAAACAATAAGGTAATGCTATACCTTAATGAGTAACAACTATATAAAAATATTGATGCAAGAGCAAAAACAGGCAGCCAGGATGCTAAGAATGTCTTGAATGAAAAAATTCCCGAATTTGCCGGTCTTGGAAGGCTATCATAAATAAAGTTGTTCTAAACAATAAACCAATTTAACCCTGTCACTTATATGACAGGGTTTTTTAAATCAATATAATAGAACAAGCTACAGTGTTATATTTTGGGTGTTATAATATATAAGAGGTGAATTAAATATGGATAAAGAATTACAGGTGTTACTTCCATCAGATAAGTTTGAAATTTGGACACAGTTATGCGATTTAATAGAGAGCTTATACGAGATGGAAAGAATGCTGGACATTACTAAATGGAACAATTGGAGATATGTTTGCAAGTATCGTAGAGGCGGCAAAACGCTTTGCACTCTATTTGCAAATGATAATAGTTTGTGTATACAAATTATATTTGGGAAAAGCGAAAGAGAGAAATTTGAACCTGAACAACATCTTTATTCAAATAAAATACAAACAATTTATAATGAA
This sequence comes from Bacillota bacterium, assembly GCA_023415305.1. Classification (GTDB taxonomy): domain Bacteria; phylum Bacillota; class Clostridia; order Acetivibrionales; family DSM-1351; genus Ruminiclostridium. The sequence continues at coordinate 25,740 of JAEZKZ010000063.1, forward strand.
TCAAATACATTTCATGATGGAAAATGGATGGATATCTATTTAGAAGATTTATCTCTTTTTGAAGATATTAAAAGAATGTTATTTATTAAGCGAAAACCAAATAAAAAATGAAGCTAATAAGTATTCTAACAGATGATCGATATATTTGGCAGAAAAAATAATGTATTAGCATCATAATGAACAAGGAGGTGGAAATTTCTCTATGCCCAAAAATGATAATATGCTGGCGATTTTATGGATGCTGAATTCAAGTAAAAAGATAACAGCTAAGCAGATTGCAGAAAAATTGGAACTTAATATACGAACAGTTTACCGTTATATTGATTCTCTTAGCGCAAGTGGCGTACCAATTATTTCAGATTCCGGTCATAATGGTGGGTATACTTTGATGAATGATTATCATCAAGCACCGTTACTTTTTGATATTGAAGAAAAAAAAGCACTTCTCTATGCAACAACTCATGCAAAGGATTCAGGCTATCCGTTTAGTGACGCACTAAGTAGTGCGATCGAAAAATTAAGATTCTACTCAACTCAGGAACAGGAGAGTATTCTTAATCGCCATATGGCAGGTTTTGAAGTTGCAAAGCAGCATATTGTCCCACGCCTTAAAGCTTTACTAAAATGCCCCACACAGAAAGAGACTTTGTTCGTCCGAAGGATTTTTCGGCAAAAGAGTTTTTTTTAAGAAGCCTTATGCCTGATATTAACAATAATACCTACATTATTCCATTAGTCATAAGAGGTAGGGCAGAGGCGTTAGATGACTTATGTAATCATTGGTTCATGTCTTATCATTTTGAATCTCACCTCTATTGACATTACAAGTATTCCCATATATAATATAGTTAACATACATATAAACTATGTTATTATCCTATAAAATCGTATCAATATGATTTTTACTAATTATTTCATATAAATAAGGTGTTAATTGTTAGTGGGGTGAAAAAATGCAAATAAAAAAAGAGCAGCTTACAAAAGAAGCTATAAAATTGTTTAGAGAGGGTTTATATTGTTCAGAAGCGATTTTGCAGGTGTTTAATAGTGAATTAAATCTTGGACTCAACGAAAATGCACTTAAAATGGCAACTGGTTTCGGAGCAGGTATTGGCGCCTCAAAATGTTCATGTGGTTCATTAACTGGAGCTGTAATGGTACTAAGTGCAGTCAAAGGAAGAACAAGTAACGAGCAAAAGGTTGATGAAGTATTTTCACTTACACAGGAATTGCACGATAAATTTAAAGAAAAATACAAAGCAACTTGTTGTAGAGTTCTAACTAAACCAGTTGAGTGGGGCGCTGCAGAGCACCATCAGTATTGTGAAAAATTTGTTGGTGGAGCTGTAGAAATATTATATGATATATTACAAAAATAAATAGATTGAATAATAGAGTGGAAGCCAGGTGTTTCCGCTTTTTTTATGTTTATTGTTTATAGTAACATTACATAAATGAGTAACTGTATGAACATATAATTAATTTGAGCATAAAATGATATATATAAATATTTATAAATGTATTTAATGTGAATTCTTAAAATTACAGAAGTGTATTGAATATATATAGATATTAGTTTATATTATATATAGATAGCTATCAATATACTGAGGTGATAAAGTAATGATAAATTATGAAGATAACGCAAAAATTATAAAGGCCCTATCAGACTCTGGTAGGCTTAAAATCATTGATATTTTGTCATGTGGAGAACAGTGTGCTTGTGATATATTGGAGCAGTTTGAGTTCACGCAGCCAACTTTATCACATCATATGAAGGTATTGATTGATTGCGGGCTTGTAAAAAGCAGAAAAGAAGGACTTTGGAACTATTACTCTTTGAATAATACCAATTGTAATAAATTAATTCTGTTTCTTTTGAACCTCATTACAGATACGGAAGACTGCATCTGTAAAAATAAATGTAAATGTGATTGTCAAATAAAGGAGAGCTAATTATGAAAAGAATGGTAATTTTCGACCCAGCCATGTGTTGTTCAACCGGAGTATGTGGACCATCTGTAGATAAAGAACTATTAAGGGTATCAACAGTTTTGAATAACTTAAAAAATAAAGGAATTATGGTTGAGAGATACAATCTTACAAATAACCCTCAAATATTTGTTGATAGCAAAGAAATAAACGATCTGCTTAATAAATATGGAGTTGATATACTTCCTGTTACAATGATTGACGGAGTTGTCATTAAGACAAAAGCATACCCCACGGATGAGGAATTTTGCAGCTTTCTAGAAGTTCCAGCGGAATATATTCGAGCCACAGTTAAAATTAAGCCTAAATCGAAAGGCTGCGGCTGTAAAAATGGTTGCTGCTAATAATGAAAAGGGGGATATAATGTTCGAAAAGTTCAAATTGGATGAAATACATTTGACAAAATATATTTTTTTTACAGGCAAAGGTGGAGTTGGAAAGACTTCTGCAGCATGTGCGACAGCTGTAGCTCTTGCTGATACAGGAAAAAAGATAATGCTTATTAGTACAGATCCTGCATCAAACCTTCAGGATGTTTTTGATACGGAGCTAAATAATAAAGGTGTAAATATACAGGATGTGCCGAATCTTACTGTAGCAAATTTTGATCCGGTCGAGGCAGCTAGGGAATACAGAGAAAGTGTAGTTGCACCTTATCGTGGAAAGCTTCCAGAGGTAGTTATTAAAAATATGGAGGAGCAACTGTCTGGTTCATGCACTGTTGAAATAGCTGCTTTTAATGAGTTTTCAAACTTTATAGCTGATGAAACGGTGGCAATGGAATTTGATCATATAATATTTGATACAGCACCAACAGGTCACACCTTAAGAATGCTTCAACTACCTTCAGCATGGACTAATTTTATAAGTGAGAGTACCCATGGTGCATCATGCTTAGGTCAGCTTGCTGGACTTGAAAGTAAAAAAGAAATATATAGAACTGCAGTTAATAACCTTGCTGATAAAGAAAAAACTACTTTAATACTTGTTTCAAGACCTGAACCTTCGCCACTGATAGAAGCTGAAAGAGCATCAAAAGAACTTCAGGATATAGGAGTAAATAATCAGATTTTAATATTAAATGGCATACTCCTGCAACATGACGATTATCTATCCAATGCTATTTATGAAAAACAACAAAATGCTTTAAAGGATATTCCAGAATCATTAAAATCGATAGAAATCTATGAAATTCCATTAAGACCTTATAATGTAACCGGCATTGAAAATGTGAGAGCCTTCTTAAAGGATAACAATATTAAGGACAATAATATTGTGTTGAATCCCGGAAGTATTCCTAAATTAAATAATGTTATAGATAATTTATATAATAATGATAAAAAAGTTATATTTACGATGGGTAAAGGTGGAGTAGGTAAAACAACGATTGCAGCTGCAATTGCTGTTGGTCTGGCAAAGAAGGGTAAAAAAGTTCATCTTACTACTACTGACCCTGCAGCACACTTAAAGTTTGTACTTGACGAAAGCTACGGGATTACTATTAGCAATATTGATGAGAAAAAAGAGCTTGAAAAATATAAAGAAGAAGTTTTAAGTAAAGCAAGAGAAGCCATGAGCGAGGACGATATTGCTTATGTTGAAGAAGACCTGAGATCACCTTGTACGCAAGAAATTGCAGTTTTCAGGGCCTTTTCTCAAATAGTAGAAAGATCTGAAAATGAAGTAGTCGTAATTGATACGGCACCTACAGGCCATACTTTACTGCTTCTGGATTCAACGCAGAGTTATCATAAAGAAATACAACGTTCTCAGGGAGACATTCCTGATTCGGTTAAAAAGCTTTTGCCAAAACTAAGAGATGAAAAAGAAACTGAGGTTATAATAGTAACACTCGCCGAGACAACACCTGTTTTTGAGGCTTTAAGACTTCAGAATGACTTAAACAGAGCTGGTATTCATAGTAAATGGTGGGTGATAAATTCAAGCTTTTATGCTCTCAATACCTCAAATGAGATTTTAAAAACAAAAGCAAGAAACGAAGTTCAGTGGATTAACAAGGTTAATGAAATTTCGAACGGAAACTTTGCTGTTGTGGAATGGAAACCTGAAGAAGTAAAATGTGATGTTCTGGTGGAATTACTAAATTAATTATATTTGTCTACAAACGAGAAATATACTTTATATTTGAATGGGGGAGTTAGACTTTGAAACCATCAAAATTATCATTATTAGACAGATTCTTGACTCTATGGATATTTCTTGCAATGGGATTTGGAATCATGCTGGGATGGGCAGTTCCCGGCTTGGCAGATGTATTATCAAAAATGTCAGTGGGTACTACTTCTTTACCAATAGCAATTGGTTTAATAGTAATGATGTATCCTCCACTGGCAAAGGTAAATTATAAGGAATTGGGGAAAGTATTCAAAAACCCAAAGGTTTTAATTCTATCATTGGTACAGAACTGGGTAATAGGACCTGTTTTAATGTTTGTACTTGCTGTTTTATTCTTAAAATCTGATTCAGCTCTGATGACAGGCTTAATTCTTATTGGTCTTGCAAGATGTATAGCTATGGTTATAGTATGGAATAGTCTTGCTGATGGAGACAGTGAGTACGCAGCAGCATTGGTTGCCTTCAACTCCATATTCCAGGTTGTATTTTATTCAATATTTGCATATTTGTTTGTAACAGTATTACCGCCTGTGTTTGGGCTTACAGGTTATGAGGTTCATATATCAATGGGGGAAGTGGCGCTATCAGTAGCGATATATCTTGGTATTCCATTTATTCTTGGTATGCTTACAAGGTTAGTTCTTGAACCAATTAAGGGAACTGAATGGTATACCAAAAAGTTTGTACCTAAAATCAGTCCATTAGCCCTTATAGCCCTGTTATTTACAATTATTGTTATGTTCACCTATAAAGGGCAATACATCGTTCAACTTCCGCTTGAGGTCGTAAAAGTTGCAATTCCGTTGCTTATTTACTTTATAATTATGTTCTCAGTATCTTTCTTCATAAGCTTTAAATCAGGTATTGACTATAATAAAACAACTACTTTGTCCTTTACTGCTGCAAGTAATAACTTTGAACTTGCCATAGCAGTGGCAGTTGCTGTATTTGGTATCGAATCTAAAGAAGCGTTTACTGCTGTTATTGGTCCATTGGTTGAAGTGCCTGTTATGATTGGGTTGGTAAATGTGGCTTTATTATGGAGAAAGAAGTATTTTAATAAAAATGGAGTTCTGAAATCAAACAATGGAAGGGTAGTTTAATTATGCAGGATAAAATAAAGATAGCCTATATATGTGTTCATAACTCATGCAGGTCGCAAATGGCTGAAGCAATAACTAAAATAATTGCATCAGATAAATTCGAAGCATACTCAGCAGGGACTGATACAAAAGATCAGATAAATCAAGATGCTGTAGCTGTGATAAAAGAATTATATGGTGTTGATATGAACATAAGTCATAGGTCAAAGTTATTAACCAATATTCCGCCTGTAGATGTTGTTATCACAATGGGGTGTAATGTTAATTGCCCCAATCTTCCATGTAAGTACAGAGAAGATTGGGGATTGAATGATCCGACAGGTTTGGATAAGAGTGAGTTTGTAAAAACTGCTCAAATAATAGAACAGAAGGTTTTAGACCTGAAAAGTAGAATAGACAGCTTGTTGTAGGTTTTGAATCTGTAACTCTTTTATACAAGGTAGGTAAAAAGTATGAAATATAACACAGAACAAATATGGAATGAATTTAGTTCAGGACTTCGAGCATTTATTTCTCGTAGAGTATCGAATTCATCAAAGGCAGAAGATATTTTACAGGATGTTTTTATTAAAATCCACTCAAATATTCATCTTCTCAAAGAAGATTCAAAAATCCGAAGCTGGGTTTATCAAATTACTCGTAATACTATCATTGATTATTATCGAAAACAAAAAATTAAAATAGATGATATCGATACGATTACATTAGAGAATAAAGACACAGTTCACTCGATAGATGACATGATCGAAGCTGGACCTTTTCAGGAGGTCGCTGCTGGTTTGAGAGGAATGATTGATGAGCTCCCTGAAAAGTACTCACAAGCACTCTACTTAGTAGAATTTGAGGGATTAAGTCAGGTGGAATTAGCAAAAAAGCTGGGAATATCAATATCCGGAGCAAAGTCTCGTGTACAGCGAGGACGGCAACTATTAAGGGAGAGCCTTATGAAGTGTTGTCATTTTGAACTTGATCGATTTGGAGTCATCATTAATTTTCATCCAGCATGTTGCTGTTGCTGCCATGATGGGAATTAGATAAAATAATATATTTTATTTTGAGTCCTTTTCAATCATCCATCGTCTTAATATATGAATTATAAATCATATTATAGGAGATGGATAAAATATGGAAGAATTTTTTATTTTTTTACCAGGATTGTTGGCAAATACTATTACTGAAGTTTTTAAAAGCTTGAGTCACAATTGGCTCCCATTAAGTTTAGCTATAGTTACTGCTGTACTAATGAAAGTATATGTTAATAGTGAAAAACTCAAACAGAAATTCTTAGAGAGACCAAAAATTTCGATTGTTGCAAGCGTTGCTTTCGGAGCGTTTACACCACTCTGTGCATGCGGTACTATGGCGGTCGTTATAGGATTACTCAGTACTGCACTGCCGTGGGGTCCGGTTATGGCTTTTCTTACCTCATCACCACTTATGAGTCCCGATACATTTATAATGATTGCCGGTGTACTAGATTTCAAATTTGCGGTTGCTCTAACAATTGCTTCCCTTATCATCGGATTTGTTTCAGGTGGATTAACACATCTAATTGAAAAAAACACTAATTTCCTAAAAGATCAGTTACGATTTTCTGACAAATCAAAAGTTCAAGAATGCGGCTGCAACTCAGCACAGCCTGCACTTGAGCAAACAATTTCTGAAGCTGCGTGTGGCTGTATTGAATCAATATCATTGCCAAAGCAAACCAGTAATAAGAGTGTTTGTGCTTGCGATACCAAAACAATATTAACTGAAAAAACCAGTCCAAGTAGTACATGCGGTTGCAGTTCCTCAAACTATATTCCTGACACAATATCATCAGAAGCTAAAAGTTCAAGTATTTTAATGATAATTCATAAGAAAATTAAGTATAAGGAAATTGGAGAAGCCTTTATAAGTGTAGGCTTAAAGCAAATACTTCTTTACTTCACAATCTTTGTGGCAATTGGTTATCTTATTCAATCCTTTGTCCCAACTTCTTTAATTATGTCATTATTTAGTGGCGACAATTTATTCTCAGTTCCCTTGTCAGCTCTGATTGGCCTTCCACTATATGTTAGCGGCGAAGGGGCAATTCCTCTAATTAAAGCATTGATGGATGGCGGTGCCGGCGGAGGTGCAATGATGGCATTTATGATAACCGGCCCTGCAACCAGTGCATGGGTTATTGCAGGAATAACAGCCTTTATGAAAAAAAGAGCTATCGTTCTATATATTGGATTCATTCTGGTAGGTGGGATTGTGATTGGATACCTTTATCAGTTTCTTCTGGCAATGGGACTATGAGAAAATTATGCGTCTTTGCTATTAATAACGGAGGAAAAATTAATGAAGAATGAATTTATTCAAGTAGAAAACGGGCAATTCAAGCTAAATAGTAAAAATATAATTCTAAGGGGTTTTTCGGTAGGAACATGGATGAACATTGAAAATTTTATGTTAAGGATACCAGGTACAGATAATAGAATTCGTCAGACTTATGCTGAAGTATACGGTAAGGAAAATGCAGAGCAATTTTTTGACGACTTTCTGAACTGTTTTATTAATGAAGATGATTTTATTCTTTTAAAAAGTATAGGAATAAATGTTTTAAGGCTTCCGTTCAGTTACAGACATTTTGAAAATGATCAGGTACCAGGTAGATATATTCAGAAGGGGTTCAAACATTTAGACCGCGTACTAGAGCTTTGCCGCAAATATAAAATTTATGCGATTTTGGATATGCATTCTTCACCTGGCGGTCAAAATCCGGATTCACATGGGGGAAGCGAAGCCGGTATAAGCGAATTCTGGGAAGATGCTCTGGCAAGAGAAAGACTTATCAAGCTTTGGAGATATATTGCTCAAAAATATAAAGACGATACTATTATTGCCGGCTATGATGTACTCAATGAACCTGCCTTCGTATCTGATATCCATGCTTTTAACAGCTTTTACCGAAAAGTGATCAATCAGATAAGGGAAGTAGATAATAATCATATTATTTTCCTCGAAGGGGATGACTGGGCAAAGGATTTTAGTATTTTTGATGACCTAGGTGGATATCAGCAGGCAATTTCTTTCCACTTTTACCCCGGCCAGCATGTTTATCTGTCTACAGATTCAAATGTTAGAAAAGAGCAATTGGAAGAGAAAATATCATATTTCACTCGGTTGAGAGAAAAAAGTGGCATGGCTCTTTGGGTTGGGGAAACAGGGGGACATTTTCCTCAAGATAAACTTTTAGACGGTTTGATATTAATTGAAGAGTGCCTCGATATTTTCGAAAAACATGATATTTCATGGACTTTATGGACTTATAAAGATGCAGGAGCAATGGGGATGATTTATCCAAATGAAAATACAGAGTGGATGAAAATGGCACTTGAATTTCGACAACAGTGGCAAGTAAAAGGTAGAAGCAATCCATCTATTGCTAAAGAAATATTTGAAATGGTGGAAAACAAGTTTTCCTTTACTGTCAGTGAAGAAATTAAAGCCCCTCTTACTTTTAGACTATATTCATTCCTTAATGAGTTGTATATACATATGCTTCTCAAACCCAAGTTGCAATCTATTCCTTGGGAGGAGATGAGAGAATATCCAAAATCGTTTCTGTTGGAAAACTGTGTTGGATCAGTGGAGTTAGCTGAGCTTGTAAAATCTTATACCGGTATTTCAAATAAAGAATAGTTTTTGCGTCTTTTTACACAGTACACCGTCTTAATTAGTGATACCAAATATAACAGCTTCAATAAAAATTCTATTTATTAAAGGGAGGTTATTTTATGTTTCAATTTAAAAAAGCAATGCAGGGAATGAGTAAAGCAGAAAGCTTCGAATGTGAATGCTGTGGACCTAAGGACGGAGTCTCTTCAAATGAAACTACAGGATGTGGTTGCGGTCCGATAAATTCTATGTGCTGTGGACCGATGGAGAAAAGCTCCTGTTGTGATGGAGCAAGTAATTGCGATACTAACGAAGCCGAAAAGACACAACCAGTAGCACAGTCAGATTGTAATTGCTCTGAATGTAAATAGTTGACGAAAGATAGGAGTGAAAATATGTCCAGTCTAATTTTTCCTGAAGGCTTCATCTGGGGTACTTCTACAGCTTCATACCAAATAGAAGGCAGTCATAATGCAGATGGGAAAGGAGAGTCTATTTGGGATCGTTTCACACATACACCCGGTAACATAACTAATAATGACACCGGGGATGTAGCTTGTGATCACTATCGTCTATATGAGAATGATATAAAGTTGATGAAGGAACTGGGTATAAAATCATACAGATTCTCAATCTCATGGACGAGAATTTTTCCTGACGGTAAAGGGATTCCAAATCAAAAAGGCATTGATTTTTATAAGAAACTTATTAAACTTTTGGTTGATAATAATATTATACCTACTGTTACTCTTTATCACTGGGATTTACCTCAGAAACTGCAAGATATCGGAGGTTGGACATCTCAAGAGACAGTAGATAGTTTTGTACATTATGCGAAATATGTTTTTAAGGAGCTTGGAGAAATGGTTCCAATATGGATAACCTTCAATGAGCCATGGGTGTCAGCGTTTGTTGGTTACTGGTATGGAAGTCACCCTCCAAGAATTACAGATCTTAAGACCGCTTTACTGGCTGCGCATAATATACTTCTGGCTCATGGTTTGGCGGTCAGAGCTTTCAGGGAAATGAGGACTAAAGGTGAAATCGGAATATCTCTGAACTTAAATCCCGTTTATCCTGCATCTGAAGATGAAAAAGACATCTCCGCAGCCTTGAGATATGCAGAATATAACAATGGATGGTTTCTTGATCCAATATTAAGAGGGGAATATCCAATTAACATGGTAAGTTGGTTTTCCGATAAGTCGGTGTTTCCGAAATTTAATATCGCAGATATGGAGATTATAAGCACACCAATTGACTTCCTGGGAGTAAACAATTATTCGAGCAATTCCGTAATGCATGATAATGATAGTCAGCTTCTTCAAGTCTCTTTTGCAACAACCGGAAA
>JAEZKZ010000004.1 GCA_023415305.1 Bacillota bacterium
TGATGGCTGAGAGTGTTGATATCCATTACTGCTGATATATCGTGAAGATATGCCGAAATTTCAACTATCTCCCTGTCAGCTCCCAGTATGTCTGCCAACCTGCATGCATAATCCTTTACGATCATGATGTGCTGTTCAAAAAATGCACTTCCAAATACATTCTCCTTTTTGTTGCATTCATGTTTGACAAATTCCTTAACATAATCGGTGATCATTTTAACCTCCATGTCCCCAATGTTTTACTTTATAAAACTGGCAGATGTGCATTAGCTTTTCAGACTAAAGTCTTTCACGCTAAACACTCCCTTTCATGATTTCAGTATATAGGGTTGTGGGGGATTAAGGAATGTAAAATGAAAAGGAAATTTTGTAAAATTGACAGGAAAGAAGGGAGGGGGATTCCCTCCCAAAGGAATTCTAGGTTGGTCGAGAGCGTTCAGTGACAGCTATATAGGTATAAGCATCTGTAAATCAATCTTATCGGTAATAGTGTTTAGGTTTTCTGCAATATAAGGGCTTAGACTTTCAACCACCAGCAAACCATCAGATGGAAATTTCACCAATTCTTTTACCTAAACACAACCCATATTCCTATATCATCTAACGATTCTTAATAATTCTACAATCCCCTTACAACCTCTTCATCCAATATCTTTTTTCTATCCTTCCAATCTGCCATTAAGGCTGTCATAAAGTTAAAAAACCTATTATCATGATTGCGGAACTTAAAGTGTAATAACTCATGTAGTACAACATAATCAATACAGTATTTTGGGGCTTTTATCAACTCATAATTCAAGAGTATTATACCTTTGTCTTTTACACATGAACCCCATCGAGCTTTCATAACTCGTATCATTACCTTCGGTTTATTGATATCATGCATTTCTACCATGGGATAAACCCTCTTAAGAGATTCTTCAAAAGCCGTCTCTGCTTTTTCCCGAAACCACTTATCCATAAGGCTTTTCTTTTTATTGTTATTATTCTTATCTTTAACCTGCAAGTTAATAAAACCTTGATAAAGTTTGACACCTTCCTGCTCAGAGGTTTCAACTTTTAGTCTTACCTGTTTCCCTAAATATTTAAAAGTTTCTCCGCTTATATATTCCTTATTACTTTTACTTTCAGACTGGGTATCACTAAAGTAACATAAATTCTTAGCAATCCAGGGAGCCTTTTTCTTCACAAATTCTATAATGTATTCAATCGGTACATTATCATTTGCAGAGACCATTACTGTCAAATCCGGCCTCGTATTCAGGTTTATATTTTTTACATCCTTACGGTGTAGTTCAAACTCAATACTTTGTCCTTTATATGTGATGACGTGCTTTTCCATAAAATCACCTTAATATCTCCTTAAAGCTACAGTTTTTATATCTACAATTATTTTATCTATTTCTTCATAGCTTAGTTTTATCCCATGCTTCTTTTCATAAAGGTAGATTATATCTTCAATCTCCTGCTCAATACGCCTGTGAACTTCAATATTATCATGCCAATCCACTTTGGAATGCTTTTCAATGATAATATCGATGTCTTCTGCCAGTTCGCCTAAAATATCTGTACTGCAATATTCTGATACTGTTTCTTTTACAACTCCATAGAAGGCTTTAGCGTTAGAGTTATCGTTTATGCTCTCAGGATAAACAACTCCATGGTCTGTGCCCTTTCTGAAGTCATTCATTATATCTGACATGCGACTCCAATATTCAGACTCAGAAATCCTTTTGTCTTTGTACGCCTGTAGTGTTTCTTCAATACGTTCCGAAAACTTCTTGTAATATGCAGGGTTCTCATCCCATTGGGCGTCTATGCGTTTTGCAAGTCTTGTCCTAATTGCATCAGCTCTTGCCCTTGGAGATTGAAGTCTGGCAAGCTCCTCTTCCATTCCCTTTTCGTCAGTAATATCTACAGGATTCGTTACCCTTAAAACTTCTTCGGCAGAGATATAGTTATCTATCAATCTCTGCATTTTAGCTTCATATTCCTTATGGTCGATTGTATCTGAATATCTTATCCGCACCGATGCTCTCAGTTCCTGATAAAATTTGAGGTCCTTTTTATATTTAGCCATTTCATCTTTTCCTATTGCGTTATAAATCTTTTCGGACGAAAGGGCTATTCCAAGACAGTTACTGAATTTACTAAGTATACTATAGAAGTCACTTCTCTTTTCATCATCTGCCAAAAATACTTCATATTCCTCGAAATCACTTTTATTTTTAACTGGATTAAACAGATTTTTCAGCTCAGTATGATATTGTCGTATAGTGCCTACCGCACTGATAACATCATGAACTGCACCTTTTATATCCTCTGGGTCAAAGTTATCCAACTCGCCCTCGCCGGAATACATTCCCATGGCTTCATTTAATTTATCTATCAGACCTCTATAATCAATAATAAAGCCGTAATCTTTACCATCATAAAGCCTGTTAACCCTAGCAATTGCCTGGAGCAGGGTATGCTCTTTCATGGGCTTGTCAACATATAGAATAGTTGCTCTGGGAGCATCAAACCCCGTTAACAATTTTTCAACGACAATAAGGATATCAATTCCGTCCCCATTGATAAATTCATCCTTAATGGAATCCTCATACTCCTCCTCATTTCCATACCGCTTCATCATCTTGTTCCAAAACTTTCTGACCTTATCTTTCGACTCCTCATCAACCTCCTCAATTCCTTCTCTCATATCAGGCGGCGAAATGACTACCGCAGTTTCCAGATCACCCAGTTCCTGAAATGCTTCCTGGTATCTTATAGCTTCAACCTTACTATTAGTAGCGAGTATAGCTTTAAACTGAGACCCTTTGGTTTTGAAGTTATTCTTGAAATGCTCATTAATATCAAAGGCTATTAACCTTAACCTTTGGTCACTTGATGCAATCCGCTCAAAACGACTCCATTTTTTCTTAACCTCTTCCTTTTGCCTGTCATTAAGATTCCGTATAATAATCTCAAGCTGGTTATCAATTGCCTTACGATTAACTGTCTGCTCTACCATTTTCCCTTCGTACAACAATGGAACGATTTCTTTATCAGCTACCCCATCTGAGATAGTATATTTATGAATCAACTTACCAAACTTCAGGATAGTGTTTTTTTCGTTCTTCATCAGGGGTGTTCCAGTAAACCCAAGATAACAAGCATTAGGGAATACCTTTTTCATTTTAATATGTAGTTCACCGAAATTCGTCCTATGGCTTTCGTCAACAAGAACAAAAATATCTTTAGATACCACTGGCTCTTGATTATTGGATGCCGTATCAAATTTATGAATCAGGGTAGTAACCACATCTGCACTGTTATCATTTATAAGTTGAACCAGATGCTTTCCTGATGTAGCCCTCAATGCTGTAAGCCTAGTATGTGTAAATGTCTTATGTATTTGCTTATCAAGCTCAATCCTGTCCGTGACTACAATTATCTTTGGGTGGTAGTCCACGAGCTCCGACAGAATAATCTTGGTCAACATTACCATGGTTAAGGTTTTACCAGAACCCTGGGTGTGCCAGATTACCCCCGATTGACGATTCCCACTTTTGTCTGTATCCTCGATTGTCTTAACAATCTCCTTTATTGCAAAGTATTGCTGATATCTTGCTATCTTCTTAACGTCTTTATCAAATAAAATATAAAATCTTGTGAGTTCTAATAGCCTCTTAGGGTGGAAAAGAGAGATAATATCCCTATCCTGCTTGGTGGGAAGCCTATCTTTCACAACATCATTAAGTATAGGACTTAGCCATTTTTCATCCTGCTCTTTCCATGTTGACCAAAACTTCTTTGGAGTAGCGCAAGTGGCAAACTTGGTGTCATTCTTATTTGTAGACATCACTATCTGAATGAATTTGAATAGCTGTGGAATATAGTCCTTGCCCTGATTCCGAATCATTTGTTCAATGCCTTGTTCGATTGAGATAGATGCTTTCTTGCATTCAATGACAGCGAATGGAATACCATTCATAAACAAAACAATATCAGGTCTGGCTGTTCCCTGACCGTCCTCTTTTTCAACGGAGAATTCTTCAACCATATAGAAATCATTGTTTTCCCATTTATCCCAATCAATATACTTAAGGTTAAATGAACGCTTAGTTCCATCTGGCAAGTCTTCCTGATAACTTCTCTCCAGCATTAACGAGTCATATATCTTCTCATTAGTTTTAACAAGCCCGTCAGTTAATGCTTCATCTATATCCTGTAAAGCTTGATTAATGTTCTTGCCACTGAATTTATACTTTTTACCCTTGTATTCATAAGAGTTAAGCTCAACAAGTTTAGTACGTAAAATATCCTTAAGGATTACATTATATAAACTTCCTCTAAGGCACTCTACTTCAAAAGGGTAAAGGTACTTGTATCCAAGCCTTTTTAATACTTCAACTGCTGGAGTTTGAGATATATTCAGTTCATCATAATCTTTTACACTTGTCATGTATTCACCTCAGTTCTAACATTTAACCCTAACTTTTCCTGTGAGCAGGAGTTGTATAAGTCCTTTTTTTTGCTGTTTTAACAAATCAAGCTCCTTTTCAAGTATTTGTATTTCCTTGTCTGCTTCAACCAGAATATCTGCAATTGCTTTTTGTTCTTCTGCATTAGGAACTTTTACTTTTAAGTTAAAAAAATCTGAAGGTGTAATATTAAGTAGCCCATGTGCCCTTCCACCTTCATTAGCCACCTTTGTCAAGCCTCTATTAAGTAACCCAGCTTCAAAATATTGCTCGAAAAACTCTGGAGAACAATCTTTATCTTCTCGTAGCTTAAAACATATATATAGTGATGTTACTACACCTCTATCATATAGGGTTAGCCTTTTTATTGCTCCCATCGGGTAGCCGTTTGAATAACTTTTATTAAAAGCAAATTCACCTTTTTTGAGTATACAATAATTATCAAGACTCTCACTTGCAATAACTTTATTAAAAAAATCCCCTTGACTTATTAATCCTTGTTGAGCCGAAATAGTAAGTACTTTAGTATTTCCTTCACTATTTTTCCTTGTTACTCTATCGAATATCTCTCTTAACTTTATCTCTTTCCATTGAGCATTATATCCAGGAATCTTCACTCTGCCAGTTAGCAAGTTTTGCCTTAGCCATTTCTTTTGTTGCTTCTTCTGCCTTATTATTTTTTCTTTAAGTTCTATTACCTTATCTGAGGTAAAAAGGATAGATGTAATACGTTCTTGCTCTTGCTTATTAGGCAGAGGAAAAATCAACTTGTTTACTTTTTCAATA
The DNA here is from genome assembly GCA_023415305.1 of Bacillota bacterium. Lineage (GTDB taxonomy): Bacteria > Bacillota > Clostridia > Acetivibrionales > DSM-1351 > Ruminiclostridium. The sequence continues at coordinate 5,253 of JAEZKZ010000004.1, forward strand.
GTTAGTGCTTTCTGACTTGAACCATTGAAAATCCTTTCTATTTGCCGCGTAACAATAGGAGAATTCCATTGAAAATATAAATATAAGCTTAGTATCGTATTAATTTCTCGCATCCATAACAAATTTCCGTCTTTGAAGTAAAATGGTAAGTCCTCCTCCTTGATTACATATGGTACCCCTAAAGTTCCTACTGCAGTGATTAAAATATCATCTTTTTGTGGTACAGGAAATTTATCTGATATTTCCTTATATCTTTCAAATGATATATATAAAGATTCTTCTATATGTGAATTAAGAGACTTCTCTATAATCTCTTTTGAACGAAAAAAAGGAATACCTTCTTTTACGTACTCTTCCGCCATTATTCTTTTACTTGACGTTATCTCTGCCACTTGTTCGAACTTGATTACCTTCCAATCACAAGGAATAATTCCAACATTAGTTTTTTTATATCCAACTGGTACTTTTCCTTTCCTTATAGAATTAATTTTAGTTCTAATTTCATAATCCATTAATTTCCCCTCACAATCCCAGCTCATAAAGATACTTAGCCATCTGAGCTTCCACTTCTGCCAACTCAGATTTGATATTCTGGATATTCTCTTTCACTATATCCATATCGACCACTTCTTCTTCCTCAAAAGTATCTACATACCTTGGGATATTAAGGTTATATTCATTCTCCATGATTTCATCAACAGAGGCAACATAACTGTATTTATCTATTGTTTCATACTTTTCATACGTCTCAACAATCCTCTGAATGTCATCTTCCCTGAGCCTATTCTGATTCTTGCCCTTCTCATAATTACACTCACCCGAAGCATCTATAAAAAGTATATCTTTCCTTGCCCTGTTTTTCTTAAATACAAGTACACACGCAGGAATACCCGTGCCAAAGAATAGATTTTCAGGCAAACCGATAACTGCATCCAACAGATTGAACTCAATAATCTGTTTCCTTATAGTTCCTTCGCTTGCTCCCCTAAAAAGAACTCCATGTGGTAATACAATACCCATTCTTCCACTTTCCGCCATGGAGTACAACATATGCAGAACAAATGCATAATCACCTTTACTTGAAGGTGGTAACCCCCATTCAAAACGTCTGTATTTATCAAGTGATGCTTCCATCTTAAAGTCTTTATCATTAACACCTTCACCTGCAAACCCCATAGCCCATTTATCCAATGAGAAAGGAGGATTCGCAACCAACACTTGGAATTTCATAAGTTTATCATCTTCCAGATGCAATGGATTAGACAAAGTGTCACCCCATGTAATCTTAGCGTCATCTATACCATGAAGGAACATGTTCATGCGACAAAGTGATTGAGTCTGTCCGTTCCGCTCTTGTCCATATATTTGAGCTTTCCCGTTGAGTACTTTTTTAAATGCTCTTATCAGAAGCGAGCCACTGCCACATGCACAATCGTATATACGGTCGTTTTCCTGTGGTTTTACGAGTCTTGCGATTAGCTCGGATACCATAGATGGCGTAAAAAACTCGCCACCTTTTTTGCCTGCATCAGAGGCAAACATAGAAATCATGTATTCATATGCGTCACCAATTACGTCATTTCCTTCAAGCTGTGACGGTCTCAAGTCCAGGTCAGCAAAATCCTCCAACAGATGCTTCAGTACAGCATTCTTTTCCTTTGTTCTGCCCAGCACTACTTCTGAGTTAAAATCTATATTACGAAATACACCCCTCAGCTTGGCCTTGTTTTCTTCCTCAATATGCTCCAAAGCTTTATTTATAATATTTCCTATCTCTGTGTCATTCCTCTTATCATAGATATAATCAAAGGTTGACCTCTCATCCAGCACAAAACGCTCTCTGGATAGTGCTCTCTTTATACGTTCTTCATCACCTTCATATCTTTCTTTGTATTCCTCGTATCGCTCCTTGTAGGTGTCTGAAAGATATTTAACAAATAGCATAACCAATATGTAATCCTTGTATAGTGATGAATCAATTTTGCCTCTAAAAGTATCGCATGCTCTCCATAAAGTACTGTTTATCGTTTCTTGTGATGTCATAATTAAAATCTCCTTGTTTAATTTAATATTGTTGGTATATACCTGTCAGTACGCCATTATAAAGTTTTTCTTTCTGATCTATAAGCTTACGTAGTAACAAAAGCTCTTGATGAGCAGTATTATAAATACAAGCAATTCTTAGTTGTTCTTCCATACTTATCGGTTTTATCTCAAGTTCAGTATAGAAGCTTGGCTTTATCCCAGAAAAAGAAATTCCTGTTTTATTCTTTTCAACTTGTAATTTTACGAACTTACTATTTAAGAGCCACTTAATATAAGCAGGTACTGCTTTGCCGCTCTTTACTCTAATAATGCAGAAGTGTGATGGAACAACTAAACCTGTTGTTTCCTCTGTAATTAGTACAGCAGTAAATGGAAATGTTAGTCGTACAATTATATCATCTAGCTGTGTAAGATAGTTACATCCTAATTTTACATTACTTTTATATATATCTACCGCATCCAAGTCTATTTCACCATTGTCTTTTATGCATTTTAAGTTTAACTGCTTATATTCAGCGACTATATCACTTTCTAAATCTGCAGTTTTACGTGAAAGCACAAGTCCTGTTCTAATTTCTGCTATGTCACTCAGCTTCATGAATTCACCTCACTTTTAATTATTGGAGCCAGCCATATCTAGCTGGCTCCTTAACCAGTTTTACTTTCCTTGAAAAACACCTTAAAAGTTTTCAATTTTCTTTACATTATAAATCTTCCGGTTTCTAAATCCTTTTTTCTTTTTACCGTTTAGATTATATGTCTGCGGTCTATCTTTCGAAGTTCCTTTTCTACTACTTTTTTCATGTGGGTTACTTGTTGCCACAAAATATATTCATTAACATAATAATATCTTGTAGTAGAGTCTCAATTAGAATTTATTGAGGGTTGTTAATAAATTTTCTCTTGTTTCCGGAGTAACTGTTGATAGATTAATTGTTTTTTCTGTCCCGTTTGCAAGATCCCAATATGTTAAATACTTAACATCCTTTGGCAGTGGATGCGTAATTTTAAACTCTTCAATTAGTCCAATAAACACATCCACTTCTTTAGTCATATTTAAAAAATTACTAAAGGTAAAAACAATTACGTCATGATTATCATGATCAATTGCATATGGGCAAGGGATACTTATACCACGCCTATTTGTTGAAAGTAGTCCTTGTTCAACAAAGATACTGGCGTCGCAGTACCGTAAAACTTCCAGCGGATTAGTATACCTCTGGGATGCTAGACTTTCTGCATTTTCTAAAAATTTTACAGCTAAAGGGTGCTTCTGGGGTGATGAATAATAATTCTCTATTGGAGAATTATTACTAACACCATATGCTTCCTCCATAACTTCAATAGTATCTCGAATAGCAAATGCGTATACTAGTGCTTGCTTTTTACTTGTTGATTGCTGATAACCAAAATGCTTTTGATAGAATTTGTATAAAGATTTTAGCCTCATTTCGACCTCCAATATAATATTTTTACTTTTACTTCCTAAAAAATATTACATTGTTTAGCTCGTGTTTCTCATGTCCATCGTACCTCCTTTATCTTTGTAAAGATGGACGAAAAACATACTGACTAGAATTGCAATAATATATGAATATGATATAATATCCATTGGTATGTATTATGCAAGTTTCAGCTTGTATAGGGGTCATTGAAGAGCGGGGGTTCTTTCAATGACCTTTTATCCATCTAATTAGAATATTTTGTTACGGTGTTTTTATAACAATATTATATTACCAAACTTTTACTCTGTCAAATATTTTTTGTTATGATATTTTTGTAACAAATATATTTGGATTTGTGTTCGCAACACATTAGAAAAGTTTAGGCATAATAAGTATACTCAATAACATAATAAATACCTCTATTTATATAATTACTTAGTACCAATAATGTATTTCGCTCTATTAAATAATTCGTCAAATGTAATGATTTCGGGATTGGTAATACTTCTTCTAAAAAGTTCAAATGAGGAAAATTTGTCCTCATTTATTCCTAATCCTGTTGTAAATTCCGATAAGCTACCAATGACAATAAACGATTTGGGTTGATAAAGAAATATACTCTCTCCAGTTGGGTCTCCACACTTTGAGAGTAAATCAGTTTTTGTCCTTACTGTTGTTAAAGCTTTTTGGACAGTTTTCTGTATTTGAGATACTGCACCAGAAAGTTCATCTGATACTCTCCAACAACCAGGTCTATAACTGCTCTCTTCGATAAGTTTTGTATTATGACATTTAATCTCAATAAAAATCAATGAGCTTATAAATCCTTTAGTTGCCATGAGTGCATCAACTCGTTTGCCATAATCATTAAAGTTAAATCCGGATATCACCTGCTCAAGTTTTTTTTCCTTCAAAGAAGTAGAAAAAATAAAATTTAGCCCATACCCAAAAATCCAATTGTTCATTTCAAAAAAGTCCTGCCATACACGTTCAGCCCCTTTTTTTACTTCCCTGAAACAATCAAAATATTCATTATCATTTAGGAGCCTTTCAAACTCTTTTAATTGGTCTTTTTTATAACCATAATGTCTTATATCTGCCTTTGTAATCCCAGATTTTTTTATTTCATCCACTAATTCACTAACTTCTCTATCCCTATTCTGAAGATTATTTAATAAAAATTCTATATCATCTATTCCTGATATAACCTTACTATTGCATTCAATAGATGAAATTGATGATTTGATATTGTTAATAATATGTCTTGTTATAGAATATAACCCATCATCTACTTTATAATTTTTAGAGTAGATGATGGGATTTATCAAATAACCATCTTTTACCGCATTTGATAATGAATATTCAAAATCGGGGCATCCAACTTTTTTACCAAAGAATCTATAGGTATCTTTTATTTTTTGACTTTCAAAACTATCAATATTAGCACTAATAATATGTCTTGTAGAGGTAGATATTCCAAGTCTGAATGAATTAAAGTAGGAGCCAAATTCAGCTAACTTCCCGCTTAAATATTGATTAATATCAAAGAAGACAAGTAAGCTTATTTCATCCCTACTAAATAATTTTTCATACTTGTTATCTTTTAAGAGATATTGGATTGTACTAATATTAATTTCCGCTTCATTATTATCTGTACAACTAGTTATAAGACGAATATTAAATTCCCTTAAAAGTTCACGAAAAAAATGAAATAGTTGGTCTTCAATCAATTTTCTATCGACAACTACTAATACTTTTTTGATTGCTTTAGACCCAAGTAGCAACTTTATTACTGCAGCAAGTAACATAGTCTTTCCAGTGCCTTGAGCCATTTCACAAAGAAATTTATTATCTATTCGAAATTTTTCAACCATTGATCTAAGGATACTGACATGATATGGTCTTAAAGTATATTTACTTCCTTCTGCAAGCATATTTTCATCAATATTGTCCTTTAAGTTTTTCCAAATCTTATCTTCCAAATTTGTCCCCCCAAACTTTTCATTAAAGCACCAACGTATATGCTCCCCTATCATCTCTGAGCAATCCCATCTAATTCACCCAGTGCCTTAGCTCACTACCATTTTCCATAAGCAGTATACATTCTTTTAACTTATGCAGTTCATCATTGGGAAAAAATTACTCCCACAAAAGAAAGGCAGCGTTAGATCGTTACTTTTAAGTATAAACATTTTCACAATAACCATTATATACGTATTTACTTTCATTTAACCTGTTTGCTTAAACATCTCATATCTTATAGCAAGTCTCTCCCTATCCGGCCATAAACTTTTATTATGTGGAAGAATTATTTTTTGATTCTGTAATTCCTGTATGCCGTGTTTAAGCATTGGGCCATCTTTTTCCTGTAGAATATCCTCTCTTACATTTATATTGAAATCAGGTGTTACGCCAATAAGATTTGAATCAAAAGCCGCATGATGAATTTTGCATAGAGATAATCCATTTGTTACTATTGGATCTCCAAGTTCTTCAGTGTCAGAAATTATATGTGCGGCATCAAGTAAAGCCGTATATTTTAACCTACAAAAAGCACATTGTTCTTTGTATGCCTGCAATACCCTCTCTCGAAAGGATTTTTGATGCAGCCTGACCTTAACTGTTGATGTAATATAATTTCGTATGACATATTCATCCCTTTCAGCTATTACTGTAGATTTTGTTTTGTCCGCATAATTCTTAATGGAATTTACATCATCTGCAGCTAATTTAAATGATAGTGAAGTGGGGTCATCATATATTACAAACACTGGCCATACTGCAAGGTATTTTCCAGGCACAACACTATGAAAATAAATAAGAGGGACCTGTCTTTTCATTGCCTCACGTAAACCTAAGTTAGCCCTATGAAATGGGTCGGTTCCCCTGTAACGATATATCAAAAAGCCATCTTTGGTAAATGAGTCTTCGTAAGGACCATTATAAATGGTTGTAATAGAGAGGGGGATTTGTTCAAAAATCTTCGGTTTCCATATACCTTGCGGACCTACTAGAGTAATACGCTGGCCCTCATATTCAAAACCTTTCTCAAGAAGAGTCCTGGGAAGTACATCTCCATTAATAATGGTTTGTTCTTCTAACCACTTAAATGCTGCTAATCTTATTTTATCTTCCATAATGCCTTCCCCTTTAATCAGAAGAATATTACTACCTTCGGTCTCATTCTACATAGCACAAAGAATGTTTGATTGATAAAAGTTTCGACATTTAGAGTAAAATTCCTCCTTATTATACTCAAGATAGGAATTTTTAAATAGAAGTAAGACTTAACACCACACCTACAACCCCTTATACCCAAACCTACCCGCCATACTTGCCGCAAGATTCCATTGCCGTTCCATATAACTTCTTAACTCACCTGTCTTATCCCTATAAACAGCATAAACCCTTTCCGCATCCAACCCACTTTCCTCTATCACCTTTGCGGCAGCGTACCCGCTTTCCATCGCTGCTGAAATACCCTCACCTATAGGGTTTAGGAATCCTGCTGTTTCACCTGCAAACAGCACTCTCCCTCTCCCATAATTAATAGGACACCCAGGCATAACACAAGGCATAAGCCACTTTTCGGCTTTTACCTGCTTTGTGATTTTTACATCATGACTTTTTTCCATATAAGCAATAAATTCAGAGTAATAATGTCCAAGTCTACTTGCATCCTTAACAGACACGCCGAAAATGAGATAATCGTCCTTTACATTAAACCATGCATCATATTCAGATAGATGGGGCTGTAAATAGGCATAAAAGTAATGATGATCCAAATTTATGGAGCCTTTATTAAAGGTTTGATAAGTTGTTATATAGTTTTGAGGTGTAGGGTCAAGTTTCCGCTTTATAGAGCCTACCACACCATCGCATACAATTACGAATTTTGCTTTTTCGGTATATATAGAAGTTCCTTTCAGCCTTACAGTTACAGAGTTCACTTGTTCTTCGCATGATAAGGCAGCTGTTTCATCACGTAATACAGCACCGGATTGAACAGCTTTGGTAGCCAGCCAGTAATCAAAGGAACTGCGCCAAATATTCACTCCTTCCTGTTCGAAGCGATACTCCTGGCCCTTGTCATCGGTAATAACCATACCTCTGTTTTCCTTTGGCTCACACATAGTGTGTTCCGGTACATCCTCGCAAAAGTATCTCTTTACCAAATCAATTGACTTCTTTATAAGTATACCCGAGCAGGATTTGTTTCTCGGCAGCTTAAATTTTTCGACCAATAGCACTTTATACCCGCTGCAGGCCAATTCCCGCGCCGCAGTACAGCCTGCCGGTCCTGCGCCAATGATTATTACATCGTACATGCAAATTTCCTCCAATGGGAGATGATGTTTTTTACTATACTAAACTCTTCTAAAATAAGCAACAAGGGTAATCGTGGTTTAGGATGAGGTAGTTGGATATAAAAAAAGAAACCACCCTATGGTGATTTACTATGTTTGTTTCTTATTAAGCATATTCAATTTTCTTATTTTCCTTCTTATCCTTACTAACCTTTTCCTTTATTGCTTCCTCTACA
>JAEZKZ010000074.1 GCA_023415305.1 Bacillota bacterium
GTACATCCACAAAGTGTCAGTGGACAGGAAGACAGGAGAAAAGCTATCGGAAACCTATGAACCATTTGTTGAAGAGCCTGAGATTTCCACTGATGCACATACGGATAAACTTCTCAGGGCAGTGGTCGGTGATGTTGACAGTTATGTTGTCAGGATGCTTGACGAACTGAAGATGCAGGAGGGGGAGGGAACTCCCCGTAGACTTGGACATCGGGCGGAAGGGGCTTGATTGGAGATAATGTGGGAGAAGTGGTTTGACAATGACATTATATTACTACCTGTACAGCAAGTCTATTTCAGTTGGTACATTTATGCTTTACCAGAAGGGGGTGAATGTAAAATGAAGTTTGGAGAACTGGCAAGACAGGCAAGGCTTGATTCCGGCATGGGTACTAAGGAAGCTTCTGCAAAGCTCCATGTCACAAGGCAGACCCTTTCAAATATGGAGAATGGGGAGACAATGCCCGATCCACTGAATGTTTTCAATATGGCCCGGATATATAATGAGCCGTCGCTTCTCAATGCACACTGCAAATGCAATTGTCCCATAGGGAAAAAGCTCAATTATCTGCTTCCCAACAGGATGACAAAAAACCTGACAGCCATTACCGTAAGAAACATGAAGGAATCCGAGGAGCATGTCAACTGCCTTAAGGAGTTTGCTTTTGACAGTGTGACAGGCAAGGATCCGCATATCATGATTAAAAAGCTGCAGGATATTCTGGAGGCGGAGTATTGGATCGAAACCTTAAAGGAGCAGTTCATGCGGGAATATGGTATTGATTCTGTGGTCGGCAAGGTCCGGGAGGTAAACAGTGTCTATATTGATGAAGGGCTGGTTTGTTTGTAGAGAGGAGCGTCTACATGGACGGAACTGTAATATCACTAATATTATGGATACTGGTTGCAGCTGCAATAACAATATACTTTGCTGTTAATAAAGATATGGAAGAGAGGCTTAAGCTACTCAGAGTTTTTATTATTCCAATGATTATTACTATCAAAGCTATAAATTGATGCTATTGAAAGGAGCGTGAAGCGAAATGAATTTATTTAGTATTATATTTAATTGCAAAAATGAAAAGATATCAAAGGCTTATGAAGCTTATATTGAAGCAAAAGAGGAACTTATCGATGTGTTGCACGAAGAAGGTATAGAGCTTGAGGTAGTAAATGAAAGAACTGCCAGCGACACTGACAGTCAATCGTATGAAAAGTCAAACAATGTATGATTCAGGTTGTCGTTCCACGGCAGTTTTGATCGTGCAGTTTGATAATTATTTGCTAGTTGCATGCAGGGGTGAGTTAAAATGCGAAATAACAGAGACATTGAATTTGTAAGGACATACTACATAGAAACTGAAAATAGCACTAAGGTTGAATTAAAAATAGTTGCCGAGATAAAAGACTTAAGTAAATCAGACTTGATCAAAATCCTTCATGAAGTCGCCACTTCATCAAGATGCTTTTATCTCGACTTAGGAAATGAGATTAATAGTAAGCTTTTATGATTTCAGGCTTCCCATTGTAGGTATCTATTCCAGTTAAATTAACCGTGACTGGTTTTGTGTAGTCTGCGGATATTACATCACCAATTTGAATGTCGGTACCAAAAAGAAAAGCAATATGCTTACCATCTTCATCCCTATTAGTGAGACCATTAGATTTACCTACAATAACGTTATTGCGAGTAATAGTATAAAGAGTATTGTCATGAAAATCATTTAAATATGTTTTTCCAGGTACAGGTAATATGCCCATAGCAATCACCTCCCTTCAAACAAATATTACCATAATTCATTAAGGGAGGACAACAAGAGTGTAAGTTATTTTACTTAGGAGGAATGGGCGCATGTCAGAAAACACAGAATACATCTTGACGGATGAGATAGAACTTACTGAAGAAGAGCTGGAAAAAGAGCTCACAGAGGAAGAAAAGAAAATGTTCAGGTACTATTTTGAATACAATCCTGAGGACAAAATAATAAAAATTGGGTGCTTGGATAGCAGTAACTGCATTACTCTCCGCGGAGCAGATGATGTTAAGGTTTTCATGAAAATTTTTAATGATTGTTGCCGTGAGTTGGGACTGTAGCCACTTTATTTCTGGGTTTCCGTGGTTGGCAAGGCTGGGAGGATATTGATGAATGGCTGGTTTGTTTATAGAAGGGAGGAGCCTGATGATTAATCAAAATGAAAAAAAGTTGATAAAGATATGCCGGCTCAGAATCAACTGGAAAAAAAGTATTCAAAAAGTTTTGAAAATGGAACCAATGTAGCAATAAAGATCAGTATAGAGTACGCCAATTTAAATTTAAATGATTCAAGGGAAATCTTAAGCTACATTGCTCAATGCTCACATAAATTTTATTTTAATGTGGCAGATCAGTTAATAAGCCTTGATTATGGAATTTATAAGCTAAGGATGTGGAGTAGTGAACGAAGAGTTTGAAAGGCAAGTAAAAGCTCTGGAAGTACAAGTTCAAGAGCAGAAAAGAATAACCCGGATTTCGATAGTATCTGTTATTTTATTAGCCGGAACTGTCATCACTCAAGGATTTAGAATTAATGATATATACCGGGTACTGAATAAAATTGTTAGCATCCTTGAGAAGATTGCTGGTTGAATCCATCCTGTAAGGGAGCATATCACAAAATTTGTAAAAGTAAGGAGTTTGCCATGGAAGATATCTTATTAAAGGAATTCAATGCCTTGAGTCTTGAGAACAAGAAAAAATTGCTTGGACAGAATGGCCTTGAATTAATTCAAAGCGACAGTACGAGAGTATTGTTCAGAAAAATAAAAAAAGCAGCTATATAAGCCGCTAAGAAAAAATTCGTTAGTTTGATTCTAGCATGGGCTGGTGCCTGTGTCAATGGGGGTGAAGTGGTGAACGAAAATACAAAGGCTGAGTCCATAGGGAAGAATGTTCTTGCTTGTGATCCGTACTGGGGTTCATATATTGGAGTACTCAAGGGATATTTCAGGACTAATACTGGCTTTAGGGTAAAGGTTCATATTCTCAATATTATTGAACAGCCTAGCCAGTCTGCCATTTTGTACAAGGACAGTAATTTTACACGTAAACCCTATGAAAATGGCAGTATTGTTAATTTTGATCTGGTTAATATTCAGTTGATTGATAACTGGGAGGGGGTTGTAAATTTGGATGAAGCCTTGAAATTGATTGTTTCCGAGGCCTTAAAAGCCAAACTTGGACAAGCAGTGGAGGTCACACAGCAGGAATGGGATGAGGCAAGGAAGGAAGCGCTTAATGATGTTTTTGCCAACAGGTTCTGCTTTTTTTCAAACGTGACAACCGACTATTTTGTGAGTGTCATGGTTGACATGATTGCGATATCCAAAAGGATAGCTGCGTAGTTTGTACGGTTCCGGCTCCTGTGAAACGGGGCCGGAGCAAGTATATATGGAGGTGGGACTATGTTGTATAAGTTATTCGGATTTTTTAGAAGAAAAAAGGACCAGCCGGTTAACAACTTGTTAGCCTATCAGTTGGGGAGGGCTGCCGGGAAGGGGATAGTTTAGCAATGTTTCAAATATTGGGTATGAAATTAGAAAATTTCTTTTCTCTTTTGATGAAATCAAACCGTAAGATGCCCTGGTATAAGTTCTATGGATATTTCTATTGTAAAAGGCACAAGTCAAAACAGCTGATTGAAGTAGCCTATAAAATCGGCCGTTTATACCGATGGCAATATGAACGGCTAATAAGGTAGTGTCATTATTTTGATATGGAGGGATATATGGATTCAAACATTTATCTTGCATGCTATAAACAACTATTTGCAGTACGTATCAGGACGAACCAATACTCCTATCATTTGGATCCTGGGACTGCAGCATTCCTGTCAGAATATTTTACTGAAAAAGGTATTCCATACAGGGCTGACAGGGATTTGTTTGAGGACCTGCCGGGTGACGAGGTTGATGTCTCAGGACCATGCAACAGCAGGGTAGTTTTTGAAATTGATGGCAAGGCGTTTCATATTTTGAGCTTTGAATGCTACCTTATAAAAAACTATTTTGCTGAAAAAATCAGTAAGTCATTTCTGGCAAAGGGAATTTCAAGCCGGGTTGAGCTGGTGGGAAGCTACAGTAATATTAGACCCATAGCACAAATCAATTACATACATAGATGGAGTGCCATGGAAAAGGAACGGCTTAGACCTGTAAAAGAGGTGGAGCCGAAACAGCTTCCTTTGTTTGATCTGGATCAGCATGCTCCTTTGAAAAGGAGGCGGATAGTATAGAGGGCTATATAAAAGAATACAGGAGTCTGGTGGATCACTGGGTATTCCAGGATGCATATGCCTTCAAGGTCTGGAACTATATCCTTATGTGCGCCGCGTACAAGGAGTACAGAAAACCATGCAAGGGCAGCATGGTTTCACTACTGCCCGGACAGCTCATATACGGCAGGCCTGAATGGAGCCGTATACTGAACATTCCTGAAGGCAGGCTAAGAAACATTATTGATCTTCTGGAGCAGGACCGTATGATAGAGCTGAAAACAGTCGGAAGAAGGTATTCTGTCATTACGGTTATGAACTGGGAACAGTACCAGGGAAATGAAGAATCTAGCACTAACAGGGATATTCCGCTCCAAAATACAACCAACGGAATAACCAACGTTGAAGCCTGTAACAATGCGGTGTTAGAGGATGACGGCAACCAACAGGACAGCCAACAGAAAATCAACAGACAACCAAATAAAAAGAATATAAAGAATATTAATAATAAATATACTGCAGAATTTGAGATCTTCTACCAGACATATCCCCGTCCTGAGGATAAGCGCAGAACCTTCAACAATTGGAACACCTGTCTGAAATCCTATACAGCAGAGCAACTGATAACCGCAGCTGTTAACTACAAGAACAAGAAGGTGGGAGTGGAATTGCAGTTTCTCAAATCTTCGGCAAATTTCCTGGGCAAGGAAAAGCCCTTTGAGGATTATATAAAGATTGAGACAATACCTGCCAGGACTGAGAGCAGGCAGAAAGACAATATTATCAGTGCCCCGGATTTTTTTATCAAAGCCAACGGGTATTGATAGAACATTACTATAACAGAGGTGTTTACATATGGAGTACAGGATTCCGCCTCAGGCGGTTGAAGCTGAAAGAAGTGTTCTGGGTTCCATGCTAATTGACAGCAGTGTGATTCTAGATGTGGTGGAGATTGTCAGGGCAGATGATTTTTACAATTTACAGAACAGGGAAGTTTTTATAGCCATCATTGAAATGTTTAACAGGCACCAGCCTATCGATATTATTACGGTTTCAGAGAGGCTGAAGGAACAGAATAGGCTTGAGCTTGTTGGTGGGTTGGAGTATATTGTCGCATTGACTGACATGGCGGCTACTTCATCAAGTGCTTTACCCCACGCGAGAATCATCCAAGAGAAATCCAAGCGGAGGAAGATGATCAAAGCATCCACGGAAATCATGGATATGGCTTACAACCATGATGAAATTGAAAATATTGTTGATAAGGCCGAAAAAGAGATTCTCAGCATTAACCAGAAGGAATCCGAGGGACTATACAGCCTTGAACAGACACTTGTCAGCACAATAGGGCAGCTGGAACAAAGGTGTAAGAACCGGGGGCAGATTTCTGGGTTAAGTACCGGTTTTGCAGCTATAGACTATAAGCTTGGAGGCTTGCAGGACAGCGATCTTATAATAATAGCCGCACGCCCTGGTATGGGAAAAACAAGCCTTGCAGTTGATATAGCAACTCATGTTTCCTGTCTTAAGCAAATACCGACAGCAATGTTTAGTCTGGAAATGAGTAAGGAAAAGATCACAAACAGGATCCTGTCAGGGTGGAATATGATTGACAATCAGAAACTACGATTAGGGACAGTGGATGATTCAGATTGGCAAAAGATAGGTAAAAGTCTTGCTCCGCTTTCTGAAAGCAAGCTGATTATAGATGACACTCCCAACATAAAGGCCACCGAGATTAAGGCCCGGTGCCGGAGGATAAAAAACAGGATGGGTGGTCTTGGACTAGTAATTGTGGATCATCTGACTGAAATGTGGAGGCCCCGAAAAGGGAACGATACCTCCGAGCATGAAGAGAATGTCCGCTCCATGAAACGTCTGGCCAAGGAGTTAAACTGCCCGGTGATTCTGCTGCAGCAGCTTAACAGAGGAGTAGAAGGAAGGACTGACAAACGCCCTATGCTTTCCGACCTGAAGGAAACTGGCGCAGCTGAAGAAGTAGCCGATGTAGTTATGATGATTTACCGAGATGATTATTACTATCCTGATTCTGATAAAAAGAATATTGCTGAGATACTGATCCAAAAGGGGCGTGATGTTGGTACAGGAACTGTGGAGCTGGTCTGGTTGCCACAGTACACAAAGTTTGCGAACTTGGAGAAGTTTAGAGGGGTGTAGTAAAGAAGATTTTGATGAGAGAAGGTGAAAAATGAACACAGTGTTAAAGTATCCAGGAAGTAAGTGGAGGATAGCTCCATGGATCATATCTCACTTCCCAAAACATCACAGTTATTTAGAACCTTTTGCAGGGAGTTTAGCTGTACTATTTAATAAGTCACTAAGCCATATTGAAACAGTTAACGATCTGGATCTTAATGTTATAAACTTTTTTAGATGTATCCGCGAAGATCCAGAAAGACTTGCCAAACTCGTAGAGGCAACACCATACAGTAGAAATGAATATGATTTATTATACTATGCAGATATATCGTATTGTAATTTTGAAAAAGCAAGGCAATTTCTTGTTAAGTGCTGGCAAGGTCATGGGTACCGAGTTAATCAGTACAAAGTCGGATGGAAAAATGATGTACAGGGTAGAGAAAGAGCATATGCAATGAGATACTGGAACGAACTACCAGAAAGAATTTTACAGGCTGCCGAAAGGCTAAAGCAAGTACAAGTTGAATGTATGCCAGCAATAGATTTAATTAAGCGATTTAGATTTCGAGATGTTCTTATATATTGTGATCCGCCTTATCTTCAAAGCACAAGGACAGCAAATGTAAAACAGCAATATTCTAGTGAAATGTTAACAGAGGAAAGTCATGTAGAATTATTGGAAGTGTTATTGCAACATAAGGGCCCAGTTGTTATATCCGGATATGATTCAAAACTATATAAGGAAATGCTTGAAGATAGAGGATGGGGGAAAGCTGTTATACAAAGTAATGACCAAGCAAATAACCCGAGAAAGGAAGTAATCTGGATGAACTATAGGCCACCGAACGAGCAATTGACTCTGATTGAGTAAGTTATCACTTACTGGTTAAAAAGCAAAAAAAAAGGGCCTCCGCCCAAACAAATGTTCTATTTTATTATAGCAGTAATGGAAGGATTATTCAAGGAAAAGAGAGAAAGGCGGGGGAGAAGTGGATATTTCAATTGACAAGATCATTCAGATCGGCGTGCAGGCAGGAGTCAGGGAGGCACTGGACAGGATCCAGAAAGAAAAAGAGGAAAGGAGGAAATCACGTTTTGATAGAAGGCTAAGAAATACTGATTTACTTTTGAAAAACTACAACAAGTTTGTTGCTCACTGTAATACAGCTGTTTATACAAGTCAGCAGCTTAAGCAGTCTAATGCAATAGATATTCTTGATGAAGTGGAGAATGAAACGGACGAAGATGAAGTATATGTTAGATCCATTATGAGAACAAAGGAACGGACCATTATAATAGTAAACCACATTAAAAGGATTCTTAGCTACTATAAATTTATTATGCGATCTGAACCTGAGAAACTCAGAAAATACAATGTCATGGTAGGGTTATATTTGGAGAAGAAAACCTACAATCAAATGGCAGAAGAACTCTATTGCAGTACTAAAACAATTGAAAGGGATAGAAAGGAGGCCATTGAAGATATTTCAGTATTAATTTTCGGAGTAGATGGCTTGAAGTTAGATGCATAATTGAATAAACAGTATTTACATGAATACCACTTTGGAGGAAGGGCCGGAGTGGTATTTTTGTTTAAAACGATTGAAGCTTCCAAGGTAAATGTAACTGCTTATACACAGTTAATTACATTTTTATATAGAATTAGTCGGAAAATGCTAAAAATTAAACTTAAATTAAATATTTACAAATTTTATCTATTTTATTGAAAAAATTGGATCTGTAGATAATAATTAAATAGAAAGGGGATATCAATTCTATGAAAAAAAGTGCTAAAATATTAATTGCTATTATTCTACTTATGTTTATTGGGATGAATGTACTCGATATAGTTCAAGATAAGATTCATATCTTCGAAAAAGGAGTATATTTTATTTTTTCATTATCGTTATGTTTGATTCTTATTTTATTGATAATAATCTTCTGTATAATCTGCAAAAAGGGACGAGAGATTCTTTTTGATTCCTTTATTTATATAGTTCTTTTCGCAGGCATTTTAGTAATCTTTGGTCTTGTATTTATTCGTTTTGTTGGTGAACTGACAATATTGACTAATAATACGTATGACCTTGGAAAAGGAAATTGGTTATCATATTTCGGAGCAGTGTTTGGTGCGTGTGTAACTGTTATTGGTGCCTATTTTTTAACTCAGATCCAAACTAATTCTGATAAAAAACAAAAAATAAAGACTAATTCAGTACTATTACTAAATGATTTGAATTATCTCAACAGCAGAATTAAGGACTATGTGAGGCTAATTGATGAAAATACTAATAATGAGAATTTCTATAGAATAAGGTATTTGAATGTTAATGATAATTGGAGGGAATTGGTAGCTTTTCTTTTTCAGAATAGGATTTTTGAGGATAAGGATGTTACATGGTTATACAATTTCTTCACTGATATATACTTTATAACAGAAAAATCTATTGAGTTGCAAGAACTCAGCAACAATGAATTAAATTTGGGAACACAACAAAAAGATTCATTAAAGAAGAGGAAAAAGCAAATAAAAGAGTCTATTAATAAAAAATATAAAGAGATACATAATAATAACAATATTACTAATATTATAAGTAAATTAAATGACAGACTCTAGCGATATGTATTCATTTGTCTAAAACATGTCGATGCAATGTCGGTCATAAAGAGTTAATATGTTAAATGTATAATACCGTCTGGAATAAATCTGGCGGTATTTTTTATGCCCAAAAAATAAGTTATGTAAAAAATATAGTCAAAAGTATCTATTATTAAAAAAGTTACTTAAATGTTGATTGTATAAGCAAAAGGTAAAAGCACAATGTCTTTTACATAATATAGGATATGTAAAAAGGGAGTGAGAAAACTGAATGCGGTTGATCTGTTAAATAATTATAAGGAGCTGAAGCTAAAAAAGAAAAGCTCAAACACAGTTGATGCATATATCTCTGATCTTAATCAGTTTTTCTTATTTATATCCAAGGATTTTGACATTATTGAGCAGCAGGACATAGATGATTATATAACACATCTTCTATCAAAAAACTTGAAACCAAAGACGATAAACAGAAAGCTTATAAGTATAAAGCAGTTTATTGATTTTCTCAACAACAGCAGCGAGTATGGCAGAAAAATAAGTGTTGAAGTTGAAGTGCTCAAGGTTCAAAGGCAGGAGTATCTGGAAGAAGTAATTACACAGAGTGATTTTGATAGATTGGTCAGGCTGGCTGAGAGGGAAAAAGACTACAGAGCGCTGGCCATTTTTTATACTCTTTATCTAACCGGATTGAGGGTTTCGGAGCTAATCACCCTGAAAGTCTTGGACAAGGACAAAAAAGCGATTACAGTTTTGGGTAAAGGTGAGAAGTACAGGGACATTCTCATTCCTGAAAGGCTGGTTGAATATCTGAATATATATATTAAGGAAAGAAAGCATAAACCGACGGATTATTTATTCCTTAATGAACTCAGAAATACACCAATGAGTCGGCAGTCCGTTCATAATGTCATTAAAATGTATGCCAGGCTGAGCAAGGTTAAGTTATCCAGGGCACATGCCCATAATTTCAGGCATCTGTACTGCCTGAGACTTGCCGAGGAAGGATTGACCATTGATGAGATTGCCGATCTCGCCGGGCATGCAAATATAAACACTACAAGAATTTATACCAGAAAGACAAAGCAGGATCTTATTAATGTGATCAGAAAGTTGTAATGTTTGAAGGATATTCCCTTTTTATGTAGAATTATGTAATTTATAATTTGCTAATATAAGGAGATTAACATGAAAGACTGTCCGATTTGTGATAATGCAAATCTAGATGACGCAGTAATATGCTGTAATTGTGGGGTAAATTTTAGTGAAATTACAGTGGTTGGAACGCAAGTTGCAGAACGCGTTAAGTATAACAGGATTGGTGGCTGGTTAATAGTAATTGCTATTAGTATAGTAATGAATATGCTTTTAGCTCCCTTAACCATGTGGTTGTATATCACTGGTTTGCAAAAGGCTAAAATTCTTGGAGAATATAGTACGGTGTCTACTTTACCCGCAATAATAGGAATAATATACGCTGTAGTTATGTTGGCACTAAGTATTTATCTGCTTGTTCTAATGTATAAAAGAAAAAGATCGTTTGTAAGGATTATGTTATTTTATTTGATTTTTATACTGCTATATAGAATAATTCAGTTTGCCATCGCAAGATATACAGGCATAAATGTTTCTCAAAATATTCAAAATATGATTTTCAGTATGGTTAGTACCACAATATGGATTTCATATCTTTTACAATCAAGAAGAGTTGAGAAGACATTTATATATTAGTGAGTGAATAAGATTGATGAGCCCTCGGGCTCTTTTTCTTTATTATATGTATACAAATAAGAAGAGATAGCATCTGTTATCTCTTTTTTGTTGCCTGTAAATGGTAATAAAAGGTACTTCCAGCCAATCAAAAAGGCTTGCGGTGCTCGCGAACCCCAAAATTTAACTAGATATTATTTTTTTGTTGGATTTCCTTCCAATGAGTAGTTTGTACCTTAATGTAGTATAGGGAAATTTAATGGAAGTGAGGTGTTAAAATTGTCCATGCTGGTTAATGCAAAAACAATGGCAAAAATCATGGATCTTAGTGAACGACGAGTCAATCAGCTTGTTGCTGAAAAGGTAATAACAAAGGATCCTGACGGACAGTTCAATGTAATGCAGGTAATACTTGACTATTACAAGAATAAGGCTGGAATAGGACCTGGAATCAATTATGATCAGGAGCATGCACTTCTTGAAAAAGTAAAAAGAGAGATTGCAGAGATTGAGCTTGCCGAACTTAAGAAAGAGGTCCATAGAGCAGATGATATAAAAAATGTCTTGGGAGGGATGATTATCGCCTGCAGAAACAAGCTTCTTGCCATGCCATTGGGTGTCGCAGTCAAACTCGTAGGACAAAGAAATCCTAACGTAATCATTGACGTTCTCACAAAGGAAATAAAAATAGCACTTGATGAACTGACCGGATATGATGTAAATATGTTTGAGTGTGATGATAATGGAAAATAAAACAATAGCATTATTTCAGGAAGTAGTTTCGCTATTTGCGCCACCTCCTGATATTAAGGTCAGCCAGTGGTCTGAAGAAAACAGAGTACTCAGCAGGGAATCATCTGCCGAGCCTGGCAAATGGAGAAATGATAGAGCTCCATATCAGGTTGAGATTATGGATGCAGTTAATAATCCTGAAATAGAAACCATTGCAGTAATGTCATGCAGCCAGGTTGGAAAGAACGAAATCATTAATAACATTATAGGTTATTATATAGACGTTGATCCGTGTCCTATACTTTTGATAGAGCCAACTTTGGAGCTCGCCGAGGATTACTCTAAAAGACGTCTTGCACCACTTATAAGGGATACAAAGGTACTCAAGAAAAAGATATCGGATGCAAAAAGTAAGGATTCCAATAATACTATTCTCTCAAAAAACTATCCGGGTGGATCCCTTGCACTTGTGGGAGCAAATAGTCCAAGATCACTTGCATCCAAACCAATCAGAATAGTTATCGCTGACGAAATTGACGGGTTTCCTCTTAGCGCAGGAGCTGAAGGAGATCCATTGGAGCTCGCTGAGAAAAGAACTATAACCTATCCTAACAGAAAGAAAATTAAAGTATCTACCCCAACAATAAAAGGAGTATCAAGAATTGAAGAGGAGTACCTGAAGGGAACTCAAGAGAAATGGAAGAAAGAATGCCCCCACTGTGGGGCATTTGTTTATATAAATATTCAGGGCATTAAGTTTCAATACGAACGTGATGATAAAGGTAACTACACTGTATGGGACATAGTATTCCAGTGTCCCTGCTGCTTTGAGGAATTTAATGAATTTGCGTGGAAGAATCAGCCTGGTGCATGGGTGGCAGATAACCCTGTAGCAGAAAAGGCTAGAAGCTTTCACCTTAATGCTTTTGTTTCTCCCTGGTGGTTCTGGGAAGACATCATAAAACTATGGCTTCGAGTTAAGAGTGACCCTGAACAAAAAAAGGTTTTTACAAATACAGTTCTGGGTGAATCATGGGAAGAAAAAGGTGAGATCGAAACCGAAGACATTTTGATGAAACGCAGGGAACCATACGAAGCTGATATCCCAGAGGGGGTATTGATTCTAACATGTGGAGTTGACGTTCAGGGGGACCGTCTTGAATATGAAATCGTTGGATGGGGAAAAGGTGAAGAAAGCTGGGGAATTCAGAGAGGTTTTATTCTTTCAGATCCTGAGCTTCCAGAGACATGGGACAAGCTGGACGAAGTTCTGGATAGGGAGTTCAGCTTTTTGAATGGTTCTTCTAGGCATATTGCCTGTACGTTCATAGATTCCGGCGGACATAGTACTTCGGCGGTATACAGGTACTGCAAGCGAAAGCAGGCACGGGGGAAATATGTATTCGCAATAAAAGGTATGGGTGGTCCCGGCTATCCTGTGATATATAAGGTTACCCGGACAAAGTCAGACAGTAAAAGCAAGAAGAAAAAGTCAAAGACTGTTTCCAAAGATGAGGAAAACTGTGTACTTATAATCCTGGGTGTTGATTCCGGGAAATCGAGTATTATGTCAAGGCTGAAGATTAAAGAGCCTGGCGAAGGTTACTGTCACTTTCCTCTGAACGAGGATAGAGGATATGATCAGGTTTACTTTAAAGGGCTTATTTCTGAAAAGATTGTTTACGTTAAGCAGAAAGGAAGGACGGTACCTCAATGGAAAAAGGTATCTGAGAATTCCAGAAACGAGCCGCTTGACATGAGAAACTATGCATATGCAGCAGTAAAGCTGTTGAATGTTGACTTTACTGCTCTGGAAAGTAAGCACAATGAAGCTATAAAGACTCAAACGAGTAAAAAATCAAATGCAACACCCAGACCAAAACGTAGGACGGGATGCGTTAAGAGAGGCATCGATTAATAGAAAGGTGGTAATGAAACATGCCGGCGTGGACATTGGAAGAGGCAAGAGCAAGACTGAGAATGTGGTTGGATGCTGAGGCGGCCGTTGCAACCGGCCAGTCATATCAGATAGGGTCAAGGCGGTTGGATAGAGCCAACCTTTATCAGATCAGAGAAGAAATACAAATGTGGAAAAAGGAAGTCGAGGAACTTGAGGCTGTTCAAAAAATCGGAGGCCGGAGAAAGACTTTCAGAATTACACCAAGAGATCTATAGGAGGTGAGCCAAGTTGAATATTGCTGACAAGGTTGTGAATTATTTTAGTCCACAATCAGGATTAAAAAGGCAATTGGCCAGAATGCAGGGTGATGCAATACAGAAGTTTACTAACTCCGGATATTCTGAGAGCGGCGCAAGTAGAAGCAAGAAATCCCTTAAAGGATGGACTGCCAATAGTAAAAGTCCCCAGGACGATATAGACAAAAATCTTGATATTTTAAGGCAACGATCCAGAGACCTGTATATGTCGGCGCCACTTGCTACATCGGCAGTAAAAACAAACAGAACAAATGTAGTCGGATCAGGTTTAAAACTGAAAGCTCGGATTGACTTCGAGTACCTTGGGATGACACGGGAACAGGCTGATAAATGGGAAATGAATTCCGAGAGGGAGTTCAACCTATGGGCCGAGTCTGTTTGGTGTGATACTTTAAGGCTTAATAACTTTTATGAGCTGCAGCAATTGGCTCTTATGAGCTGGCTCATGAATGGAGATGGCTTCGGGATAGTAAAGCAGGATACCCCGAGTAATTGGATGCCATATAGTCTAAGAATACACCTGATCGAATCCGACAGAATTTGTACTCCCAATTCTATATACAGAATGGCAAGCTTCCTACCGGCAAAGGTAAATGTTGTCGGAAAGAATACCTCAAATGATAACCCGATATATAACGGCGTTGAGGTAGATAAAGCGACGGGCGCTGTTGTTGCATACTGGATATGTAATCAATATCCGAATAGCAGTATAAAAGGGCTTAAAAAGGATTGGACTCGTGTAGAAGCCTTTGGAGAAAAAACAGGGAATCCGAATATTCTTCATTTAATGGAACAGGAACGCTGTGAACAATACAGAGGGGTTCCGTACCTTGCACCGGTTATTGAATGTCTTAAACAGATAACCAGATTCACGGAAGCGACATTGACGGCTGCGGTTGTGCAGTCGTTTTTTACTGCTTTCATTAAGTCAGAGGTACCGGCAAGTGATTCATTACTTGGGGACTCTGTCCAACAGGAACAGCAGATTGATGACGATGAAATGAGTTATGAACTGGGCGCCGGAACAATCAATATATTAAAGCCCGGAGAGAGTGTTGAATTCGGAGAACCAAAACAGCCTACTGCCCAGTTTGATGCTTTTGTGACAGCAATGGCCAAATACACCGGAGCTGCACTTGAAGTTCCTTTTGAACTGCTTACAAAGTCTTTCATGGCCAGCTACTCTGCATCAAGGGCAGCTCTGTTGGAAGCATGGAAATCATTCCGAATGCGACGGACATGGTTTGCAAATGATTTCTGCCAACCAATATATGAACTGTGGTTGTCTGAAGCTGTTGCAAGAGGAAGGGTAAATGCACCGGGGTTTTTTACAGACCCTGCAAAGAAAAAGGCTTGGTGTAAAGCTGATTGGAACGGACCAGCTCCAGGACAGATAGATCCTGTCAAGGAAGTAACAGCTGCCATTCTTAGAGTCCAACAGGCTTTCTCGACACATGAGAAAGAAACTATTGAGCTGACCGGAGGTGACTGGGACAAGAATATAGACCAGGTTGTCAGAGAAAGTGAACTCCTTCAGCAAATTAGGCCTGCCGGTAAAGATGCTACCGAACAGGCTAATAATGGATCTATCAATAATTTATCCAGTTCTATTATGGATAAATTAGCTGAGTATGTTGCAAAAGAAATTATGGGGAGTGATGAAAAGAATGGCTAGGTTTTGGAACTTTATTAAAAATGAGCAGGATGATACTCAAGTTGAGCTCAGAATATCCGGAGAAATTATAAGTGATGATGATGCATGGATATATGAGTGGTACGGAATTCCTGCAGCTTCGCCCAATGCTTTCAGGACTGAGCTGGCTGAACATAAGGGGAAGAATATTACTTTATGGATTGATAGTTATGGCGGTGATGTTTTTGCCGGCGCCGGTATATATAATGCCCTCAAGGAACATGATGGTAAGGTTACTGTAAAGATTGATGGCAAGGCTATGTCAGCTGCTTCTGTTATTGCAATGGCCGGTGAAGAAATAAATATGAGCCCTGTCGGAATGCTTATGATACATAACCCATGGAGCAGTGCGGTAGGTGAAGCAAAAGACATGAGACATGCGGCAGACGTACTTGACGAAGTCAAAGAAACTATTATAAATGCCTATCAGATAAAGACCAAAAAGTCGCACAAAAAGATATCCGAAATGATGGATGAAGAAACTTTTATGTCTGCCAAAAAAGCGGTCAAGGAAGGTTTTGCTGATAAGATATTGTACACTGATACAGCTGGGGAAGAGACAATGGACCCTGCTGAAAACAGCTTCATGTTCAGCAGGATCTCAATTCAGAATTCAATGGCGGCCTCCATACAAAAATTTATGGAGTTTGCAAAAAAGGAAGAACTGAAAAGCAGTGCACCACAGGCCGGAACTC
>JAEZKZ010000091.1 GCA_023415305.1 Bacillota bacterium
GTTGCGGATCGTCGTGCTGCTGCCGGGAGCGCCGTAGAGCGCGCCGCCGCCAAATCCGCCCGCGCTGTTGCCGCTAAGCGTGACGCCGGTCAGCGTCAGGGCGCCGCTGTTGCTGATGCCGCCCCCCACCGGCCCCGTACCATTCCGGATGGTGAGATTGGAAATGGAAACGGTGCTCCCGGTGGCAATCTCAAACACCCGACCGGATGCATTACCGTCCACGATGATCGAAGCTGCCGGCCCCTGGATGTTCACCGCATCGCTGAGCACCAGCGGCCCGGCTGTCAGCGTAATCGTGCCGCCCGCCAGCGCAGCATCAAAGGAGATCACATCGGCCCCGGCAGCAGCATTTGCGTCCAGGATGGCCTGCCGCAGACTGCCCGGCCCGCTGTCGCTGAGATTGGTCACGGTAAAGTCGGCCGCCTTGACAAGCCGCGCGTGAAGCGCAGGCAGACTGATCAACAGCGTGAGCACACCCGCGCAGACAATTACCCAACGGTATTTGAACATAGCCCCCCAACTCACTCTATCTGTTGCAATAACCGTAAGCAACAATAAACGCTGCATTGAGTGTATGCCGCTGCCCACCAAAACACAAAAAGGCGGAGCGCTGCTGCGCCCCGCCCGTCCCATCATCCGTATGGATCGCCCTAGCCCCCCAGCACGGCCTTGATGCTCTCCGCGATCTCGCGCGTGATGCCCGGCACGTGCATCAGATCGTCGATGCTGGCGGCGCGGATGGCCTCGATATCCTTGTCGAACGCTTTGAGCAGCGCCTTGCGCCGCGCCGGACCGATGCCGGGCACTTCTTCCAGGCGGCTCGCCAGACCCGCCTTGCGGCGGCGCGCGCGGTGGCTGGTGATCGCGAAGCGGTGCGCCTCGTCACGCACGCGCTGGAGCAGATACAACCCCTCGCTGCGGCGCGGCAGGATCACAGGCCGCAAACGCCCTGGCAGGTAAATTTCCTCGAACTGCTTCGCCAGCCCGCAAACCGGCACACGGTCCAGCAAATCGAACGCCTGGAGCACCTCGACCGCCACGCCCAACTGCCCCTTGCCGCCGTCCACCATCAGTAGATCGGGCAGCAGGCGCCACGTCTCGTCGCGGTCGGCCTTGCTCCCCGGCTGAGTCTCCTCGGCAGGCGTCTCGACCGCGTCGCGGTAGCGCTGGAAGCGGCGGGTCAGTGCCTCGCGCATCGACTGGTAATCGTCCGAGCCTTCGTGCGCCACGGTGCTGATGTTGAAGCGGCGGTATTCGCTCTTGCGCGGCACGCCCTGCACGAACACGACCCGGCTGGCGACGATGGCCGCGCCCTGCGTCGTGCTGATGTCGTAGCACTCGATCCGGTTGGGCGGATGCGGCAGGCCGAGCGCCTCTTGAATCTCGCTCATGGCCGTCTCCTGCTTGCCGGTGTCGCTGGCCCACTGCGCGCGCAGGATTTGCAGCTTCTCGGCGGCGGTCTGTGCGGCCAGCCGCACCAGCTCGCGCTTGTTGCCACGCTGGGGCACGGTCAGTTTCACCTTCTTGCCGCCGCGCTTGTCGCGCAGCCAGCGCTCGATGATCCGCGCCTCTTCGACGTCGTGCGGCAGCACGATCTCGCGCGGGATGTCGGTCGCTTCCTGGTAGAACTGCGTCAGGAAGTTGCTGACGATATCCTCGGCCTGCTCGTCCTCGGTGCCTGCCAGCGCGAAGTATTCGCTGCCCACCAGCCGCCCGTTGCGGATCAGGAACATCTGGACGCAGGCGTCGCTGCCTTCCTGGGCGAAGGCGATCACGTCCTGGTCGGCGCTGATATCCGCCACCAGCCGCTGCCGCTGCGAGATCTGGCTCACGACGCGAATCCGGTCGCGCAGAATCGCCGCCCGCTCGAAGTCCAGCGCCTCGGACGCTTCGGCCATCTCGTGCTGGAGATCGTGCAGCACGTCCTCGGCGTGACCTTGCAGCACGCGCATGATCCCCTCGATGTTGGCCCAATATTCCGCCCGGGTCTGTGCCCCGATGCACGGCGCGCCGCACAGCTTGATATCGTAGTAGAGGCAGGCGCGCGCATCGTTGCCGGTGATCTCGCGATCACAGGTCAGGTAGGGGAACGCCTTGCGCAACACGTCGAGCGTCTCGCGCACGCCGCCCGCCGAGGTGAACGGCCCGAAGTAGCGGTGCCCGTCGCCGCGATCCATGCGCCGCGTCATCTCGACCGTTGGGAACGGGTCGCCGGTCCGCACGCGGATATACGGGTAGTGCTTGTCGTCCTTGAGCAGGATGTTATAGCGCGGCTTGTGGACGCGGATCAGCTCGGCCTCGGTGATCAGCGCCTTCAGCTCGTCGCCGGTCAGCAGGAATTGAATATCGGCCACGTCGGCGCGCAGGCGGAGCACCTTGCTGTCATAGTTGCTCGGCTGGAAATAGCTGCGCACCCGGTTCCGCAGGTTCTTCGCCTTGCCGACATAGATGATCTTGCCGGTGGGATCGATCATCTGGTAGACGCCCGGCTCGGCTGGCAGGTTGTGGAGAATGTCTTGAATATGCTCAGGGGCTTGGTAATCGGCCATGTGACTCTGAATCCGCGCTCGGAAAATTAACACATTTGTTCTCAATTGTACCGTATTTTGCCGCGTTTATCCTGCCCGGATTTTCCACACAACCAGCCGGGCGGCGGTTGAAAATGCGCGCCCGATCCACTACACTACGCGCCATTGTCGAACCACCAGACAGGATCGCCGCCCGTGACCTCACCCGAAGCTCCGCATATCCCCGTGATGCTCGACGCCGTGCTCGACGCGCTGCGCGTGGCGGACCTGCCCACCGGGCATTTTGTGGATGGCACGGTCGGCGCGGGGGGACACGCGCACGCCATTCTGAGTGCCGCACCGGATTCGCGCCTGCTTGGGCTGGATCGTGATCCGGCGGCACTGGCCCTGGCGCGCGAGCGGCTCGCCCTGTTTGGGGAGCGCGCAACACTGGTGCACGCCAGCTACCTGCGCCTGGGCGATCTCGTGCCCGGCTGGCTGGGCGACGCGCCCGGCGCAGATGGGATTCTGCTCGACCTCGGCCTCTCGTCGATGCAGCTCGACGATCCGGCGCGCGGCTTTGCCTTCATGCACGAAGGCCCCCTCGATATGCGCTTCGACCCGACCGCACCCGGCCCGACCGCCGGCGATATCGTCAACTATTGGGACGCGGACGAGATCGCGGACATCCTGTACCGCTATGGTGAGGAGCGCAACAGCCGCCGTATCGCCCGCGCGATTATCGCCGCCCGCCCCATCGACTCGACGCGCGCCCTGGCCGAGCTCGTCGCCAAGGCCCAGCGCGGCCCGCGCGAGAAGATTCACCCGGCCACGCGCACCTTTCAGGCGCTGCGCATCGCGGTCAACGACGAGCTGAAGGCGGTCGAGCGTGTGCTGCCGGTCGCGATCGATCTGCTGCGGCCCGGCGGGCGGCTGGCCGTGATCAGCTTCCACAGCCTGGAAGATCGCATCGTCAAGCAGGCGTTCCGGCTCGAAGCGACCGACTGCATCTGCCCGCCCCACCAGCCGGTTTGCACCTGCGATCACCATGCGCGGGTGTCGCTGGTGACGCGCAAGCCGGTCCAGGCCGCCGACGCCGAGAGCGCCGCCAACCCGCGCAGCCGCAGCGCCAAATTGCGCGTGGTCGAACGCCTGCCGGCTGCCCCCTAGAGCGTGTTATGCACTTCGGAACTTCCCCCCATCCTAAATCCTTCCCCCGCAAGGGGGGCAGGACTTGAAAACCGCCGCCGTACTCCCCTTCCCTCCGCAACAGCGTGGGGGAAGGGGCCGGGGGA
>JAEZKZ010000037.1 GCA_023415305.1 Bacillota bacterium
ACCTTACGCCGAACTACATGAAATATTTTATGGTCCTAACAGGCAAAAGTCAATAAAATACGGCTTGCAGATAAGATTGTCGCCGGAATATCACAGAATAGGACATAAAGCAGTACATAACAACCCAGTGTTCGACTTGGAGTTGAAACAGAAGTATCAAGCTAAATTTGAACAGCAGTATGGACATGACAGATTTATATCGGAGTTTGGCAAGAACTATATAGGCTTAACGGTAGAAGAATATAAAAGAGAGGGGGTTGCATAATGATACTTGCAATTGATCCGGGCAACACAGAAAGCGCATATGTTGTACTAGATATAGACTTAAAGCCTTTGGAGTTTGGGAAAATTTCAAATGACATCTTAAAAAATAAAATGGACGATTTGATAAACAAACACAAAATAAGGCGTGTAGCAATTGAAATGGTTGCATCTTACGGAATGGCAGTAGGTAAAGAAGTGTTTGAAACGGTATTCTGGATAGGAAGATTTTTTGAAACAGCTTTAAGGCATATGGATATTGACGAAATAATGAAAATTTACCGAAAAGACGAAAAAATGAACCTATGCCATAGCATGAAAGCAAAGGACAGCAATATAAGACAGGCATTAATAGACCGCTTTGGAGAGGTAGGCACAAAGAAAAATCCAGGGTGGTTTTATGGCTTTAAATCTGACATATGGCAAGCCTATGCTGTTGGGGTAACGTACTATGACATGTACTTAAAAGAAGGTGCTGCGTAATGCTTCTTAAAGCCCAAAATATACGCCTACAATATACAGAAGACAAGAAAACGGAAATAGTACTTACTTCATCAGATAATATGCTACAGATACAGAAAGAAGCCGCAGAGATAAAAGGCATATTAAGCAAAGGTAAGGAATTATCCGTTGAGGTAAAACAGTATAAGCATAAACGGAGCCTTGATGCTAACGCTTATCTATGGGTCCTATTATCTGAAATAGCAGCAGTATTACATACTACAAAAGACGAACTATACTTGATTATGTTGGAGAGATACGGAGTATTCACACACATTGTTGTTAAGCCTAATTTGGTGGACAAGGTAAAAGAACAATGGCGAACAGTAAAAGAGTTAGGGCCTATTGAGGTAAACGGCAAAGAAGGTATACAGCTACAATGTTACTTTGGATCATCAACATACGATACAAAAGAAATGAGCCGACTAATAGATGGGATAGTATCAGAGTGTAAGGAGATAGGCATAGAGACAATGCAGCCTAATGAGTTGGCAGCAATAAAACAGGAGTGGGGAACACAAAAGGCGAGTTAAGGAGGGGTAAAATGGGACCTTGCAGCAGATGTAAAAATAGGTATAACGTAAGTGTATGTAACCGTTGCTATACCATATATTTGACAGATAAACCAAATATGTTTGAGCCAAAGGAGGTCATACCTATGATAAAAGTAAACCGCAAGCCAGTGGATAAGCAGAAAGAAATAATAGAAGCTGTAAATGAATACACTTCTTTAAAAGCAATAGTTGGAGGTAGCTATCCCCAAATAACAGATATAAAGCCTGACGTTCTTTTAAAAGAAAGAATTGATACAATATACGGATCTGAGCATCGAGGAGAAATAGAAACTATTGAAATAGGCGTTATCAAAGAAAACGTAATTATGTATGAAAGTGCAGATAATTGCAAAGTAAAGCTTACACTAGAACAATGTAAGGAGATAGCAAAGGCAATACAATAAAAAATGTGAGGTGAAAGGTTATGAAGATAAATAAAGAAGATTTAGAAACATTATGGTATGAGGATGAAAACGGAAATAAAATTGAATGCGCCGAAAATGAATATCATCCTAAAGGTGCGGTATTCCAAGTATCAAGATTTCCAAAAACACTTACAACTACATACTTAAGGCTTATCAATCAAAGTGACGTTGACAAATGTAAACATCCAAGAAAATATATCGTTCCTACATATGGATGGATAGAAGGAATTGTTGGCAGGGAATGTAAAGCATGCCATGGAACACAAACAAAAAAGAAATGGCATATATGGCCTAAAAAGTGGGATGGTTACGGAAGTAGAAAAGTTGCATCATTTAACAGTACATGGAATGATGAAGAAACTATTCTAGCAATGGTTAATAGTGGAGATTATACACTTGAAGAAGCAATTATTGTATATGCCACAGCCTGTGAAAGATGTATGAATGTTTTAGTTTACAAGTATACAAACGGAAAGGAAGGGTATGAAGAATACAGCGAGGAGTGGAAGAAATGCAATACAAGCTGTAAATTCTGCGAATAATAAAAACCAAAGGGGTGAGGTACAATGAAGTACATAGAAAAAATACTTCTTGATTACGCAAACATCACCGAGGATATACAAAAGCTGAATCGGGAACTTAACGACATACTACAAAATAAGCAGGAAACATACAATACTCTGCAAGCTGCTAAAATAACAGGTATGCCGCACGGTACAGAATCAAGCGATCAAACATATAACGCCACTGAAAGATTGATTGATAAATACGGAGTAAGGGCCCAGAAAATAGTTGACGAGATAGAAGCACTTTGGAAGTCAAGAGATAATATTAATAAATGCTTTACCGTGCTGACTATGGAGGAAAAGCGAGTAATAGAACTGCGGTATATTAATCAATATAAGATGGGTAAAGTGGCTTATATGATGAAGTATAGCAAGCGTTCATGTGAATTGTTCCAGCAAAAGGCATTAGATAAATTATTTATCGAATACCAAAAGTTTGCGGAAAATTGCGGAAAACTAGCTGTATAATGTAAATAGTGATAATTTAATATGATTTATGTGTGAGGGCAGCCGATGGGTTGCCTTTTTCATTTGCATAAATATCCTCCTTCTATGGGCCGGTATATCCGGCCTAAATTATTTGTGTGAGGTACAAGTCATGACAATAGATTATAGAGATATATTAAAACGCGGTCCAAGTCCAAAGATAAGGATTAAGTTAAATAGTTGGGATAGAGAGAATAAGAGAAAAATGTGTGAGGTGCAAAACAATGGGGGATTGGTTCAATAGCGCAAAGATAGACAGAGAAAACGGAATGTCATACAGGGATATATCAATCAAATATAATGTACCTTTTAAGACAGTAGACAGCCGATTTTACCGAGATAGATTAAGAGGTAATATAATTAGACCTGTAAAAAATCAAGTTGTTAAAAGCGATTCTGCAAGCTTACATGATAGCATACTCAAAGAGTTACAAAAAGGGTGTGCTATTTCTTATTTATCTGAGAAATATAAAGAATCTCCAAGAGTAATACAAGCAGTAATGGACGATATAAAAGAATCCGGAATAATGGTAACGGAGATAAACGAAAGCTTTAAGATATGTCGAGATATTGTAATAAACGAAAGTGAACATTTTGAGGACTGGAATGGAGAAAGAATAATTCGTTTCGGTGCTGTATCTGATTGTCATATGGGAAGTAAATGGCAACAGCTAACATTCCTTAACTATTTGTATGATGTATTCCAGAAAGAAGGAATAACAACAGTATATAACTCCGGAGATTTAGTTGATGGATATAAAATGCACCCGGGACATGAATACGAAGTATTTAAGCATGGAGCAGACGAGCAAGAGCAATACGTTATTACGGCATATCCGCAAAGACCTGGAATAGTAACAAAGTTTATTACAGGCAATCACGATCATAGCCATATAAAATCCGGAGGGCATGACATAGGGAAACCAATAGCAGCAGCAAGGGCAGATATGATTTATTTAGGCTTGGCTAATGCAAAGATAAACCTAACGCCGAATTGCACACTGGAATTAAATCATCCATTAGACGGTGCTTCATACGCTTTGAGCTATGCTCCGCAGAAAACTATTGATGCAATGATGGGTGGAGAAAAGCCAAACATACTGATAAACGGACACCACCATAAAGCCTTTTATATGCTGTATAGGAATGTACACTGTTACGAGGGAGCAACAACATGCGCACAAACTCCTTGGATGAGGGGTAAACGTATAGCAGCTAATATGGGCGGATGGATAATAGAGGTTCATGTTACAGAGGATGGCACAATAAAGCGCTGCATGGGCGAGTTAATACCATTGTACAAGCCTATAGAAAACGATTATTAAGTAGGTGAGGTTATGAATGCAATATCAGATGGAAAAAGAAGTAGGACAACAAAATATTATCCACCCATAGTAATAACAGCTGAGCCTGACAATATAGGGCGTAATGTGTGGTGTGGTAACGAGGTGTGTAAGGAATTTATGAATAGGGATAAGGAAACAGGGACATGAGGTGATTATATATGATTACCTGTAAATGCGGATATAAAACAAATGGGGTGTATGATATGGCAAAGCATATACATAGAACACTAGCAGATTGCCCAACGTGCAAAGGGCATAGAAAAGACTTGGACACTTGCATATACTGCGAATCAATGAATTTTTGCAAGTATGAGAGGGCGAGGAAACAAAACAAAGGTTTAAATAATTTGTAAATATATGCAGGAAATTCCCCTTCTGTGAAGAAATATTTTTATGAAGGGGGTGATAATATGGGAGATAATTTAGACATAAAAGATGGAAGAGACAGCAGCAAAATAAATATTAATGAGCCTTGGGAAGTTAACTACTGGAAAGATAAATTGAATGTAACAGAAGAAAAATTAAAAGATGTAGTTGAAAAGGTTGGTCCAGTAGTTGATGATGTAAAGAAAGAATTAGACAAGTAATATAAGGAGCCTAAAAAGGCTTCTTTTTTATTGGAGGAAACAGCATGGATAGATTTAGCTTATTCAACAATGACATATTATGCAAGCGTAAGAAAAAGAGCATGGCACCATATTACATATATACTGGAATAGTATTTATATTTGCTATGGTTGTATTGGTTAGTGTGAGGTGAGGGGAATGGATAAAGTAAAACAACGTGTTATAAGAACGTATGCAAATGGATGGACAAGAACAACTGAATCTTTATCCGAAGCATTAAGGGATGGGTATAACGTTGTAATTGCAACGCCATTTATGAAAAATGGTAATACAGAGTATACCGAGTATATAGTGCAGAAAAGCGAAGATTAGGTGATACCATGGCAGAGATAACAACAAAGCAAAAGTTATTTGCGGATAGGTGATAATCATGAACATTGATCGTAACATAAAACTATTGCTGTTAAAGCTTAATATGCAAGGGAAAGAGACTTCTCTTATAAAGATACATAAATACAACAAAGAGTTTAACAGCATAGGAACATATTATAAGTTAACATTTTGGCATAAGGTTATGAAAAGGAATAGGCAAGGGCAATTAGTTGAAAAGAATGTGCCAGATACGCATGAGTTTTCAAAAGGGATTGAATTGCTTAAATATATGGTGGTGAAAGCTAATGAACGAAAAACAGAAAGCATTTGCTGATTATTATATAGAGACAAACAATGCATCAGAAAGCTATAAAAGGGCTTACCCTTCATGCAAAACTGATTTGGCAGCTAGGACAAATGCAAGTAAACTCCTAACAAATACCAACATTCAGAACTATATAAAAGAAAGATTAGATTCCAAGGATAACGAACGTGTTGCTTCTCAGGATGAAGTATTAAAGTTCCTTACCGACGTAATGCGTGGCAATGTAAAAGACCAATTAGGACTTGAAACTCCTGTTAAAGACAGAAATAAAGCTGCTGAGTTACTGGGAAAGAGATATAAGTTATTTGAAGATAATCTAAACATCAATGGAAATGTACCTATTAAAATAGTTGATGACATATAATGCAAGTCACTATAAACAAAATTGCAGAAAATGAGTATTCACAGTAGGGGGAATATACATTTTATGAAGGATTGATAATATGGAACTGTCAAAAGTGATTGCTCCATCTTTTTATGAGATTCACAAAGAAATAAAACAAGAGAAGTACACGCATTATTGGCTAAAAGGTGGTAGAGGTAGTACAAAATCATCATGTATAGGCGTAGAAATACCACTTGGGATAATGAAAGATCCAGAAGCAAACGCAGTAGTTTTAAGAAAAGTTAAGGACACTTTAAAGGATTCGGTATTTGAGCAATTATGTTGGGGAATAGAAATGTTGGGCGTGTCTCATTTGTGGCATAAGAGCGTTTCGCCATTAAGCCTAACATATATACCGACAGGGCAAAAGATATTGTTTCGCGGTGCTGATAATCCTAAAAAGATTAAGTCAATAAAGTTTGCACATGGCTATTGTAAATATATATGGTATGAAGAATTAGACGAGTTTTCCGGCATGGAAGAAATACGAATGATAAATCAATCTCTTATGCGTGGTGGTAAGAAATTTGTTGTATTCTATTCATACAATCCGCCTAAGTCGGTAAGCAATTGGGTAAATGCAGAAGCACAGCTTACAAGAGAAGATAGGCGAGTACACCATAGTGATTATACTACTGTTCCCCGGGAATGGCTTGGAGAGCAGTTTTTTATTGAAGCAGAACATTTGAAGGAAACTAAGCCTGACAATTATAAACACGAATACTTGGGAGAAGTAACAGGAACAGGCGGCGAGATATTCCAAAACGTCAAGTGTAGACGGATAACAGATGAAGAAACAGCAAGCTTTACAAATATACGTCGTGGTATTGACTACGGATATGCTACTGATCCGTTTAGTTATGGTGTAATGCACTATGATAGAAAGTATCGCAGACTTTATATATTCCATGAGATATATAAGGTAAGGCTGTCAAACTATAACGCAGTGCAGGAGATAAAGAAAGAAAACATCAATAATGACCTTATCATAGCGGATTCAGCAGAACCAAAGAGCATAGACGAAATGCAAATGTATGGATTAAGGATAATGGGAGTAAGGAAAGGACCAGATACAGTAGACTACGGCATAAAGTTTTTGTCTGAGCATATAGAGGAAATCATAATTGATGATATACGGTGTCCAAACACTGCAAGAGAATTCCTCAATTATGAATTGGAGAAGGATTCAAACGGTAACTTTAAAGCTGGATATCCTGATAAGAACAACCATAGCATTGATATGGTACGCTATGCTTTACATGATGATATAAGGGCATATATTGAGGAAAAGAAACAGATTAAGGACCCGAACAATCCAACTTATGAAGAACAATACCAACGCATGGTATCAGACGTAATGGGTGGGGAGTTAAGTATAAAACTGTAGGAGGTAGATATATGAAATTACTTTGTAAAATCATCGGTCATAAAAAGCCTTTGGAAACGGTTAGATGCGTTGAACCATTGACAATATATGAATTTAAATGCACACGATGTGGTAAAGAACTTGCGTATAACAGGAGAATGCAAGCATTATTACCATTAGACGATGAACTCAAAGAAGCACATGACATTATATTGGGAATAAAGCCATAGGAGGGTATTTATGATATACGCTATTGATGTTAACGACAATAAACTCACGGAAGAAAAAGACTTTATTGTTAATGGAAATGGAACTATAACATTTAATAATCCAGTGCGCTTAAAAAGTATATATTATGAAAAGATTCATAAGCCTAACAGGTCTGAAAGGCGGCGAAAAAACAAATGTTAATAATCATACTCGGACTAGCAATAGTCTTTTTTTTATGCCTGTATATAGCTTATCTAAAAGGCTATAGGCTAACTAAGCCAACAAAGCCAATAAGTACAGAGCAGCAGAAGCAGCAGCAAATGGCTAAAGAGTTTGACATGATGATGGATTATAACGTAAATAAAGCACTTGAAAGGAGAACCGTATGATAAAGTTTTATATAGTAAGTACAATCATATGTTTGCTAGTTTCGCTTGTAACTATAAAAGCATTGGTTAACAAACTTAAAAGAGAAGGATATAAATCTGATGAAAAATCATCGATGGTTGAATTTGTTCACAGATTACTACCTATGTTTATACCTTTATTTAATATATTCCTCGCCTTATTTATTGTATTCGGAGCAGATAAAGTTTATAAGGAATTAATTAAGTCCGGGGCGGTGAGTAAATGAATGATGTAACAAAAGATTGGGCGTTATATGAAGCTGGAAAGAAATACAATAACTCCTTAAAGTGTATCAATAATGCAAACTATTATGACTTGATGGCCGCATTGGTTGACTTTGTAAACGGTAATCAGTGGCGTAACCTTGAAATAACAGGTATGCGTAAATGCGTATTCAACATATTCCAGAAAGCATTAAGGTTTTGGGTAGCTTCAATAACAGCCACAAATACAAAGATAGATCTTGAACCATTGGAATATGCAGACGATGGAAACGATCAAATGGACGTAGCCGAGTTTGCTAGTGCTGAAATAGCGAACCTTCTTGAAAAGTTTAAGATGGATAATCGCATTCGTGATGCTTTGTTTAAGGCTGGAACAATGGGAGACGTTGCAGCACATTTATACTTTGACCCAACAAAGAAACCATACGGCGGAGCATTCGGAGATGTAAAAGGCGAGATATGCTTTGAGTTAGTGAACGGTACAAATATATTATTTGGCAACGCTAATAACCCATCTACAGACACCAAAATACAGCCGTGGATAGGTATAACAGGACGTGACCTAGTAATTAACCTTAAGAAAGAAGCACAGCGTTACAAGGCAAATAAAGAGGAACAGGACAGTATACAAGAGGACAAGGACAACAATTATGAATCTGGTGTTGAAAATGAGCTTGAGATAGAAGCAGACGGATACGGAAAGGCAACATATTTTCTTGTATATAAGGTTGATACAGTAAAGGAAAAGAAGCAGCGTGAAAAAGCAGACGATAACGGACAGCCTTTACTTGATGAAATGGGTCAGCCTGTTATTGAGAATTATGAGGAAGAAAGAGAAACAATACTTGTTTCAAAGTGCGTAAAAGATACTTACATATATAAAGACGTTGACACAGGTTTAAGCGTATATCCTATATCATGGTTAACATGGGATAAACAAGAATCACAGTATCACGGCAGACCACCGCTTGCAGAAGCAATGGAAACGCAGATATGGATTAACCTTATGTTTGCTATGATAATGTTCCATCTTAGCATGACAGCATTCCCAAAGGCTATATACAATAAACGGTACATTGATTCGTGGAGCAATAAAATAGCCGAAGCGATCCCGGTAAAAGATACAGACGGCAACGTAAACATTAAAAACCTTGCTGGATATCTTGAACCCGGACAAATGAGCACCCAAATAGTACAGGCCATACAACTTGCGTATGACTATTTAAAGGATATTCTTGGTATAAATGAAGCTGCATTGGGTGAAATAAATCCAGAGAAGACAAGCGGTAAAGCTATACTTGCAACAGTAAGGCAGGCAGGTATACCACTTGAAAATACCAGGGCAAATATGTATGAGTGGATAGAGGACATAGGCCGTATACTTCTTGATATGATGGGAACATATTACGGATTAAGACCAATAGTTGTCGAAGTCGAAGGGAAAAAGACAGTACAGCAGTTTGACTTTTCTATACTCAAAAATATATGGCTCAATGTAAAGGTAGACGTTGGAACAACTAATATATGGGACGATAGAGCAAGGAAAGATACAATGTCTAATCTGTTATCACAAGGTAAAATAGGCTTAATAGATTGGCTTGAATCCATGGATGATACAGACGTACCAAACAGACAGAAACTTATAGATAAAATCAAGCAGGCAGAACAAGACCAAATTGGTAAAATGTTCGATGATTTTATGATTAAGTTAAGCCCTGAGTTACAGCAAGCCATAGCACAAGAAAGTCAAGCAATGATTGGAGGTGGTACAGGTGAAATGCAAGGTATGCCAGAAGGAGTTAGCAATAGCCAACAACAAATTAGTTAGTGACGTTAATACTACTGATGTATTCAGCGAATTAACATTAGTCTGTATCAACCCTAAATGCAATAATTACGCAGGAACGGATTTAAACAATCCTGCCAAATATGAAACCATAA
Organism: Bacillota bacterium; assembly: GCA_023415305.1. Classification (GTDB taxonomy): domain Bacteria; phylum Bacillota; class Clostridia; order Acetivibrionales; family DSM-1351; genus Ruminiclostridium. The sequence goes on from JAEZKZ010000037.1 coordinate 9,938, forward strand.
GAAACAAAGCCAATTAAGGAGGTGATAAAATGGGCTGTAAGAAAGGCGGTAAAAGACCAAAGTAAATAGTTAAGTTTAAGCACTCAGCAATGGGTGCTTTTTTGTTGTTTAAATTTAATGGCTCACCATAGCCAGAAGGGATGATTTTTAATGTTTAAAATGTTCAGAACACCATATCTGAGCGAAGACGATGGGGTTAATCTTGGCGGAAGTGATGATGTAATATTGCCTGACGATTTTACTCCGGAAACAAAAGAAGAATCCGAGTTACAGACAGAGGACACCACTTCTACTGACCCGGAAATAACAGCAGAGCAGCCGAGGTTTAAAGTTAAATACAATCATGAAGAAAAAGAACTCGGTTACGATGAAGCCGTACCACTCATTCAGAAAGGCATGAACTACGATAAATTACAGCAGCAGTTTAATACCATTCAGAATGATCCAAGGCTCACTAAGTATGAAAGAGTACAGCAAGTAAGCCAGATGTTAGGCTACCAGACCGATGATGAATTACTTGATGCACTGTATAACACTTACTATGAGCAGACAGCGCAAAACAAAGGGCTTACGCCTGAACAAGCCAGAAAAGAACATGAACTTTCTGAAAGAGAAAATAAGCTTAACCAGAAGGAATCAACGGAGCAGGAAAAAGTACAGCGCAATCAGATGTACGATAGATTCTTTCAGAACTTTCCAAATGCAAAGGTTGAAGAAATTAAGCCGGAAACATGGACAAAGGTTCGTAATGGCATGGACTTAACAGCTGCATATGTTGAGCAGAGAAATCAGGAACTTGAAGCAAAGGTAAAAATTCTTACACAGAATAGCAAGAACGAGAAAAAAGCCCCGGTAAATGGAGCAACAGCACATGGGGGAGATAACCCAACAGGTCAAGACCCATTTGAAATGGGCTTTGATTCAGTTAAGTAAACACCGAAAGGTGTATTTTTTATGCCTAAAAGGCAGAAAGGATTGATAATATGGCTATAAATTACGCATCGAAATACTCTTCCAAAGTAGCGGAGAGATTTAAACTTAAATCACTTACAGAATCAGGTATTAACAAGGACTATGAATGGAGTGGAGTATCTACCATAAGCGTATATTCTATTCCAACCGTTGCACTCGGTGACTATACACTGACAGGATCATCAAGGTATGGAACTCCTACAGAGTTACAGAACACCAAGCAGGATATGACCGTATCAAAGGATAGAGCATTCTCTATCACGATAGATAGAAAGTCACTTGACGATACTCAGGGAGCAATGGCAGCAGGTAAAGCCCTTGCCAGAGAAATTGACGAGGTTATTATCCCGGAAATTGATACCTACAGACTTGCAGCAATGGCAACCGCAGCAATAGCAGCAGGCGGAGTTAACGAAACCCCGGCGGCAATTACAAAAGATAACGCATATACTTCACTCTTGGCAGCTAATGAATACTTTGGTAACAAAAAAGTACCTGCTAACGGTAAAATTGCTTGGGTATCATATGCATTTTATTCATTTATTAAACAGGATCCGGCTTTCATGCTTGCTTCTGAAATGTCAAAGGACGAACTTGTTAACGGAGTAGTTGGTAAGGTTGACGGTATTAAGATTATTCCTGTACCTTCCACTTATCTTCCTGCAAAAGTTGACTTTGTTGTTGCTCATCCAAGTGCAACAGTTGGAGCAGACAAATTACAGGATTATAAGACACACGACAACCCTCCTGGTATCAACGGTATTCTTATTGAAGGACGTATCAGATACGATGCGTTCGTATTAACTGCAAAGAACACCGCTGTATATTGCCATAAGAACGAAGCTTAAGGAGGTAACGTATGAAATTTGTTAAAGAAGTAGACGGCAAAGAAGTATTTATGGAACTGATAGACAAAAACACATTTGTACTGGCAGAAAGAGAAGGTTTTAAACCTGTTGAAAAGGCCAAAAAGCACAATAAAGACAAGGAATAAACCACAAGGGCAGGGTAAAACCTGCCCTATTTTTATAAGGTGGTGATTAAATGACACCGGAAGATATTTTTACACAATCAATAGCAGTAATAGACGAAATGTCTGATACAGGAACAGTAAATAATAATCAAGTTAAAGAATACAGAAACAAAACATTACCATTGCTAAATGCATGGCATAATATAATGGTCCCAATAGAGAATATAACAGAACCAATTCCAATTACATCATTTACACAGACATTGCAGGAGAGCGATATAGGATGTACGGCTGGCGTGTATTTTCTTGCAAATCATTTTGCGCAATCAGATCAAAATACTGATTTGGCAAATTTCTGTGATCAGATGTTTAATAGCATAAAAAAATCAGCACATAAACCTATTCAATCTGAAGATATAACAGATGTTTATGGTATCACATAAGGGGTGGTAAAATGGCAGCAGTACAACCCTATTCAATAGAGAAGTTTCTCGGAGTAAATAAGTCTGTTACTGAAACACTCCTACAGCTTGGCGAAGCATCTAAAATGTCAAACTTCATCATAACAGACGACTTCAAACTTCAAAAGATGTTTGGTTACTCACGAATGTTTGAACCGCTAAACCACCGAATAAACGGTATGTGGTGCGGTACATTAAACGGAACTGAACATATGATATTTGCCTGTAACGGGCATATATATGAGCATAATACAACCACTCATGTTAATACAGACTTAGGAACAGTAGCCGATTCATACCCGACTACTTTTTTTGTGTCCAATAATAACGTGTATATCCTTGACGGCACAGACTACTATTCTTGGAGTGGTACAGGCTCAATAGCTGTAGTACCTGGATATGTACCAACAGTTTACACAGCAGCACCACCAACAGGCGGCGGTACAATGCTTGAAGCTATCAACTATTTGAATGGCACAAAAGCAATGAAGTTTTCCGCTACTGGCAGCGAAACAGTATATCAGCTGTTAGAATACTCAATAACCTCGGTTGATTCTGTAATGGTTAACGGAGTAACTAAGGTTAAAAATACCGATTATACAGTAAACCTTACAAATGGCACAGTAACATTTGTCACAGCTCCGGCAACAGGCGTAAACAATGTTGTTATTCAGTGGACTAAAGCAACAGCAGGAGACAGAGAGAGCATAACAAAATGTCGTTATTACGGTGGCGTTTATTACGCCAGATATTGGCTATATGGTAACTCAGATCATAAGAATACACGTTATTGTTCGGGAGTAACATTAGCTGGCGTATCTGATCCGACATTCTGGCCTAAGTTTGCAGATAGTGATGTAGGTGAGTATGAAATAACAGACATGTGTACTCAGTACGACAAGCAGCTTATATTTACTTCCGGCGATTCAGAGGCTTCTGCATGGTATTCAGAAGAAGAAGACTACGTAGACCCATCTACAGGTGCAGTAACAGCAATGTTCCCAGTTAAGCCTATGTCAAGTAAGGTAGGTAATATAGCCAAAGGTCAGACACAGATAATAGTAAATTATCCTTTTACATTATGGAAGGGTGTTTACAAGTGGGAATCAACGTATATTGCAAATGAAAAGAACGCCACATGGATGAGCCAAAGAGTTCAAAATGACCTTGATACTGTTGATTTATCAAAAGCTATTACAGTGGATTGGTTTGATAAAGGTCAGTATTGGCTTTGCGTAGGCTCAAAAGTATGGGTATACAACTATCGTACCGATACATGGCACATACTTGACTTACCACATACACCGACTTGTTTCGTTATAAAAGATAGGCAAATGTGTTTTGGCACTGAAAACGGTACAATAATGAGTTTTAGCGAAAGCATAGGTACATATGACGGAGAATTAATTAATGCAATATGGGAAATGGGATATTTTAATTTTGGAGTTGAGTGGTTAAGAAAGTTTATTCAAAGACTTTATATTTCAATACTTCCATTAACCAAAACACATATAGACTTTACTTATGAGACAGACCGCAGCACAGTGTCAGACCTTTATACAGCCGAATATAGATTAAGCGGTTTTGATACTTGGGATTTCTCAGACTTTTCATTTGAAACAAACTATAGCCCACAACCTTTCAAGTTTAAGATAAGAGCCAAGAAAATAGATTATTTCAAACTTAAAATATCAAACAATGGTTTAGATGGTGCTGTGGTACTATCAATTACACTTCCTACTCGTACTGGTGGAGAAGTAAAAAATAGGAGTTGATAAAATGCAGACATATGACGGTAATGTTGAAATAATAACTAACATAGGCACATCGCCAGATGAAAGAGGACTAACAACAGACCAGTTTAAAGCTAAATTTGACGAAGGGTTAAAGAGTTTTGTTGAATGGTTCAATAATACACATAAAACCGAATTTGAAGCAATTTCTACAAGTGTAAATAATTCAGTAACATCAATAACAAATTTACAGAAATCTGTAGAAGATATTAAATTTTTATCATTAAGGGGAGTGAGATATAATGGCTAAAACTAATTCGGATCAGGTTTACAATGGAACGCTAACAACAACAGAAACAACGGTTGCAACTATAGCAGCAAATACTACTTTTTTGTTAAAAGGTATAATAATATCCAATGCAAACGCCGCAGATAAGTACGCCATTGTTAAAATTGACGATAAAAGAATAGTATCTTCAAAACCAGTGCCAACAAAAAATTCTATAGTTCTCAATTTTGAAGGTGGCGTTCCTGTATTAACAGGTAAAACAATAAAAGTAACAGGCGAAGTCGCAACAGATATGGATTATTATATATGGGGAGTAAATGAGGTGACAGCATGAGCCTTATAAAAACTCTTGATGATTACAAACTAGACAATAACGCACAATCAGTAGCAGGTGTACAGTACAGAACAGGAACTGTCACGGCGGTAACGGGGACAACTAATTTTACAAGAGATGATGGAAGTACTGTATCGTTGAATTACATATCGGTTTCTGGATTAACATTTTTACCAAATACAATAATAATTAGAGATGGTCAAGGACGATTGACATGCTATTCAATAAATGCACTTACTGCTAATGGTTCAAAAGTATTTAGTACATCAGAAAATAAATTTTATAAAGGTGGGTACACTGCAACAAGTACATCATTTTTTATGCCAGTTCCTTCTCCATCAGTTACATATACTTATGAAATTTACGGATAACTTATATTCTATTCCCAACTATGGTATAATATGATTAACGAGGTGATATTATGCGTAACAAAATTATAACCTTACTAGTCATATTATCCATATTTATAATGCCATCTACGGCAAGTAGTACACTAACAGCAACGCCAGCTAATACGCAGTTATCTATTAATGGACAGGCTGTACAAGGCGTATATATAAACGATAAATTATACTTACCTGCTAGAGATACATTTGAAAAAGCTGGATGGGTTGTAGACTATAAAACAGGTAAAACAGATATATATACACCAGAATATAAGCTGTCACCGTATTGCGTGTACATAGAATCAAGTCACGGAACAGGCTCAGGCGTGTTAGTTAATGGAAAGATACTTACTGCTTACCATGTTGTAAACAATAGCCCTACACTTAAAATAATGGACTACCAGCAGCTATCACATACAGCTAAGTTATTGAAGTATGACGAATCTCTCGATATAGCTTTACTGAGTACGGATATGACAGGTGGAGTTGAAATAGGCGATAGTAACATTCCCAATTATACATATGTAGATTTAATAACTTGCCCTAAAGGAGTTTTAAACGTATACGATAAAGGAAAATTTATGTGGATTTCGGAAGGAGAAACACTAATGCCAATACGAAGCACAAAAATTTATCCCGGTTCATCAGGTGGAGCGGTATTTTACCAAAACAAACTCATTGGGATAATACAAAAAGGTGATGATGGGCTTTTTGGAGGTTTTGCAATGCCGATTAACAAAATTAAAGATTTTCTAAAGTAAAACTTAATAGATTTAGCACTCTTGAAAACAAGGGTGCTTTTTTTATGCCCATTTTTAAACAAAGGAGTTGATTTTATTGGCTAACAGTTCATATTTAGACAGAGTTAACCAAGTCGAAAACAGCGAAGAAATGAAAACGATCCACGACATGTATAAAAATACAACTGATAATGGTTTAAGACAAGACCTGCGCAACAACGCCGAAAGGTTGAGGAATAATGCCGGATACATGTCTGATGCAACAGGTACAAATTTTACAGCTTTGCCTGGTGATTCAAGGAATACAGAAAATCCTATAACACCAGAAGAAGATCCAACAAAGAAAATGATGGATGAATTAATGGCAGCAAAAAGGCAGAGAACATATGCACTACTTGATCAACAGTTAGCAAGTGGTAATAGTGCATTAGACCAGGAACAATCAACAATAGCACCAACATATTATGGTAAACGTAATCAGGCGGCCGGACAATCAGACTTGGCGGCCTTAAATTTTGCTCAAAGAGCAGCAGCAAGAGGTATAAAAGGAAATGGCGGAACTATGCCGGAAATATACCGTAACGCAGCTTTACAGGGACAAATTGGCGCATTAGACCAGCAAGAGGCATCAGCTAATGCAGATATAGCGCGTAGGCGTACTGGATTGGTAGATGCATACAATGCAAATAAACTTGCAGCAGATGCAGATATAGAAGAACAAGGATTACAGAATTACCTTAATCAGATGAATGCTAACCGTCAGTATGACTTAGCATTAGGACAGCAGACAGGCACTATAAACGGTCAGGACACACTTGAAAAACAGCAATTTGATTATAACAAGAGCTCAACTAATCCTACTGTATATGCTCAGATATTGTCTAATAAAAAGCAGGAATTGGAGAATAAGGCGCAGGAAATACAAAATTCTTACTTGCCGGAAACTCTAAAGCTACAGGCTCAGAGGTTAGCACAGCAAGTACAGGCTGGATCACTTGATTACGATACAGCATTAGCACAGCTTAACAAAATAAGGTCAAGCGGTTCATCGGGAAGTACTGCTAAATATGATACCAACAAAAATTTTAATGCTGACGATTACGCCAAGTATATTGAATCGGTATACTATCAGCCGGAACAGATAGGAACTGATGCAAACGGAAGCCCTAAGTATTCCAGTAGGCTTGTTGTATCAGCACAGGGCAAACGTGACATAGCTTCATATTTGGCTAATTTGTATCAGCAAGGCGTAGATGCTGACATTGTTAATTCATTGGCTGCCAAGTATAATATTTCACTTCAATAGGGGTGGTATAAATGAGTTTTACTGATGAACTTAA
>JAEZKZ010000055.1 GCA_023415305.1 Bacillota bacterium
TGAAATACACATTAAGCGGCTGGAGGTGTTACTGATGAGAGTTAAGATTACACTCGCATGTACTGATTGCAAGCAAAGAAACTATTCAAATAAGAAAAACAAGAAAAACGATCCTGACAGACTTGAGTTGAAAAAGTTCTGTAAATTCTGTCATAAGCACACAGTCCACAAAGAGACTAAATAATTTGTTATCATGTAAATTATAGTCTCTACGGAAGCAAAATAGCCTTGTCGTAATAATGGCATAACTGAGTGTTTCCTTTTGAGACTTGTAGTCTCTCCGGACTGAATAAGTGCTGGAAGTTTTAACTTATTTCCTGGAGACTGGATGATTGTAATGACGCTCTCAGTCTCTCTTGGGAAGTCTTAAGGTGAGAAGGCAAAAGCCAATATACCTCAAGGTTTCCGGTGGAAATGTTAGCTTGTGAAATTGGCTGGCAATGTTTATTGATTCCCGTGCTTGGATATAATTCAGCATGAGGGTCATATATATAGGAATTGTGTCAACAATGACTGAAATAACTGCCAATTGATATTGAAAGAATTATTATGGGATTGTGATAAGCGTGAGGAAAGTTATTCACGCAGGAAAAAGTTACAAAAGTGTCTTTTTCATACCTAATTCACTTAATACGTGTTATGCGCGTAGATGGAGGGTAACATGGCTGAAAACGAGGTTAAAAAAGTATCTCGCATAAAGAGAAGTGGCCAGAATATGGCAAGGTTGTTTAGAGAAATAAAAGCTGAGTTAAAAAAAGTTATTTGGCCTAGTAGATCTCAGTTAATAAACAATACTATAACAGTACTTATGTTCTGTCTGGTTGTTGGTGCAATAATATGGATTGCAGATTTCGGGCTGACAGCATTAGCTGATGTTGTATTTACAAAATAGTGTGTGTATGTCTTGCTAAATAGCATCTTCTGATTCTGCTGACCTGTGTTGGCATGACCGGGGTGTTTATCAAGACTAAAAGAATTAGAGGGAGGACATGGGGCTCTGAATCGGTGGGCCTGTTTTTGATATGTCTGAAGATACTAAGTGGTATGTAGTTCATACCTACTCAGGGTATGAGAACAAAGTAAAGGCTAATCTAGAAAAGATAGTGGAAAACAGAGGCATGCAGGATTATATAGTCGATATCGTTGTTCCTATGGAAGAACAGATAGAGATTAAGGACGGCAAAAAGAAGGCAACACTTAAAAAGGTTTTTCCTGGCTATGTGCTTGTCAAAATGATTATGTCGGACGAGTCCTGGTATATCGTTAGAAATACTAGAGGAGTTACAGGTTTTGTTGGACCTGGATCCAAGCCTGTGCCATTATCTGATGAAGAAGTAAAAGCAATGGGTGTGGAAGAATTTGCACCTGTGATAGATTATGAAGTTAATGACAATGTTAGAGTTACTTCAGGTCCTCTGGAAAACTTTATCGGAATCGTTGAAGAAATTAATCTTGAAAAGAAAAAGGTTCGCGTATCTGTTTCCATGTTCGGCAGAGAAACTCCTGTTGAGCTTGAACTGACACAGATCATGAAGATTTAGATTATAAGGCAGATAGAAAACATATTGTTTTTCTGTCCTTTTAATAAATAAACTATGGGCAATACAGGCGGGTACGAGAAGTATTCGCAGAAAATTGGGAGGTGGAATTAATGGCAAAGAAAATTGCAGGTTACGTAAAACTTCAGATTCCTGCGGGTAAGGCAACTCCGGCTCCACCGGTTGGACCAGCTTTAGGACAGCACGGCGTTAATATTATGGGTTTTTGTAAGGAATTTAATGAAAGAACAGCAAAAGACGCTGGATTAATAATCCCGGTTGTTATAACAGTTTATGCTGACAGATCTTTCTCCTTCATAACAAAGACTCCTCCAGCAGCTGTTCTTCTGAAAAAAGCATGCAAGATTGAGAGCGGCTCTGGTAAGCCAAACAAGGACAAAGTTGCAAAGATCACTAAGGCAGAAGTTCGTAAAATTGCAGAATTGAAAATGCCTGACTTGAATGCGGCAAGCGTTGATGCAGCAGCTAGCATGATTGCTGGAACAGCACGCAGCATGGGTATCGTTGTAATAGACTAGTAAATATCTGACGAGATATTCTTGAATTACTAGTAAAGTTTGTGGGAGGAAACCTCAGGTTTCCGACAATAATTAACCACTTAAGGAGTGTGACGTATGTTTAGAGGAAAGAAGTATCAAGAAAGTTCAAAACTTGTTGATAGACAAAAGCTTCATGATCCAGCAGAAGCTCTCGACTTGACTCAGAAAACTGCTAAAGCAAAGTTTGATGAGACTGTTGAAGTTCATATAAAGCTGGGTGTTGACTCCAGACATGCAGACCAACAGGTTAGAGGTGCGGTTGTACTTCCTCACGGAACCGGTAAAAAGGTTAGAGTGTTGGTATTTGCAAAGGGAGATAAGGCTAAGGAAGCTGAACAGGCCGGAGCTGAATTCGTAGGTGCTGAAGAATTGGTATCAAAGATTCAGAACGAAAACTGGTTTGAATATGATGTAGTTGTTGCAACCCCTGATATGATGGGTGTTGTTGGTAGATTAGGTAAGGT
>JAEZKZ010000075.1 GCA_023415305.1 Bacillota bacterium
CTTTTGAACCGGCCAAAATCGGGGGAAAAGCCGCCGCTCGCCGCGGAGGCTAAAAATATGGGCGCGACGGATTCCGTGACAGAACTTCCAAGCCTGCATACCTGCTATTTTCCGGCCGGTTCCAATGCCATCCACGACATACCCACCTGAATCCGTCATCCGTGACGAATTCGCCGGACTTTGATAAATGCAGGCAGGAATTTCTAGTCACTCCACCAAGCGCCTTCAGGGCAGGTTTATCAGGTAGCTATACCGAACTTTGCACACAAAGTTCTAACGCAGCCCCTTCGTAGAAAATTCAGCTATAGATATAAAAATTAATCTTACTGTACCGTGGGTTAAAACCCACGGCTAGCACAAACCAAGTCGGTTTTACCGACTGGGGAAGAACACTTCATTCATTAGTTCCCTGCAATCCTTAAGCCCATGCATGTAAAAAAATTCGTAAGCCAGTGCGTCTATCTCGTTGCTTACCCGCTCCCAATCCAGAAAAACATCATGGTCGGCCAAATCAAGTTCTTTTTCCAGTTTATCAAGTTCACGGGTCAGCTGCTTTATTTTTCTGATCTTTATGAACTCCGCTTCCAGCTCTTCAAGCCTTAAATCACAGTGAGGTTTAAGGCGTTTAGATATATCGGACATATATTTTTTCCCCCTCTTATTATGTATAGAGAGGGAAAATTAAAAAATGCACGGTCAGGTAATAACCCCAACACATGCATTTATTGTTATTGTTGTAAGTAAAAGAGAAAAAAGGTATAATAACAATGTTGCTGTGGTAGCAAATGCTATACGTGTGGGTGTTACGGCACCTTCATGAGCCTTCAGGTGTTCCAGCACCTGTAGGTCACGGCAACTTTTTAATTTTCCCACCAATATTGTATCATTCTGGAATGTAATTGCAACAAAAAGTTATAAATTTTTAGTTATAGTTAAACTGCAGTCGACATATATTTAACTATTTCTTTTGAAATTAGCTCCGTAAGTTCGCGTTTAAGTGCATCAAATGAAAATCTTAAATTTTTCTTTTTGTCCTTTGGAATATCTATCCAAAACTTATTATAATTCTTATCCTGAGCTTCTGTTAATACAATAAAATTAGTTTCTTTTTGATCATCATCAGAAATATATTTATGGCAATATATATAATAAACCTTCTCTTCTAAATCTGGACACTTAAATAAAGTCACACAATGCTCAGGCATATTCTCTGTCAATAAAACAAATCTTTTGTCATTAATTAAACTAATAAATGTAATTTTGAAAAACGTTGAGGGTCTATAATTTCCCCAATCTATTGTCATTTTGAGATTATATTTATACAAAACTTCAGTAAAATCAGTATCATTCTCTAAATCGATAAAACTGTTTTCCATATCTTCAAAGCATTCACTCCAATAGGCTTCCCAGCTATCACTAATAAGAGGTAGTGACAAATTAATAATATCATCTATTCTTTTATATATACCATTTAGACACTTTTTTTCGGAATTGTAATATGGTTTTATTTTAGGTATTAAATCTTCAAGCAATCTAAGAGTACCATTAATAGTCAATAAAACCTCATAGAAATCTATTTGCTTATTTATACCCATATGCATTAATTTATTTCGATATCTGCCTAAATCTTTCAGAAAACCCTGGCTTTGTACATCAAAGTTGTAAATCGTGGTGCATCTTTCTATAAGATCCTCATATTTAATAGTATGTATAATATGTTCTCCATTTAGGTAATGAAATAAGGGAACTTTTGTTTTGTACTTTTCTCTATAATCAATTATTCCTGCATATAACTTTAAGAAGCTGTCTTTTTTAAAATCTTCAATAATTAATAATTCATTAACATCACTTAAAAGCCTTTTTAAGAATAATTCTGTAGCATGCTGAATACAAATTATTGTCATTTTTAGGTTTCCCTGATCACCACAATAATGATTTTCCAAGTTTATATATTTCCTATAGAAAGATAAACCAATTCTTAGGGAGTTCACCGCATTACTCAATAGTTCATATTCCAAATACCTCACCACCATACTTAAGTTTTTTTTATAACACTTCCTCTAATTCAAATTCATATATTATTCAATAGCAGTTGTTCAAGCCTAGTTGGAAACTCATTTCAAACTTTTATTTATACTAGCTATAAGTTTTTCACAATGGTTTTTTTCATCCATAGTTAAATCACTAAATGTATGTTCTCTAGACCAACGCAAAAAAGCTTTTGCTAGTTTAAACTTTGAAAAATTATTACCTGCTATTTCACTCAAAATGTCAACAATGGGGCGTGTCGTCTGTTGAACTGCTTTGGTACTAGCATCCCATCCTAAAATATCTTTTGCTATTCCAATAAGGGTATCTCTAAATAAATCCTCAACTTCAACATTTGATACTTTACCAGTATAAACATCTCTAGTTCGTAATATCTTCTTATTGCCTAATGCATTTACTAATGTGTCTTGGGTTGCAGCTAAGTCTCCCTCAGCATCAGAATCAAGTAATGCCGCAACCTTCAAATTTTGAGCGTGAAGAATTGTCGCATAGTATACAACTTTTGAAGCACAATTAGCGGGTAAAAGTGCTATACAACTATCTAACCCTTCTTTACTATTCTCTTTTAACAGTTCTGAGGATGCTTCTATATACCAGTAATCAGTTAACCCTTCTAAAACTAAATTCTTTTTATGGAAAAACAAACTCTGTGCTAGGTCATACCCCAATGCCTCTTGCAAAGGTAGTAGTGCTCCACTATCAGTCGCTGTAAGAGATGTATTTATTTTTGTTCCTACAATTCTTTCGGTCATCTCAACAACTCGTACTTTATCAAGCTCATTAACTCCAATAAGAAATGGTGAATGTGTCGTAAAAATAGTTTGATTTTTTAGGCTAAGTTGCGTTATCGTTTCTTGAAATTCAGCTTGTTTTAGAGCATGTAAGCTCATTCCAGGCTCATCAAGTAATAGAATTGCATTTTTATGTTTATCACTCGCTTCTGCAAAAAATACTATAAAAAATGAAACCAACCATTGGAATCCTTCAGAACGCTGATCTATCTCGACCTCAACGCCAAGTTCATCTTCAACAACAACTTTAAGGTATTGACCATCTACAATAATTCTTAATTTATTAGCATCTTTTTTGTCCTTTTTGGGATTCCACACATTAATAATGGCATTTGTAAGTCTAATTGTTGCAGCATTTATCGAGTAGTTTCTTTCATCTAGCTGAGCTTTATATTTCTCAAACTGGAAAGAATCATTTAAATTTAGTATGCTTGTATCTCCTGCTGTGGACAATTCCCTAGCTGTAAAGCCAAGATACTTTAATAAACAGTTGTTACCATAGTCATACTGAGTATCATCAAGTAAATTTTGTTCCGTTCTATCAGCCAACTTTTGTAGATGAACTGATGGTTTTATTCTAAAATAGTTATTAAAAAGAATAAACTTAGGTAATATTGATTCACATATATCTAATGCTTTTACTCTTTCTATAGTAATAATTACAGTTTCTTTTATTCTATCGAATCTTTCCTCTTCTTTAGAATTGTCTTCAGCAACATATTTAAAATTACTTGTAAGCCAATTGATAATATTTTTTGCTAATTCTTCTCTTATTTCAGTATTTAAAGTTATATCTTTCAATATTGTTTTTAATATACTACTTGGCATTGTGTCTGTTACAGCCTGTGGATTAGCCTTTAAATATGATTCATCAAAGTGAGCAGCCATACGGTCTAAATCTTTTTCTATAGCAGAGTAAATAGGATAATTAAGTCCACCTTCTATTCGTCTCCAACTTTTATTATTGAGACACCTTCCGTAAACAAATACTATGTCTTTGAATCCTTCCGGCATTTTTTCCATATCTTCATCATCAAGTTCAAAATATCCTTCAACAACAGTAAATTTAGATATGTCGACTCTATTGTGCTTAATATCAGTATCATAATCCGACCTTGGATAATCGCGTAATGGATTAAAAAGTGAAATTCCTTCTGGTGGGTTTAATTTTTGTAATGCTTGTAAAATTGCTGTCTTACCTGATTCGTTAGGACCAACAAGAATAGTTTTTAATTTTTCAATTTCAAAGTATCCTGTATCTTTAATACTCCTATATCCTTTAACCCTAGCTTTAATTAACCTCATACTAACCCTCCTAAATTATTCAATAATAAAATTGAATACACTTAATAGAACCTTTTCAAATTCCAATTGAGGAGATAATGCACAATTCAAATGTCTATATAGATTTAATTACAACCTTTTTCACTACAAATTATACTCTTTTCAATAAATTCATACAATATATTACAAATAAAAAGAAAATGAGTCGCTATTTTAAATAAATATTTTACATTTAAACATTCTTTCCAATAACCCTTGTCCAGCCCTTAAGGCGCTTAAAGGATCGACCCACCCACCCCCAAAGCCCTGCCCTCATACCTTGCCCATTGGAAGCCGAGCTGGCAGGTGTTGCTGCGAACGAAAGTCGAATGCCGGTGAATGGCCTGGATGGCCATTCAAGTAGCATCTGAGCAGGATAGCGAAGTTGCATCGTCCCGGCTTGAGAACGAGCGAGCAGCTTACAGATGCCGCAGTAGGCTTCCACAAGGGCAGCCATGGAAGGTGGGGTCTGGGGGAAACCGTGGCGAACAGGTTTCGCCCCAGGATAGATTAAAATCTGATAGTATTTTATAACGGTTTTAAATGTTACAAAAAATAAAAATCCTGCAACCAATACTAGTTACAGGACCCAAATTTTTTTATAAATTATCTCTATATATAAATAAAAGACTGCGAAGCTGCTTTGATACCGTAATAGGATAAATCTTTAGGACATTTATATACTGAAAAGCCCCTTCTTTGCCTCTCCAGAGCCACCATATGGTGTTTGAAAAAGCGTCGTTATGCATTCAGTGAAAAAATTGACGACGCGGGAAAATGGACTGGATGGACATTTTAGGTGCATGTGAGCCAGGGATGGGGAATATGCACCGACCACCAAAGGAAATTTTTGAACCGCATGGTACATAGATGCTTTTTCACAGCCACCCTGAGGAAGCCTCCGCGGCGAGCGGCGACTTTTGCCCCGCTTTACGTCGGTGAAAAGCGGGAAAACAACTTATATATAAAAAATGGGGACGTCGCACTTTCTTATTTTAGTGCGGCGGCCCCCATTCAAAATTGCCCCTAATACACCACAACCGTAGTCCCCAGCGGAATATACTTCGCGAGCCAATCAATATCCTCCTGCTTCATACGCACACACCCATGAGAAGCAGGCTTGCCCAAAGTGGCATCCAACAGG
>JAEZKZ010000084.1 GCA_023415305.1 Bacillota bacterium
GCAGGCACTCCCGCTGTAATTACGGCCAGTTCACCATTCTTCACGAGTCCTGATTCAAGTGCTTTTTCAATACCCATATCAAACATTTCATCTGTAGTATTTGCAACAGGGACAAGGTAAGGTAAAACACCCCAGGAAAGACTTAACTGTCTTTGTACTTTCGGGTTTACTGTTGTCGCAATAATCGGGCAAGCGGGTCTGAACCTGGAAATCATTCTGGCTGTATGTCCGGATTGAGTAACAGTTATGATTGCTGAAGCCTTCAAGTCAAGGGCAGTTGTACAGGTAGCGTGGCTGATAGCATTTGTAACACTGGTATTGAGCTCAGTCTGCTGAGTGGTGAACCTCTTCCAGTAATCCATTGAACTCTCAGCTTTTTCGGCTATTTTTGCCATAACTGCTATAGTCTCAAGAGGATATTTTCCTGCGGCAGTCTCGCCTGAAAGCATTACACCACTTGTGCCATCGTATATGGCATTTGCAACGTCACTTGCTTCGGCACGAGTCGGACGAGGATTTCTTATCATGGAATCCAGCATCTGTGTAGCTGTTATTACCGGTTTACCGTTTCTATAACATTTTTCAATAATATTCTTTTGTACTATTGGCACTTCCTCTACGGGGATTTCAACTCCCAGGTCCCCTCTTGCTACCATAATGCCGTCTGATACTTTGAGTATTTCATCAAAGTTTCTGATACCTTCCCTGTTTTCAATTTTTGATATAACAAGTATATCACTTCCGCCGTTTTTCTCGAGTATTTTTCTTATTTCAACAACATCAGATGCCTTCCTTACAAAGGAGGCAGCAATTATATCAAAATCATTTTCAATCCCAAATTTAATATCTGCGATATCCTGAGTAGTTAAAGCAGGCAACCTTATGTCTGCACCAGGAACGTTGATTCCTTTACGGTTACCCAAAACTCCACCGTTTTTAACAATACAATAAATATCCTTACTTCTTATTTCAAGAACTTCAAGTTCCACAAGTCCGTCATTAATAAGGATTTTGCTGCCTTTGGTTACATCCTTGTATAACTCTTTGTATGTTATTGTACAGCTTTTTTCATCACCTACAATATCTTTATTAACGAGTACAAATTCATTATTCTCCGTTAAAGTAACCTGGCCTTCTTTAAAATCACCTGTTCTTATCTCCGGTCCTTTGGTATCAAGCAGCAAAGGGATAGGCAAACGAAGTTCAGCTCTGACTTTCTTGAATAATTCAGCTCTCTTTTTGTGTTGTTCATGTGTACCGTGCGAAAAATTCATTCTTGCGACGTTCATACCGCCAAGCATCATATTTCTGAGTATTTCTTCATTATCAGAGGCAGGACCCAGTGTACAAATAATTTTTGTTTTTCTCATAATGTTAACCCTCCAAAGCAATATAGTGTTATTGTGATGTAATATATATAATTTGAAATCTCCCATAAGCGCCATTGCTAATAAATTGAAGATTAAATTGCAAATTTTATATAAGTTATAGTAAATGAGTTTACCTAAAAACATTTTATATGATATTTTATTTTTTGCATATTGTCTAGCATATTGTCCATAAATAAATTAAAATACTAATTTAATTCTTGTTATACCCCTTATTCTAATATTTAATCTATTATTTGTCTTTTCTCTTCTGGTATTTTAATTGCTTTTATGCAAAAAATATTATACATTATGGTACTCCATTAATTTTGTGGGTAAAATCTAACAGTGGAGGTTGATTCTTATGAATAGTAAAAAAAATTCTTTGGAACGTGAACGTTTTTCAACAGGCTTAGCCGTGTTCTTTGCCACGCTTAGCTCTACTGTTGGTTTAGGCAATATATGGAAATTCCCTTATCTCACCGGCAAATACGGAGGAGGAGCTTTCCTATTAATTTATTTTCTATGTATAATATTTGTCGCACTGCCAGTAATGATAAGTGAATTATATATAGGAAGGAGGACCAGAAAAAATGCTATTGGAGCTATAAAAGCGCTCACCAAAAAACCTTTTTGGAAAGCTATTGGTTACATGGGTATATTATCTGCATTTTTTATCCTGTTTTTTTATAGTGCAGTGGCAGGTTGGGTTTACTCCTATATTTTCAAAGCAATATCCGGAATGTTCAGCAACGCTACCAAAAAGGGAGTTGAAGATATTTTCGATCAAACGTTGACAGGACCTCTTCCTCCTGTAATATGGCAGATAGTTGCCATAGCTGTTGTATCAGTAATTCTTGTCTTTGGTGTTAAAAAAGGTATCGAAAGAATAACAAAACTTCTAATGCCTGTTTTACTTACTCTTATAGTAATTTGTGACATAAGAGCCCTTTTTCTTCCAGGGGCAATGGACGGTTTGAAATTCCTGTTTAAAGTAGATTTTTCCAGTATTACCAAAGAAGTGGTACTGATGGCCCTTGGGCTCTCGTTTTTCAAGCTCTCGTTGGGAATGGGAACCATTATAACCTATGGGAGTTACTTTACTTCGGACAATAACATGTTTGCCACCTCAGGTAAAGTCGCCCTGTCCGACACTATCGTTTCCTTACTGGCAGGTATAGCCATATTTCCTGCTGTATTCTCCTTTGGCATGAAGCCTGAACAGGGACCCGGGCTGCTGTTTATGACAATCCCCCTTGTATTTTCAAAGATACCGTTTGGCAGCATTCTGGTAATACTCTTCTTTGTACTGACAGCAATTGCTGCGACTACTGCGATGATGTCAATTTTTGAGGTTGTTATTACCTTTATTACTGAAGAGAAAAAGCTTTCCAGAACTTCAGCTGTTATTATTACCGCAGTTATTGTAATGCTTTTCGGTTTTCCTTCAGCCCTTTCGGCTAATAATGTAAGCCTTTTCAGCAATTTTAAACTTTTCGGGTACACCTTCTTTAATTTTTTTGACAGTGTTTCCTCTAATATTCTTTTGCCTCTGGGGGGTTTGCTTATAGTCATCTTTGTGGGCTACTTCCTAAATAAACAGGACATCACCGAAGAGCTTTCAAACAAAGGCGCTTTAAAAAACCGGGGGCTCATTAAAGTCTATCTTTTCTTGTTAAGGTTTGTCACTCCTATTCTTCTACTGATAGTATTCTTAAGCATGATTGGAATTTTATAAAAAAAACGGGCTGCTGCCCGTTTTTTGTAACATTTATATTCTTTCGTCCAGCGGAATAAAAGGCTGAGGCTTTGTAATGCTTTTATAGGCCGGTCTGATAATCTTCTGCATGCACACAACTTCTTCAATTCTGTGAGCACACCAGCCAACAATTCTCGCAACTGCAAATAATGGAGTAAACAATTCCGTTGGGATTCCCAATGCATTATATACAAAACCCGAATAGAGATCCACATTTGCACAAATATTTTTTGAGGTACCTTTCTTTTGGCAAAATACTTCCGGCCCGATTCTTTCAACTGCATCATAAAGTAGGAATTCCTTTTCCCGGCCCTTTTCAATAGCAAGCTGGTGAGCTTTTTCTTTAAGAAGTATAGTTCTTGGATCGGATAAGGTGTATACCGCGTGTCCAAGTCCATATATCAGTCCCGCCTTGTCAAAAACTTCCTTATTCATCATTCTGGTCAGATAAGCCCTTACTTCATTGTCATCAGTCCAGTCAGAAATGTTCTCCTTCATATTCTCAAGCATTTGCATTGCCTTAATATTTGCACCGCCATGTTTGGGACCCTTCAAGGAACCTACAGCTGCTGCCATGGCTGAATATGTATCGGTCTCTGTTGAAGATACGACTCTTGCAGCAAATGTTGAGTTATTTCCACCCCCGTGTTCTGCATGAAGTACCAATGCAAGGTCAAGTATTTCTGCCTCTGTCTTTGTATATTTATTGTCAGGTCTTATCATATGCAGTATGTTTTCCGCGGTTGACAAGTCCGGTCTGGGCATATGGATATAAAGGCTCTGACCACCATAGTAGTGAGATTTTGCCTGGAAGCCGTAAGCCGCCATTGTGGGGAAACGTGCTATCAATTCAATGCTTTGTCTAAGGAGATTTTTAGGTTCTATACTGTCAGGGTCCTGGTCAAAGGAATATGATACCAGAACGCTTCTGGCTAACTTATTCATTATATCCGAACTTGGTGCCTTCAATATCATATCTTCAGTAAAACCATTGGGTAGGGCTCTCAAATTTCCAAGTAAATCTGTAAATTCTTTCAATTGTTCTTTATTGGGAAGCGTTCCGAATAAAAGTAAGTAGCATACCTCTTCAAAGCCGAATCTCTGCTCTTTTTGAAAACCCTTGACCATATCAACAACGTCTATACCTCTGTAGATAAGACGGCCTTCATCTTCTTTTCTCTCTCCCTCATACATAACATAACCGTGAACTTCGCCAATTTCTGTAAGTCCTACCAGTACTCCCGAACCGTCACTGTTTCTGAGTCCCTTTTTAACGTTATACTTTGTAAAGTATTCCGAATCAATTTTATTTACATCATCTATAGCGCTTACCATTTTATCTACGTAAGAATTTAATCTCTGTTCCATAAACAACCTCCTAAAACTATTTGAAATTATCAGCACGCTAACATTTCATATTACACTGAAAAACTACCCCAATTGTATAATATTTCTCCATTTAATGCAAGTTTAAATTGTTAAAAAATCATCATTCTTTAACCTTAAGTTTGTAACATTCTCTATAATCAACAGTGTCCAATGACTTTAATAAAGGCTTTATTGAATAATATATTTCTCTATTTCTATAAATATATCCATTTTGAAAAAAACGGCAGGAAAGCCCTTTGATACGCTTTCCTGCCGTTTCTATATTTAAAGTTTCTATTTTAACAACTTGTTCTATTCTTTACCGCAGCATTTTTTGTATTTCTTTCCGCTTCCGCATGGGCATGGATCGTTTCTGCCTACCTTATCGCTAACTGCCATTTTGGAAACCCTGAATTCTTTGGTTATTTCTTTTCTTCTGTCTTCCGAGAGAATATTCTGCCATTCAGGAAGATTGTATAACCAATCAGCCTTTGCATCCAACATGTTAAAATAAAGTTTTTCGTAATCTATTTCAATATCAATTACGCTGGTTTCTTCCAGAGAGTCCAGATCTACTTCGCTGGTAAGACTGGTGTTAATTCCGTCAAGGAATCCTATAAATGTCACGGAATCCATGTTAAATGACCCCGCTACTTCTGAAAGCTGACCTTTAATATTTTTAAGGTTGTTTTCCAATATATAAGCATAGTTGTCTTTTTCTTTTAAGAAATATTCCTTCCAGAAGGCTTCACTTTCCTGTGGAGTTCTTTCCTTGTCTGCAATATCTCTCCACTGATCATTCAATGTCATAACAATTACTCCCTTTTATCCTAAATCAAAGTATTTGCCGGCAGCATTCACACACATTAAATGTAATGAAAGGACGCTTGCGGCTATCAATCCCTTGGTATTATACCATAGCTGTTATTTTGCCGCAAGTACGATAAACCAGTAGTCCTTCACTTACCCTTTATATAATTTATGTTAACCCTTTAGAACAAGACAGCATATATTAAAATAGAATAACAATTCTAATATTTTCATGTATGGTGGTGAAATTATGACAAACGAGAGCTTTTATTATACTGAGGATTGTTTGGAGGAAAGACAGATACCCGGTAAATCTTATATAAGGGTTTTTCATGCTGCTCCTGGGGCCCCTGAGGTAGATATTTATGCAAACGGCAGGAATGTTGCGCGAAGACTTGCATTTGGACAGTTTACAGATTATATTGCTGTTGATGCCGGAACATACGTTATTGAAGCATTCCCGGTGGGGTTGCATCAATCTCCTGTACTAAGAGTAAATATTCCTGTTGCAGCAGAGAAAGTTTATACACTTTGCGTAATCGGCATTCTCCCCAGAATAGGAATTTTGCCGGTAGAAGATGAATATGAACCTGTTTCGGCTGGAAGAACCAATATAAGGTTTATTAACCTCTCTCCAAATGCGCCTGGCTTGAGTCTCAGTTTACGAGGAGGTCAGGAACTTTTCAAGGATATCAGCTATACCGAAGTAAGCGATTACAGACCTATGCTTCCTGGACGCTACAATCTGGCGGTTACTCCTACGGGGACACCTGTTATAGTGGCTAATCTGCCAAATGTACGC
This sequence comes from Bacillota bacterium, assembly GCA_023415305.1. GTDB lineage: Bacteria > Bacillota > Clostridia > Acetivibrionales > DSM-1351 > Ruminiclostridium. The sequence goes on from JAEZKZ010000084.1 coordinate 6,107, forward strand.
CTGCTCCCCAGAAGAAATCTCTCCTTCTATGCCGTAGGAATGTTCGGTCAGGTTCCTTCTTCTATTGAGGTTTATATCCCAATGGACGGAACAACGTACTTAAGAGATTTTTAAGAAAAAAATTTAAAAAGCCGTTAATTATAAGTATAGAACCAAATAATTGTATAAAAAAAGGACATTCATAATGTCCTTTTTTTATTACTTTATCAATATGTGAATATTAGCGTTTCTAGAACTCACAGTTTCCTGTCGTTCTTGGGAATGGAATTACATCTCTGATATTTGATATACCTGTTAAATACATTATAGCTCGTTCAAAACCAAGACCGAAGCCTGCGTGCTTAGTTCCTCCGAACTTTCTCAGTTCGAGATACCACCAGTAATCCTCTTTGTTAAGTCCCATTTCGTCCATTTTCTTTTCGAGAACATCAAGACGTTCTTCTCTCTGGCTTCCACCAATGATTTCACCAACACCCGGCACTAAAAGGTCCATAGCTGCTACAGTCTTGTTATCTTCATTTATTCTCATATAGAAGGCTTTGATTTCCTTTGGATAATCTGTAACAAACACCGGCTTTTTAAATATCTGTTCGGTTATATATCTTTCATGCTCTGTCTGTAAGTCACTGCCCCATTCTACAGGATATTCGAATTTATCCTTGTTCTTCTGAAGCAGTTCAATAGCCTCAGTATAGGTTATGTGAGCAAAATCTGATTTTACAACATTATTGAGGCGCTCCAGCAATGTCTTATCGACAAAACTGTTGAAAAACTCCATTTCTTCAGGAGCATTTTCCAAAACATAATTAATGATATATTTCAGCATATCCTCCGCCAGCATCATGTCGTCCTTCAAATCCGAAAATGCTATTTCAGGCTCGATC
>JAEZKZ010000068.1 GCA_023415305.1 Bacillota bacterium
GCATAGTGCTTTATCAGCATGTATAGGTGCTCAGGCTGCAGGAGGAAGAGCTATGACAGCTACTTCTGCAAACGGACTTGCTCTCATGTGGGAATGTTTATATATAGCAGCATGTTCAAGACTTCCAATCGTTTTGGCATGTGTTAACAGAACTCTTTCAGGACCTTTGAACATACATAACGATCACAGTGATTCAATGGGTGCAAGAGATTCAGGTTGGATACAGATATATTCAGAAAACTGCCAGGAAGCATACGATAATATGTTAATGGCTAACAGAATTGGTGAACACCCAGACGTACTTCTTCCAGTAATGGTTTGTCAGGATGGATTTATCACTTCCCACGCAATTGAAAATCTTGATCTTGTTGAAGATGATAAGGTTAAGGCTTTTGTTGGTGAGTACAATCCTGAAGAATACCTCTTGAATAAGGAAAATCCATTAGCAGTTGGTCCTCTGGATCACTTTACCCATTGCTTCGAGCACAAGAGACAGCAGGCGCAGGCAATGATGGATGCTAAGAAGGTTGTTCTTGAAGTATCAGCTGAATTTGCAAAATTGACAGGCAGAAGCTACGGCTTGTTTGAAGAATATAATGCAGAAGGCGCTGAAGTTTGTGTTGTTGTATTAAACTCAACTGCAGGAACAGCAAAATATGTTGCTGACCAATACAAAGCTCAGGGTAAAAAAGTTGCAGTTTTCAAACCAAGATTGTACAGACCTTTCCCTGTTGATGAAATAGCTGAAGCTCTTGCTAAGTACAAAGCAATAGCTATCATGGACAAAGCCGAAAGCTTTAATGCTGCAGGTGGTCCATTATTTACTGACTTTACAAGTGCCCTGTACGCTAAAGGTGTATTCGGACCTAAGGTTATAAACTATATCTATGGTCTTGGTGGTAGAGACGTTAAGACTGACGATATCGAAGTTGTATTTAATAAAACATTGGAAATTGCCGCTACAGGTAAAGTTGATACAGTATTCAACTACCTTGGCGTAAGAGAATAGGAGGTGCGATAATGGCTTACAATTTAAAGGAAGTTGCTAAGAAGCCCGAAAGGCTTACTGGCGGACATAGACTGTGTGCCGGATGCGGAGCTCCGGTAGTAGTTAGACAGATCTTAAGAGCATTAAAGCCTGAAGATCACGCTGTAATAGGTTCAGCAACCGGATGTTTGGAAGTTTCTACTTTCCTTTATCCATATACAGCATGGAAAGATTCCTTTATTCACAACGCATTCGAAAACTCAGCTGCATCAGTTTCAGGTGCTGAGGCTGCATACGTTGCAATGAAGAAAAAAGGAAAAATAAAGGGTGAAACCAAGTTCATCGCTTTTGGTGGTGACGGTGGAACTTATGATATAGGTCTCCAATCTCTTTCAGGTGCTATGGAAAGAGGTCATGATATGGTTTATGTATGCTATGACAACGGAGCATACATGAACACTGGTATACAGAGATCATCTGCTACACCTAAGTATGCCGATACTACTACTTCACCTGCTGGTAAGGTTATCCCAGGTAAGTTGCAGTGGAGAAAAGATTTGACAGGGATAATGGCTAGCCACAACCTGCCATATGTTTGTCAGACTGCAGCTATCGGAAACATGAAGGACCTTTATGAAAAGTCAGAAAAGGCTCTTTACACAAAGGGTGCTGCGTTCATGAACGTATTGGCACCATGCCCAAGAGGTTGGATCTACAATACTCCTGATTTGATGGAATTGAACAAGTTAGCTGTTGAAACTTGCTTCTGGCCATTATATGAAATAATCGATGGTAAGTATATAATCAATTACAAGCCAAAGAACAAGCTTCCAGTTGTTGATTTCTTGAAGAAACAGGGAAGATTCAAGCACTTGTTTAAGGCTGGAAATGAGTATATGATTGAAGAAATCCAGAAGGAAGTTGACAAGAGATGGGAAGAACTCTTGAAGCTGGCTGGAGAAGAAGCATAAATTAATTTAAAATAGGAAGGGACTTCTTATCCCTTTGATAAATTTAAAAATGTCCGTCTGGAATATTACTTCAGACGGATATTTTTATTGTCTAGGAAAATATACACTATTTTGAAGTTATTTAGTTTTGTCCCTAATCAATATAAAGCACTAAGTATATTATTTTAATTCTACATATTGCCGATGGTTCATATAATCTAATAGCGAAAGTTCTGCTAATAACAAGTTATAGTCAGTAATCACTAATTAGTCTCAACAGTACACTTTATGGGAGTAACCGGGTTAACTTGTAGCCACTAAGTTCAGGTAGTATATGGAGGCCTATATGCATGAATTGGAAAGGGAACTGCAGGAAAATTATGATATTAAAATAAATAGTATCAGTAATTTCAGGGATATGTTTATTGCAAATACTGACAATGGTAAAAGACTCATTAAAATAACAAGTCTTAAACCCGATAGAATCAACTTTATTGCTGAAGTTAAGGAACATCTTTACCATAATGGCTTTTGCAATATAGACAGAACCATATTTACCAACTCAGGCAGTTCATGTATTACCTACAATGACCAAACAATATATATGAGCAAATATGTGGAGGGGCGCGAGTCAAATCTGGATAACAGAGAGGAAAGTATTAAGTGTGCAAGACTACTGGCAAAAATGCATCGTGCCTCCCTTGGCTTTAATAGCCCTGAAAACAGCAGTCCCAGAAATGAACTTGGAAGATTGCCGTCCACTTACAGAAAACGGCTGGATGAGATTAAGAAGCTTAAGAAGAATGCTGTAAAAGGCAAGATGAAATTTGATAATCTAATGTGTAAGCACGTGGATTATTTTTATGAACTTGGAGAGAGAGCGTTGAATCTTCTGGATACATCAGATTATTATGAACTGGTTGAGGATACTGAAAAAAATAAAAATATCTCCCACCACGATTTTAATCATCATAATATATTCGTCCAGAATAATGAATTCTACCTTATTAATTTTGAGTATTGCTGCTATGATCTGAAGGTTTATGATCTGGTAAACCTGCTTAGGCGGAAAATGAGGAAGTGCCAATGGGATATTGATGAAGCGGCGTTAATAATTAATGAGTACAGTAAAATAGAGTCCCTGTCCGAAAGTGAACTGGACCTTATGAAGGTAATGCTTATGTTCCCTCAGAAGTTCTGGAGAGTTGTAAATAAATATTATAACAGCAGAAAGAGCTGGTCGGAGCAAAACTTTATTAACAGACTTGAAGAGGTTATAGATGAGGTAAAATACCTAAAGGAGTTTTTAGATAAGTTCAGCGCAATGTAAGATATTTTAATAAACCTATGCAAAAAGGTTTGAATTAATAAGAATAGGAGCTTTCTATGATAATATAAATCATGGAAAGCTTTTATATTGAGTAAAATATTCAATTAAGTTATGGAGATTAATTAAAACTTTACCGAAAGAGTGTAATAGAATGATGAATTGTACGTATTAACATATGAAATTACTTAGCTAGGTAAATTTGGGAAGGAGCAGACGAATGAAACAGGAGGTGTTGTATGACTCACTGGAAAAAGAACTATATGAAGAGATATATATAGAACAAGAATTTGACTACATTTTTGAAACTTACTATAAAAGAATTTACAACTATATTTACTATAGGGTATATTGCCGGTTCACAACAGAGGATCTTACAAGCCAGGTTTTTGAGAAAGTAATTCGAAAAGCAGATACATATTCTCAGAGAAAGTCACCTTTTGAAGTTTGGTTATTCGCAATAGCCAGAAACGTGGTAAATGATTATTTCAGAGAGCATAAGAAGCGTAAAATCCTTTCTTTTGATACCTTACGTGAATTAGTCTCTACAAAAAAAGATCCGGAAGGGATTTTAATAAAGCAAGAGACTAATGACAGGCTCTTAAAGGCCTTAAATACACTAAACGCAAGGGATAGAAATATCGTGGCACTAAAATTTGGTGCTGCGCTTAAAAATAAGGAAATCGCCGTTTTATTAAAACTAACAGAAAGCAATGTAGGAATAAAAGTTTACCGGATTTTAAAAAAGCTAAAGGTTGAAATTGAAAGAGAGGAAGCATTATGAACAGGGATAACATGAAGGACAATTTTTCAGCTGATATGGATAATTACTTTGAAGGAACTGATATCCCGAATAAAATGGGAATGGACGAAGGCTTGAAGCTTACTGAATTTGGAAGAAAACTATCAAGTCAGGATTTCAGCGGAGAAAGTGAAAAAGAGGAAGTTCTGAATAAAATTAAAAGGAGAATTAAGAATAGTGAGGATTTTAACATGAATAGAAGAAAAAGTCTAAAACGTATTACAATTACTGCGGCTACCGTTACGGTACTGTTAATAACCCTAATGCAAACAACCTTTGCTCAGGAATTTGTGAAGAAAATAATTAATTCGATTTCTCTGGGAAATATTAATGCAATACAGGTTCAACATCCCGATATTAAGGAGTATAAGATACCCGATGAACTAAAAGGGAAGATATTTGATAAAGACGGGAATCCTCTGGAAGTAATAACTGAAGAAAACAAAGGAGAATTGTATACTGCTGATGGTGAAAAAATTGTAAGCTTTTCAAATGGCCAAGGAATTACAGAAAAACAAAAGGCAAAAATGGATCAAGAAGGCAAGTTAGTAGTCAAGGACTCTGAAAAATTAAATGATTATACCTGCTTTAAAGTTATACTGCCTGGCTTTTTACCTGACGGCTATGAATTCGACAGAGCAGAATTTTACAAGGATGAGACAGGAGCGGTCAATCAGACAAAATACATAGACCTGTTTTTTAAAAACCAGACCACGGGAAATTATTTCTTTATGCAGCAGAGATTTTCAGATGAAGAAACAGCATATGAATTTACAACTGATGGTGACATAGAAAAGATTAAGATTAACGATTCAGATGCTGTAATATTTGATGGCAATCATGGTAAAAATATTGATTGGGAATACAATGGAGTACTTTACGGACTGAACGGTAGAGGAAATATTGACCAAACTGACTTAATAAAGATTGCAGAATCTATAAAGTAATTTCAGTTTAACTTACAAAACAAATAATTTTTTAGCATGATAAACAAGATCACACCCTTCACCGGTGTGATCTTGTTTATGTGAAATAAGCAATACTTTTCAGTCCCGTAGATACATTAAAAATTTTCTTATAAACCCACTAATTTAAATGCTCTGAATTATTTAATCTAAATACTCTAGTTTAAAACAATCCTGTTATTACCCCATTTTCATCTATGTCAATCTTCTCAGCAGCCGGGACTTTGGGAAGTCCGGGCATCGTCATAATATCTCCTGTAAGAGCGACGATAAAGCCGGCTCCGGCAGAAATTCTAACCTCACGTACTGTAACATCAAACCCGGTTGGTCTTCCAAGCAATGCAGGATTATCAGATAAGGAATACTGAGTTTTTGCCATACAAACCGGCATTTTATCAAGCCCCATCTCTTCAATCTTGGCAATTGACTTTTCAGCAGCAGCGGTATAAATTACTGAATTCCCACCATAAATCTTTGTTACTATTGCTTTAATCTTTTCTCTTATAGGAAGTGCTACATCGTAAATTGGGGCAAAATTGGATTCAGTGGAATCAGTCAGCTCTACAAGTTTCTGAGCCAGCTCAATACCGCCTTCACCACCCTTAAGAAAAACATCCGAGAAGGCAACCTTTACACCAAGTGCAGTACATCTATCGCGCACAAGCTGAATTTCAGCGTCGGTATCTGTATCAAAATGATTTATTGCAACCAAAACAGGCACACCGAACTGCTTCAGGTTTTCTATATGCTTCTCCACATTTGCAAAACCCAGTGAAAGAGCCGGAATATTTTCGTCTTTTAAGTTCTCTCTCTTAATCCCGCCGTTGTACTTAAGAGCCCTGATGGTAGCAACCAAAACTACCGCGGCCGGCTTAAAGCCTGCAAAGCGGCATTTGATATCAAAGAACTTCTCAGCGCCTAGATCGGCACCAAAGCCTGCCTCGGTAATAACATAATCGGCCAGCTTCAAGGCATACTTTGTAGCAGTAACACTGTTGCAGCCATGGGCGATGTTTGCAAAAGGTCCTCCGTGCATTATGGCTGGAGTGCCCTCAAGGGTCTGGACCAGATTTGGCTTTATGGCGTCCTTCAATAAAAGTGTCATAGCGCCGTCAACTTTGAGATCCCGTGCAGTAACAGGCTGTCCCTCGTAAGTATAACCGATTATAATGCTGCCCAGGCGCTTTTTAAGATCAGAAATGTCGGACGCCAGGCACAGTATAGCCATGATTTCGGAAGCTACAGTAATGTTAAAACCATCTTCTCTGGGAACACCATTCATTTTCCCACCCAGGCCTACAATGACATTTCTAAGAGCTCTGTCGTTCATATCCATACAGCGCTTCCAAACTATTTGTCTGGGATCGATATTAAGAGAATTTCCCTGCTGAAGGTGATTGTCAATAGTGGCTGATAAAAGGTTGTTTGCAGTAGTAATAGCATGCATATCACCTGTAAAGTGCAGATTAATATCCTCCATAGGTACTACCTGAGCATAGCCGCCTCCAGCAGCGCCTCCCTTTATACCCATTACCGGCCCCAGAGAGGGTTCTCTGAGTGCAATTACTGCATTTTTTCCTATTCTGGACATAGCTTGCCCCAGTCCGACAGTAGTAGTAGTCTTGCCTTCACCGGCAGGCGTAGGGTTTATAGCTGTAACCAGTACCAATTTACCGTCTTTGTTATTTTCAACCTTGTTCCATAGGTCTTCGGAAAGCTTGGCTTTATAATTACCGTAGTACTCGAGATCTTCCTCGGCTATTCCAAGTTTTTCGGCTATTTTCCTGATATGGAGCATTTTACAGTTTTGTGCTATTTGAATATCTGTAAGCAATGTGTTTCTCCTTTCTAACTGGATTTTATTAGTTGAATATATTAAATTAATGGCTAACTATATAAAAAAACATTTAAGTAGATTTATATCAAAATTTTTGCGAAAAAATATTTATTAAATAACTTGCATTAATTACATTTGTTTACGAAAACTATTATATATTGTTGATTATACAACAACAACTGTAAAACTTCAAAAACAATAAAAATCACAAACCCTTTAAAAAACGCATAAAATATAATATAAAAATTTTTGAATTTTTTAATACATATAACGGGTAATGACAAAGGTGCCATAGAGTCCTTTCAGTACACATTGATGACACCAGTGCCTAGTTGAACACGAAGATTTAATAAAATTTTCTACATGGAAAAATTTTGTATGAAACTGTGCGTTATAAAAATAATAATAAATTCAAAAGTTGGCATACTAAACTATGAGGGGAAGGCAATTTATGCAACAAATTGAAATAGGTAGCCTGGTATATAGGAAGTCTTACCAGAAAGATGTTCTTTTCCGGGTATCGGAAATAAGATATGTAAACGGGAAGAAAATCATTATTCTGAAAGGTGTAGATGTTAGGTTAATTGCGGACGCAGAAGAAGAGGATCTTGATATTAAAGAATAGGACAAGAACTAAAATACCTGCTTATGGTTTCCGAGCAATATTTTTGTAAACAGTAAATATTTTAGGAAATAATTTTTGCAATATTTTACTAAAACCCCTTGTTTTTGGGTAATATAAGCACGCAAATGCAAAAAAATGCTTGACATAGATGCAATACGCTTGTATAATATAATATTTTTGACAAGCCGACACATTTATGATATAATTAATTAAACTGATGATGAGGTGATAGCATGATAGATCGAGGTGAACTCTTTCAAATAAAGAGGGACATAGAAGGTTGTATTGGAGAAAAGGTACAACTTAGAGCAAACAAAGGTCGTAAAAAATCTTTTATTAGAGAAGGTGTTCTCGAAAATACTTATCCAAGTATTTTTGTGGTTAAGTTTGAGAACGAATACGATAATACCAGAAGGGTTTCATATAGCTACACTGATATACTGACAAAAGCAGTTGAGTTGGTTGTATATAAGGATGACAAAAAAATACAGGTGTGTTAGTCCTAAGCCGCTTCTCTTCTAAGAGTTTATACAGCTTTCTGAGAAAACTTAATAATATAATTAACCCGTATTTTTATGGGTTGCAAAAAAGGTCATTATTATTATAATGACTTTTTTGTATAGAAATATACAATACAAATGCACTTTGGATTTAGACATTATGGTCTATTTTTAGAGTGCATTTTCTATTAAGACCTTCCGCCAGAAATTATTAATTTTGGCCGCAAAGCGTATTTTCCTACGAATAATTTCATTAGTTTACTAATATATATAACATAGCAGAATTATTGATAAACTGGTTTCATCTTGATAGTTAAAGATGTATATTTCAAATAAGGGGAGGATGGAGAAATGTCTCTGGAGTTGGTAAAAGAGGCCTTTAAGGTAAACAATTTATTAGGTGAGGATACAATTCAGACAGTTATCGAAAATGATATAATAGTCCCGGATACTAAGCCGGACATTGCCAGAGTGCTTCTTCTAGACGGAGATGTTTTCGTTACTGGCTGTGATACAGGGACAGACAGGGTAGTTACTTCAGGCTGTATTGTATGTAAAATCCTTTATATTCCCGATGATGAAGCAAGAAGTGTAAAGAGCATTATATCAAATATTCCTTTTTCCTATACTCTTGACGTACCTGGGGTAAGAGGCGGAATGAAATGCAGAACAAAAGGCCTCTTGGAGCATATGGATTATAATCTTCTCAACGGAAGAAAAATAAATATCAGAACAATCCTGACTCTGAACTGTAAGGCAAATGATGAAATTGAGAGGGAGTATTGTTCCGGTGTGTCAGGACTTGAGGATGTTCAGGTCTTAAAGGATAACGTAATGCTCAATTCCTATCTGGGGAGTAACAAGGTTAATTACGTTATTAAGGAGGACCTCGAACTGCCGTCAAGTAAACCTACTATAGCAGAGATCCTAAAAAACGATGTTAAAATTTCAGGGAAGGATTTCAAGATTGCTGACGGGAAGGTTGTTGTGAGGGGTGATATATCGGTTTCAACACTCTATATCGCAGATGATGATAATAGAAGCCTTCAATACATGGAAAATGAAATAGCTTTTAATCAAATTATGGAGCTTGACGGTGCAGACGAAGATACCCTGATAGATGTTGACTATGATTTGATAGACTATAAGGTTGAAGCTTTGGAGGATAGTGACGGCGAGCTTAGAAACATACGGGCCGAAGTAAATTTGAACCTATATGTTGACGGAACCTGCAGCAGAGAGGTTGAGGTTTTGTCCGATGCATACAGCCCAAAAGCCAGGCTTTCTTTGGAAAAAAATATTATTGAGCTCGACGAATTGTTTGCTGAAAACAGAAGCCAGATAATAATAAAGGATGTTGTTAATCTTGCAGACTGTTCTCCGGAGGTCTCAGAAATATTCAATGTTATAAGCAAATACAGTATTTCAGATCTAAGAGTAGAAGAGGATAGGGTTATTATCGAAGGAGCAGTTCAGAATAATTTACTATATCTTGCCAATAGTGATGAACAGCCAATATTCAACTTCAAGAAAGATATACCTTTTAAGCAGGAGATAGACATAAAGGGTGCAAATAGGGACATGAAGCCTGAAATAGCCCTAGAGCTTGAGCACTGCAACTACAGTATGGTTTCTTCCGACCAGGTGGAGATAAGGGTTGTAATTGGGGTGAAAACAAGGGTTGAAACAAAAAAGAAGATACCTGTGGTGAATAAGGTTGTTGAGGGACTCGCAGATGAGAAGAAAATTCAATCCATGCCAAGTATAATAATATATATTACACAGCCGGAGGATAGTTTGTGGAAAATTGCGAAGAAATATGGCACAACTGTGGATACTTTAATGAAAGTTAACAATATTAACGAAAGAGATGTTTTGACTGTAGGTCAGCAAATATTAGTACTGAAAAAAGTTATATAGATTCACGCGATTGTTGTACTTTCTAAGATTCAATATAGTTAATATTTTTTGAAATACGGGTGCCTGTTAATACAGGCACTTTTTATTGTGTGGAAAATAATACATTCCTCTACTGTCTATTGTAAGAAATCTAGTAAAATGACGTAATATATTCAGATTATTTATTAATAGTTAAAGTAATTTAAGCAAATGGTTAATAATTACAAAAATGGATGTATTAATAGTTGGGCTTTTTTAATACTGATAACGTTCAAAGTACTATCAATGTTGATTCTTATTGATAATAAATTGTATTTTGTATATAATGTACCTAAACTATTTGTTAAAGGAAGAAAATAAATGATTTCATTTGAGGCACATGCAAAGATTAATTTATCTTTGGATGTATTGGGAAAAAGGGATGACGGTTATCATACCCTTCAGATGATAATGCAGACAATACAGTTACATGATACTATATCTGTTTATGAAATACCAGCCGGTGTGGAAATTATATGTAAGGCTCCGTTTGTACCCAATAACAGCTCAAATATTGCGTATAAGGCAGCTGAGTTAATACTCCAGCGTTACGGAATTAAAAGTGGCGTTAAAATAGAGATAGTCAAGAAAATACCTGTTGCTGCCGGCCTGGCAGGCGGAAGCACTGATGCTGCCGCAGTACTTAAAGGAATTAACAATATGTTTTCATTGGGTATTGAGGAGGCTGATCTGAAACAATTGGGAAAAACAATTGGGGCAGATGTTCCGTATTGTATTATGGGAGGAACTGCTCTGGCTGAAGGTATAGGAGAAAAACTTACTGCATTGGCTTCACCGGGAAATATCCCACTGCTGCTGGTAAAACCCAGAATAGGTGTCTCTACAGCCTGGGTATACAAAAATTTTGATTTGAAAAGAGTGAAGGAAAGGCCGGATACACAGCTCCTGATTTCTGCGGTTGAGGCAGGGGATATAAGGACTTTGGCAGTCAACATGAAGAATGTTCTTGAGAGTGTAACCCGACAAAAATATCCGGTAATAGAAAACATAAAAAACGAGTTAGTTAAGCTGGGAGCTCTTGGAAGTATGATGAGCGGCAGCGGGCCTACAGTTTTTGGGATATTTGAGGATATTGAAAAAGCACAATATGCATTTAATAAACTAAAAAGCAGTAAACATGAGTGTATATTAACACAAACGTTTAATTAAGGAGGACAGCTATGGCAGGTAAATTAGCAAAAATAAATCTTAATGACTATAAGCCGTTGAGAGAGGTTATATTTAATTCACTGAGAGAAGCAATCATTATAGGAGAGCTTCGTCCCGGTGAAAGACTGATGGAGGTTCAGCTTGCCGAAAAAATGGGTGTAAGCAGAACTCCTGTAAGAGAAGCCATCAGAAAACTTGAACTGGAAGGACTTGTGGACATGATTCCCAGAAAAGGTGCTCATGTTGCTGAGCTTTCAATAAAGGACATAATGGATGTACTTGAAGTACGTGCTTCTCTGGATGGTCTGGCAACAGCTCTTGCGGCAGAAAGAATTACCGATGATGAATTAAAGGAATTAAAACACATAAATGGTCAGTTTACTCAATATATTGAAAAAGAAAATTTAAACGGCTCAATAAAAAAGGATGCCGAGTTCCATGATATAATTTACAGGGCTTCCAGAAATGATAAGCTTATTACCATATTAAATAATCTCAGAGAGCAGGTTCAGAGGTTCAGAGTAATTTACCTTAAGGATTACAATAGCCCGAAGAATCTTATTAAAGAGCACAACGATATATTTGAAGCTATATCCTTAAGATCAATTGAAGCATCAAGGAGCCTTGCAAAAACACATATATTAAATCAGGAAGCTACCATATTGAACTCCATCAAAATGCAAAAAAATAAATAGCAAGGTACCTAATCAGCAGACATTTTTAGATTTTTTGTATATAATAATTTGTATATAGTAAATTGTATAACAATGACATAGAAATAAGATTTTTCTACAATTGAAAAGATATAATATGAACATCAACATTTATTGATTGTATGTAGAAACAAATGTAGAAAACACTTTTCAGGAAAAGGATAATATATGTGGTTTAATGAATTTTTATCAAAATACAAATCCGGAATATCTCATGAGTTCTTGTTTTATTTTAATGTAAAGGATTTAATGGATAATACCAGAAATTTATTCAGATATCTGGATGATGAATTCATAAAGCAGAGAAATTTTAGTATTGTTGCTTTTTATGATATATCAAGAGGCCTTACATTTTTAGAACCTTCCATGGAACGTGAATTCAACATGATCACTGGAAATGAGGTTTCAAATCTGTTTCGCTCAATGCCTTCGAAAATATTCCCATATATAGACACTGCACTCAGAAGTACAAAGATGGCATTGTTTATTGACCATGCCGAAAAAATTGTACCGGCCGGCGACCTGGGAAGCATGACCCTCGAGGAAAGAATGGCTTTGATCTGGTTGTCTGAATGGTCCGTGAATCCAAGAATATCAGCAGTGGGAAGCACCATATTTATGCTGGCTGACAATCTGGCCGACATCAGCAGGGAATTTTTGAAGCCGGCCTACCGTATCGAGCCTGTTCTGGTAGAACTACCAAATGAAGAAGAAAGAAAGAGTTATATAAAATATCTGCTTGAGGACAAGACGGCACATTCGGAAATTTCTCTGGAGGAGTTCGCAAAACTGTCATCAGGACTGAACAGAAAAAGTATCAAGGATATAAAGCTCAAGGCGGAAGCTGAAGGAGTGCCAATAACCTTTGATTTCATTAAGCAGAAAAAACATGATGTTTTACAGAAGGAGTACGGAGATGTACTTGAATTCATATATCCTGAGATAGATTTTGATAATCTTGGAGGTATGGAGGCCGCAAAGGCCTACCTGACAAAAAATATAATAGAGCCTATCAGAAGGGGCGATTCAAGAAGAGTTCCGATGGGAATACTTCTATGTGGACCATCAGGTACGGGTAAGACGTTACTGGTTGAAGCATTGGCCAAGTCAAGTGGTTTTAACTGCGTCAAGATAGACATGTCCAGAATACTGGGGCAGTATGTGGGTGAAAGTGAAAAGAATTTTAAGAAATGTTTGCTGGGAGCAAAGTCACAGGAGCCTGTAATAGTGTTTGTTGACGAAATCGACACTGCTTTCAGAAGAGGTGAATCCGGAGATAGCGGTGTAAGCAGAAATATTTTCAGTGAATTTTTACAGTTCACCAGTAATACAAATAATAGGGGAAGAATTATATTTATAGCAGCAACAAACAGACCTGACCTTCTTGACGCTGCACTGAAGAGAGCAGGAAGATTTGATAAAAAGATACCTATACTCCTGCCAGAGCTGGAGGAGAGGGCTCAGATATTTAAAATTGTTATTAACAAGTATTGCATAGATACAAACATTCAGGATTTCCTGCCGTATTCAAAGATTGCAGAGAATTATACCGGCGCAGAGATAGACACTGTTGTAAGGAAAGCCTATGAGCTGGCCTGCAATAAAAAAGAAGGGCACCCGGTAATAACAGGTACTATACTAAAGGAAGCTTTGAAAAAATGCAGACCGAGCACTCAGGATGTAGAATATATGACAGAATTGGCTCTTGCAGAGTGTGACGATATAGACTTGCTGCCAAAGAAATACTGGGCTAGATTTGAAAAAGTATCAAAACAGGCATAATTACCAAATAATATGTCAAAAGGATATTCTGTAAAAGTTAATTACCGTTAAACCAATTGTCGCCTTTTACGCTGATAGTAATTGACTTTAGATGCTTTTTATTATAAATTTAAAGTATTGAATATTTTGGAATTACAAGCTTAATTTAAATATACTACCATATTTTAAGGAGGAATTATAATGGGTTTATTTAGCAGACTTGGACAGATGTTCAGAGGCTTTTTCGGGTTATTTGTCGGAGGTTTGGAGGAAAGAAATCCCGAAGCACTGTTTGAAGATATTAAAAATCAAATTGATAAAGCAAGGCGAGAAGCAGAACATCAGATAATTGAAATCCAGACAAGTGCTGAAATGATAAAGATAGAAATGAAAAATGCAGAAAGAAATCTCAACGCTATTAAAGCCAGAGTGGAATCAGCTTCAAGAACCGGAGACAAGGAACTTCTGGTTGAACTTCTTGTTCAGGAAGAAGAATATCAGACAGTGTTTGAAACCCATAAAGCCACATATGAAAATGCAATGGTTCAGGTTGAGAAGATTCGTGAAGACTACAAGATATTCGAATCAGAAATGAATGCCAAGCTCAATGAACTCAAAACACTCAAGTCTCAGGCAAAAATGGCGAATCTCCGTGAAAACATTAATTCAGTTAACGCTCAGTACACATCAAAGAACAGCCGGGTTGGCAGCGTAAATGATAACCTTGACAGAGCACGTGAAATAGTAAATAAAAAGACTGCAAGAGCAAATGCTGTTGAGTCTCTTAACAATGATAACATTGACATGAAATTGAAGAGACTTGACATGAATTCGGCAAGAGACAGGGCAAAAGCAAGGGCTGAAGCTATGCTTGGCGGTGACAATGGTGGTTTTGAAGTGAAAGAGAAGACCGAAAACAAGGCTTCAAATTAATAAAGAATAATTCATGCAAACTATAGGTTACCGGAGACAATCATCAATATGGGAATAGTTATTCGTAGAGCAGAAAAAGCTGATTTATCAAGAATTACGGAAATATACAATTGGGCGGTTGAAAATACAACTGCCTCATTTGATATTAACCCACAAACTATTGAACAGAGAGCAGTTTGGTTTTCACATTATAACCAGAAGCACCCTCTGATAGTATGTGAAGTTGACGGCTTTGTGGCAGGATATGCCTGCCTGTCGGAATTCAGGGTAAAGGAAGGCTATAAAAATACTTGTGAAATGTCGGTTTATATTGATCCCAATTTTCAAAACAAAGGAATTGGTAACAGATTAATGGGAGAAATAATTGAGCTGGGCAAGAATAATGGTTTTCATACCATCATTTCGGTCATTACCTCAGATAATGAGGTAAGTATAAAAATGCATGAAAAATATGGGTTTATTCTGTCCGGACATTTAAAAGAGGCAGGGTTTAAATTTGGAAGATATCTGGATTGTTTATTTTACCAGTTATTCGTTTAGATAGCTTGATAGACGAATAGAAATGAGAAAATAGAAAAGTTTTTATTATTAAGACATGTTTATTGACTATACGTAGGGCTATACAGCAGCGGAATGAGGATTGTTATGAACGGAAACTTATTTTATAGTGCAATTTTCAGATTTAGAAATATTACTACTCTGATTTTCTGGAGTGCACTTGTATTTTTAATTAGCGGGGCACCTGACCTTCAGGGAGCAACAATAAATGGTATTGATATTACAACACTAGCCACGGGAGCTTATGGTGCAGGGGCTCTTCTATATGTTGTACTTGTGATTCAGAGTATGTTTAGCAAAAGTTTTTTGGAAGAAGTGCAAAGAAAAGAAAAGAAAAAAGAGATAAACAGATTAAATAGGGAATGCTCCAGGCTGTCATCACAGACTAAAAATTATGCTACCCCTGTTCAGAGACAGAAACTCAGAAAAATAATGCAGGATAAGGATGATATCTTTAACTCCTTAAAGAGGGGTGACGGGCATAGCTATCTAAAGGAAAAGATAGTGGAAAAAAGCTTAAACCTCGTAATTTCATATACAAGGCTTATGACAAATTACTCTATCAGAAGTAAGGAATTATCCGAAATAAATATAAGCGATCTAATGAATAAAATTAACGCAAACCGAAGAAAGTTAAGTTTCATGAAAGATGACAGAACCTACGAAGATGTAAAAAGCATAATTGAGATGGATGAACAGGTAATTAACAGAGTCAAGGAAGAAAAGAATGAACTTGAAAGAATACATGCCAGATTGGATTATATAGAGAGCATGCTCAGTATGTTTAAACACCAGATTGTATCAAGTATTGAATCAGAAGAAATGGTTGAAAAGCTCGAGACAGCAGTAAATGAGGCAACTGCTCTGGACAATGTATTACAGGAAAGAAGACGAAATCAGATAAGAATGTAATACAAGCAACAGTAATTAATCGTAAATACCGGCTAATTGTTTGAATTTACAATTTAGGGGGCAAGCCCATGAAATTTTCCACTGTCTATTCTTCTCCATATATAGAAATAACCAGATGTGAAGATGGATTTTATCTTGAGTCCTTTAAGAAAGGCTTAAATGTTGATGAATTTAATAAGATAATCGGTGCACATCCAGAAATACAAATTAATAATTTTACAGTTATAAAGGAAGCTTTGGTCTTTGCTCCTCAGCCTGCCCGCAAGTTTGCCCTGTCAAAAGAGCGAGTGGCCGTAGACATATCGGGAGATGGATTAAAAGCTTTTATTACTTTAAATGTAGGCGCAACTGAAATAGAGGGACCTGAAATAATCAGAGAAATAGTTGGTAAACTAAACGAAAAGGGTGTCGTCTATGGGATTAAAAAAGAGGTCCTTTTAAATTTATATGCAGGGAAACCTATGTTAATAGCTGAGGGTACTTTACCTGAAAACGGCAAAGATTCGCAGAATACATATTACCAGCTGAAAGAGATAAAACCTGAGGTTAAGGAAGATGGAAACGTCGATCATTATGAGTTAAATCTTATTAATATGGTTCAAAAGGGTGACTGGCTTGGAGAAAAAATTCATGCAACTCCGGGCAAGGAAGGTAAAACTGTACGAGGGACAATTCTTAAGCCAATGCCTGGGAAGAATTATCCTCTGTTATATGACAAGAAGACAGTAACCGAAGTTGTTGAGGAAAATAAAACAACACTTTTTGCACTAAGGAATGGCGCGGTTTACTTTCAGGGAGACAGTGTAGGGGTATCAAACCATCTTGAAATAAAGGAAAATATCGGCGTTAAAACGGGTAACGTAGAATTTGATGGCTTTCTAACAGTTAAAGGGACAGTAGAGGACAACTACTCTGTCGCTTCAACAAAGGATATTGAAATTCTTGGTGAGTATGGGGTAGGGAGTGTAAAAGAAATTACCAGCTCAGAGGGCAGTATATATATAAAAGGCGGGATTGCCGGAAGAGGAAAAACCATAATTAGATGTAAGAAAAACCTGTATCTGAAGTATGTTGCAGATGCAGATATAATATGTGATGGAAGTGTACATGTTGGCTTTTATTGCTTGAATAGTAATATAACAGCCAAGGAAGTTATACTGGACTCTATGAAGGGACAGATAATGGGCGGAAGTATTAATGCTGAGATAAGAGTAATTTCAGCAATTATCGGTTCTCCCAGTGAGAAGCGTACATATATAAGTGTCAGTGGTTTCGACAGAAATAGTTATAAGCATAAATTGGATGAAATGAATGATAAAATAGAGGCTACTAAAATTGAAGTCACAAAATATAAACAGCAATTAGCTATATTCTCAAATCTTTATGATGGTGGACAAGTCCGAAAGGAACAGTTCGACGCCATAAACGAGAAATATAATTCACTAAAAACAGAATTAACGGAAACAGAAGAAAATAAGAGAAATATGGTTAATTACTTGAAGACAAAAGGTGAAGGTGAAGTATCCATACTAAAAAAAGCATTCCCGAATACAATTCTTGAAATAAAGAGGATTCAAAAGGAAATACATAAACCTGTACTTAGAGTAAGTTATTACTATCATGAAGGAACAGTCAAGGAACTATAGAAGTAATTTGAAAATTAGGTATTCATAGAGTTTAACTATAGGGGGTAGCTGAATATGAACTATCAATCCATTTTGCAAAGAATAGAGAAGGAAAAAAAGGACAAAGTAATATCAGCGAAGCTTTACAGATATACGGGTTTGGTTCAGGCCATTGACTATTTTTCACAGAAACTGGTTTTCGAACAAATTATAGATGCGGCATTTGACTTTATTAATGAACTGCTGCTAATTGATAATTCAGCCATTTTTGTTTACGAAAACAACGAATATATATTGAAAAAGGTAAAAGGCTATAATGATATAATAAATAAAATTCAGGTCACAACCGGGCTAAAAAATCTGGCTACCTTTAACGGAAGTATTCTGCATGAACGTGAAAAAATAGTAAAATTCTTTGACCACAAATTGATAGATAAGCTTGAAGTCAATGCAACAGTTCCATTAATTATCGAAGGAAACCTGTATGGATTTATTTTATTGCAAAATAAAAGTATAGGAGAAGATGATTATATAATCTCTGAGGCATTAATGAGGCTAATAAATAATGCTTTGGAGAATTTCAGCAGGTATGAGAAGTTGGAGAGGCTTAACTCCGAATTGGATGAGAAGATATTTAATCTATTTGCCATTAATCAATCCTCAAAAATTCTCTTAAGTGAGTTGCGAATGGATGTTCTGTTCAGTATATCGGTAGATGTTTTTTCAGAGCTTACACGCAGTAAAATTACCGGCTTTGTTTTGTATGACGAAGGAGCCGAAAGGTATATGTTGAAATCCTTTAAGGATGTTTTCTATAAGACAAAGGAGGTTTTTATTGATCTGACTCTTGACAGCCGGGCCAAGATCGATCCCAACAAGGTTATTATTGATCTGAGTAAGGATAGAGATGTCGCGTATCTTGACAGCTTGTTTTATGGAGCCTCTGAGCAGATGGATCAGCTTGAGTCCAAGTATATTGTATTGATTCTGAAAGATCTAAAGATACTTGGTTTTGTAAGCTTAAGTGAAACGGTCACAGGCAGTGCTTACGGAGCAGGCATATTTGAGCTGATTGAGAGTTTAGCCTCATCAACATATACTGCATTAAGTAACGCAATGCTGTTTGGACTTGTCAATGATCAGAAGGCAGTGATTCAGAAAAAGCTGGACAAGCTGGTTTCACTGAACAACTTATCAAAAAATATTAGCAGTTCAATCAGAATTGATACTTTACTTGAAACTTGTATAAATACATTGCAAATATCCTTTAATGCTTCAAAGGGAGCATTTTGCCTATATAAAAAGGAGTTAAACAAATTTGATATTTGCAACACAATAAATCTGGAGCATTGCATTAATAAGTCCATTGTACCAAACCAGTACTGGAAGCGGGTATTTGAAGGGGATACGGTTTATGCAATGGGACAGGAAAATATTGAAAAGTATTTGGGAGAAAGTCTTGCTGCCGACATCGGAGAAGCTCAGGGTGTTTTGCTTATACCTGTGTATATAGATATGATAGACATTGAGGTACTCGGAGTCATGGCTATATTCCAGTATGAAGGAATTCAGCTTGATAACGAAGAAAACATGCTGATACTTGAGACAATAGCAGGGAATATCGCTCCTGTACTGAATAATCTGCTTATAATGCAGCTTCAGCAAAGATTTATGTTACCAAATTACATAGAAATATTTAAGAAGGAACTAAAAGAGGAAGTAAATCAGGCGTTGGAATACAAGCTTGATTTAACGGTACTCCAGATCATGGATGAAAAGGGTTCTCTTTTCAAGGAAAATGCAATAATTGATAAATTAAGGGAAACCTTTAAGAATGTATATCCCTTCTCACCAAATAATATCTTTGTAATTGAAAATTCGGGAGATGCGGAGTTGAATGAAAAAATAGAAAGTTATACAAACGACAGAAAGCTTGTTATTAAGAAAATGAAGCTTGGGTCAGATTTCACGAGTTTTGCAGGCTTTTTCGATTTGTACAGATAAACCAATTTAGAGGCAGCGGAAGGTGTTGTTTGTGGAACTGCTTATAGGAACAGATATAATAGAAGTTGACAGGATTAAATCTTCCCTTGAGAATAAAGTAAACGGAAGATTTTCTGCACGGGTTTTCACCGAGAATGAAGTCCGATATTGCGAAAGCAGAAGCGCATCAAAGTATCAGAGCTATGCTGCGAGATTTGCAGGTAAAGAGGCCGTATCGAAAGCATTTGGTACAGGAATCGGTGAGAATGCCCTATTTAACGAAATTGAAATTCTTAATGATGACAACGGTAAACCCTACGTTAATTTATACGGGAGGGCAAAAAAATATTTTGAATCTTTGGGTGCCCAGGGGATTTCTATCACTCTTTCACATTGTAAGGACTATGCTGTAGCTTATGTTATAATAACAATAAACAAATAGAAATTGCATTACTAAAAACTTTCTGGAGGAATTAGCCGGAAAGTTCTTGTTTATTGTCAAGGAAACTATAAATTTCTTTGAGGTTATTTTATATCTTAAATCAACGTGAATGGTATAATACAAGGATAGTGTGAAATACTTCCTTGACAATAAAACTTTGAATTTATGCGCGTGCCAGAATTCCCCTAATACATTAATCCGAAGAAAATATTCAGTAGAAGGAAAAGGCACATGCGCAAACAAAAGTGGCTTTGCCACCTTTGTTCTTTTCAAGAAACTATGATAATTTAATAAGTTAACAGTTTCTGATGTTGAAAACATTTTTAGACCGGAGGATTCTTCACGTGAGACAGCTTTCTTTCCTGCATACTTCAGACCTTCATTTAGATGCACCTTTTTCTTCAATTGGGGATGAGGCAAAGGCTCATATCAGACAGAATGAAGTCGAGAGCACTTTACATAAAATTTGTGAAAGGGTTCAGGAGGAAAGATTAGATCTCCTTCTGATAAGCGGCGATTTATTCGAGGATAAATATGTCAAGGGTTCAACAATACTAAAGGTAAGAAACATATTTTCTGAATTATATAATACAGAAATAATCATTGTGCCCGGAAATCATGATCCCGTATATGATAACTCATATTACAAAACAACTCCATGGGGCAGCAATGTACATATTTTGGAAGACACAAAGCAGATTTTGTTTTTGGAAAAGCTAAACACATGTATTTACTGCCTGGGAGTAAAGCAGGATATAAAAAAGGATTATGACCAGCTTCTTAATATGGAACTGGTACAGGATAGATTTAATATACTTGTATTTCACGGGACTGTTGACCTGCCGTTTGAGGAGGAAAACTACAATTCAATAACTTCAAAGGAGTTGTTTTCTCTTGGTATGGACTATATTGCACTGGGACACATGCACTGCTACAGCGAAATAAAAAACGGAAGGACAGTGATAGTAAATCCGGGAAGCCCTGAACCACTAGGCTTTGATGAAGAAGGGGAACACGGATTTGCACAAGGAATAATGACTTTGCAGGAAAGTAAGGCTAAGCAGACGGTTGTACGTTTTATATCCTCAGCTGGAAGACATTATCACAATCTTGAAATCAATATAAGTGACTGCGCTAGTGACTCAAGTGTCATAAAGAAAATTTCGGAAGAGCTAAAATTAAAAAAAACTGATTTATATAAAATATTAACCACGGGCTTTATAAGCAGGGATTATTCTCCTGATCTGGGTTATATCACTGATGGCTTAAAGGATATGTGCTTTTTTGTTAAGCTCCAAAACCGGACGTCTGTGAGGTTTGATTATGAAGATTATCTTGAAGATCCCGGGATTAAAGGGGAATTTGTCAGAAAAATTCTTGACATGCGGCAGACAGAAAGCTCTCAGGAAAAACTTTATACGTTGGAGCTGGCAATGCAATATGGACTTCAGGCGCTTGAAAATGAAAGGGTTGACGGATGAAAATCAATAAACTTTACATAAGGGGCTTCGGAAAAATTGAAAATTTTGATCTTGACCTGTCAAAAAATATAAACGTAATATATGGACCAAATGAAAGTGGAAAATCTACTTTAATGGGCTTTATCAAGGCTGTCCTATTCGGACTTAAGGGCGGCAGAACTGATAAGGAAGGTCTTGCAGCAGAAATAAAAAGATACAGGCCCTGGAGTAATTCCAGATATGGGGGCTACGTAAACTTTGAACTTGACAATTACACGGCTTACAGAATTGACAGAGATTTTGAAAACAACAGTGTAAAACTTTATGACAGTGAATTCAACGAAATCACAGCAGCATTATCAGGAAGTAAAGATGGAAGAGGTATAGCCGAGAAGCTCATAGGTGTAAATGAAGGTCTATTTGAAAAAACTGTTTTTATCAGACAATTGGGAACGAAGATAGATACTTCTTCGTCAAAAGATCTTATAGACAGGATATCAAATATTGGACAAAGCGGTTTCGAAGATATTTCATATAAAAAGGCCTGTACTGCTTTGAAAGAAGCACTAAAATCCCAGGTGGGGACCGAGAGGAGCTATACTCGGCCTTTAGATATCATAAGCAAAAGGTTGGGGGAACTTCGGCAGCTTCAAATAAAAATCATGCAGGAAAAGGAAAGTCGCCTGGCATTAATGGATACTCTCAAGGAGCTTGATGCCGATATTGCTATAATTCAGCAGAAAGAAAAGCTTTTGTCCCTGGCTGCTGAATTCAGCAGTGTCAAGGAGAAACTTTTATATCAGAGGGATAAGCAAGATGAATTGCAGTATCTTAATGATGGGATAACACTTGTAAAAACAAATATTAAAAGATTAGCGGAAGACAAGGAAACACTGACTGAGGAATTACAGAAAGCAGCGGAGCAGAAAGCCGGACTGGAAAAGAATTTGGAAGAGGCGAAACACCCCGGTACAGAAAAAGATCTTGAAGGGTTAAAAAAGCTTATCAAGTTATGTGATATCTGTGGAGTTGTAACCCTAACCGCGCTGCTTGTGACTGTCTGGTGTGCTTTAAGTCCGAAGATTTTTTCGATATATATTTCAGGTATACCTTCAACTGTTTTCATAGCTATAGTTATATTCCGGATTAGTAAACAAACTTCTTTCGTGAAACTGGATAAGCTGAAAGCAGTCAGGTCTGAAAGAGTAGCAGAACTTCAGCGTCAGCTGGAAAGTGTCCTGGGAGTTAAAGCAATTGCTGATAACCAGCTGACTGGGCTGGATGAACGTTTGAATATTGAGCAGTCTCAATACGAACAGCAGCTCAAGAGATTGGAAAGTATGCGTTTAACCTATAGAAGGAAGGATCTGGATGAACTGGAAAGAAGGGCAGATGAACTGTCAGCCGGTATATTAAAACTACTGGAGGAAGTATCGGAAAAGTTGCCGGAGGGTGAAGCCACTCTTATAGAAAATGTACTTGAAGATATTAAATTAAGCCCGGATATTGAATTGAACCGGCTGAGGAATTTTTATTCTGAACAGCTTCAGCAGAAGAAGATTGAAAGGGCAGGGTTGGATTATCAAGTAAAAAAAAATTCCAGTGGTGTGGATGCTGAAGCTGTTGAGCTTGAGATGAACAGGCTGACACATCAAAAGAAGGCCCTTGAGCAGAGGGGAGAGGCTTTGAGCATCGCTATGGCAACACTTGAGGAAGCCTCAAAGGAGGTGCAGAAAAAATTGCTGCCTGTAATGAACAGTACCTTTACCACGACCTTTGAGAATTTAACCTCACAAAGATATAAGGATACAAGGGCCGGGGACCAGCTAAATATAATGCTGCACCATCCGGACAGTGATTTTATAGTACCTGTGTCGGCGCTGAGTAATGGAACTATCGATCAGCTGTATCTGGCACTTAGAATTGCAGTAACCGAAACAGTTTTTAATATCAAGGAAAGACTTCCATTAATTCTTGACGAACCCTTTGCCCAGTACGACGATAAGAGAACCGAAAATGCACTGAAACTGATAAGTGAACTGGGTAAAAAACAGCAGGTGATTATATTTACCTGTAAGCAAAGAGAGATTGAAATGATAGGAGACCTTGGCTTGTCAGAATCATGTAAAATATGTTCGTTGACATAGCGGTAAAATACAAATATAGTAAAACTGTAATCAAGTGAGGTAACACCTGTCAACTTGTTATAAAATGTATATTATGAGGAAAAAATGAGAAAATATATAAGTTTGATAATATTGATATGTACATTTTTCTTGTTGCTCACAGGTTGCAGCAACAGAGAAATTCCTGTAACAAAAAATGAACAGCTGTTAAGCGGTATAACGCCGGAAAATGCAGCAGTAATAACTGAAGCGGTTGTGGATATGTTCGATCAACCGGATATTCTTGGAAACAGATTAACCCAGGTTCTATTTAACCAGGTTGTAAAGGTTATAAAAGAAGAGAACTCCTGGGCAAATATAAAGCTTCTTGATGGCAGTTCAGGTTGGATAAAAAGTAAATATGTCAGCAAAAATACAGACAGCGTTACAGATGGTAGTATAAATAACAAAATTATAGTTACTGCCAAAATAGTTGATGTATATACTGGAGCAAACAATGCTGTAAAATACAAGAAGGTTGTATTTGGCACTGAGTTATATTCCGTAGGAAAAACAAAAACTGGCTATGATGTTCTTCTTCCCGGTAACAAAAGAGGTTGGGTTGAAGAAGGAGGAGTAATAGCAATTCCCATAGAGGATAATACTGTGCCTAAAACCAGTAAGGATGACTTTATTCAGACAGTTAAAAAGTTCAAAGGAACTATTTTTATTATGGGCGGATTAAGTCGGTGGGGAATGGACTCCTCAGGACTTGTATATATTTGCAGTAAAATAAATGGGGTTGAAGTACCACGAAATATTGAACAAATGAGCAAAACCGGGTCTGATGTTACTCTTGAACAGCTGCAGCCCGGAGACCTTATTTTCTTTAGCACCGACAGTCTTAAGAAGGACGTAAATGACGTAGGGGTATATTTGGGTGATAATAAGTTTATTCATTCCAGTGCAACCAGAGGAGTCATAGATGAAACCCTCGAGGATAGTTACTTTAAGGATAGAATTTGTACAATACGTAGAATTTTTTAAGTCGCTTAATTGGGATAAATCACCATTACCCAAACACAAGTTTACCTAATAGTGTGGCAATATCTGCGGCTGAATGCGGCTTCCCAAGATACTTAGAGTTTTCCCGCATGGTATTAAGGGCTACAGGGTCATTGGCCACCTGTGACAAAACACTGATAAGTTGATTTGTATTGTCAATTTTGTTGGCAACACCACTCCTAATAAGAAAATTTGCATTGCCTTCTTCCTGCCCGGGAATAGGAGAAATAATGAATATCGGCAGACCTTTAACCAAAGCCTCGGAGATTGTCATACCTCCGGGCTTTGTTATTAAAAGATCACTTATATCCATCAGTTCGTTTATCCTGTCTGTATAACTTAATATAAGAACCTTTTTGTTACTTTTATTTGCACTTTGCTCAAGTTGAGCCTTTAACTTTTGATTTGTTCCGGTAACGGCAATAATCTGGATATCAATATCACAGTCCAGCAGAGATGCCATTGTATTGTCTATATTACCGAAGCCCATGCCTCCCCCCATAACCAACACTGTAAACCTATCCTCCAAGCCCAGTTCCTGCTTAAGTTTCTTTTTGTCTACCCGATTTAGAAACTTTGGGGAAACAGGTATGCCATAGGGGAAAATAATGTTTCCCGGGACACCTCTTTTTATCATTTCTGATTTCATTATATCATTGGCTACAATAAAAGCATCCATCCCATTGTCAAGCCAGAGTGAATGCACTACGTAGTCTGTTAGTATAGCAACGGCAGGAATATTTACTTTGTTTTTCTCCTTTAAGGAGGATAGCATCTGCATTGGAAAAGGATGGGTACATACTATTGCCGAAGGCTCGTAATCAGCTATAAGCTTCTTTAACTTAAATGATAACAAGTTATTCAATGCCTTACTTATATCATAAATTCCTGTACCAGTTCCCGATGCGGTATATAATCTGCTATATAATCCTGGACTTCTTTTAAGAGTGCTAAGGTAACTGTTTACAACAATTTTATCTACAATGGGATTTATATATTTAAGCGTATCCAGAATATCAACCGCCCAGCCTGTAAACTGCCTTTCAATAGATTCCTTCAGTGCTTCGGCAGCTTTCATGTGACCTGCTCCTACAGAAACATACAGTATTAATACCCTCATAATGATCTCCATAAAAAATGTTAGAAAATAAGAAATTTATATTCAATATAGATTTTTGACATTATGGACAGGATTAATACTAGTACTTTATTTTATATTACGAATATTTTAACAATCAGTTACTCAAAATAATAAGGCAAGCTTAAGAGTTTTCTTCTGAAAATACCTTATTTGAAGTATTACGCAGAATTAAGCTTAGATATAGTTCGTATGTGAATTCGGAAGGAGGCATAAGGTTGAAAAAGCATATAAAGTTGATTGCTTTTTGTTTAGTAGTGATTTTCAGTTTTATTGTTTTAGGTCAGGGAACGCAGTATTTTACCAGTACCGCATCAGCTTTAAAGCTAGGTGACAAGGGGCAGGAAGTTAAGGATATGCAGCAGGAGCTAAAGAACTGGGGATATTTTGATGGGAAGGTAAATGGTATCTATGGATATGATACTTTTACATCAATACTTAGATATCAGAGGAACTACGGATTCCGTGCAAGCGGTATTGCTGACAAAAATACTCTTCTATCAATGGGATTGGGCAAATATGTACAAACCGGAACGGTTAGTGCAGCATCAAGCAGTGTAACCGATGAACAGCTGCTTGCCAGAGTAATAAACGGAGAGGCCAGAGGTGAACCCTACGAGGGACAGGTTGCTGTAGGTGCAATAATTCTAAACAGAGTTAAGAGTTCAAAGTTCCCTAAAACAATGGCAGGCGTAATATATCAGCCTGGAGCTTTTACAGCTGTGTCAGATGGACAGATTAATGTACCAATCGATCCAAAATCAACAGTTGTGAAAGCAGCCAGAGATGCTCTGGCAGGTTGGGACCCAACTTATGGATGTTTGTATTATTGGAATCCGGCGACTGCTACCAGTAAATGGATATGGTCAAGGAAAGTTAAGCTTAAAATCGGTAAGCACTGGTTTGGAATATAAATATGGAGGTGAGCACAAGTGGAGGAAAATGAATACAAAAGCTTGAACGACAGGAATGACGGTTGGAGGAGAAGAAAACGCATGTCCTGGGCTGTCCCTATTGCTATTGTCGCTGTATTGGCATTGGCGGGGGTCTCAATCTGGAGTTACTATCAAAACCGTCAGCTTAATGATATGAAAATTATGATGGAAAATCAGTACAGCAGAGCATTTATGGACCTTAATGAGTATGTTGACAATCTTGAAGTACTGCTTGCAAAGTCGATGGTTACATCTACACCTATAGGAACTTCAACAATGCTTGAAGAAGTATGGAGACAGGCCAACCTTGCTCAGACAAATATGGGACAGCTGCCAGTTGCTCCACCCATACTTGAGAAGACGTCTAACTTTCTTACACAGGTTGGAGATATGGCCTATGCATATAATACGAAAACCATGAATGGAGTTCCTTTAAGTGATAATGAATACTCAATGCTTGAAAAAATGCATGGCTATTCGCAGTCACTTCAAAAAAGCCTCCATGGTATTGAAGAGCAAATTAACAGCGGTAAAATGTCCTGGGGTACATCAGGAGGAATAAGACAGCTTAGAAGCCAGAACTCAAGTAATATTCAGACAACGCAGTTAAGTAGTGTGGATAAAAACTTTCAGGAATATCCTTCAATGATTTATGACGGACCTTATTCGGACCATATGACAAAGGTTAAGCCTGTTGGATTAAAGGATAAAACAGTCACTGTTGCAGAAGCAGAACAAATTGTAAGAAAGATGATAGGAAATGATAAGATAAAGAGTGTAACAAAGCTCGAAAATAATCGGGAAGATAGCATAGATACCTATCGTTTCAAGGTAAATTATAATAATTCTAATGATGATGGCAGTGCTGAAGTCGATATTACTCAAAAGGGTGGACAGATTTACTGGATGCTGAGAAATAGAAGCGTTGATGGTGTAAAGCTTTCAATGAATGAAGCAATAAAAGCCGCTCAAGCCTATCTGAAGAAAAATGGATTTGCCAGTATGAAGGATACCTACTATATGAAAACTGATGGTATTGCCACAATCTGCTTTGCCTATGAGCAGGATGGAGCAACGGTATACCCTGATCTTGTAAAGGTTAAAGTAGCACTTGATAATGGAGAAATAATGGGAATAGAGTCAAAGGGATATTTATATAATCACAAAAAGAGGGATATACCTAATACATCCCTTACTCTTGAACAGGCAAGAAGTAAAATAAACAGTAAGCTTAAAATTGAAAAAGAGGGAAGAGCAATAATTCCTACCGAGTTCAACACTGAAAAATACTGTTATGAATTCCAAGGGACTTTGAACGATCAGAAGTATCTATTGTATATCAATGCAGTAACAGGAGTTGAAGAAGATATCTTATTACTTGTAAGTACAGACGAGGGTACTTTGACAATGTGAGAATTAGTAAAGTAAAATGACAAAAACAGCTTGCCGTCGGTGGCAAGCTGTTTTTGCTTGTATAAATCCATACATTTTTCAATTTGGTCAGCTTTATTGACAAAGAAATTAAGAAAGAATAATATATTGTTAGGGTTCTAATTATTAGTATTCTAAATATATATAGTATTTAAACCCGGATAATTGCTTTATATATAAGCAAGTCATCGGGATACTGGAAATGAGGGAAAAATGTATAATCCAAGAGA
Organism: Bacillota bacterium; assembly: GCA_023415305.1. Taxonomy (GTDB): domain Bacteria; phylum Bacillota; class Clostridia; order Acetivibrionales; family DSM-1351; genus Ruminiclostridium. Next base: position 28,394 of record JAEZKZ010000068.1, read on the forward strand.
GTTAAATCATTTACTTATAAAGGTCGGTGCAGTACACAGAAGAAAATCCGGATACGAATTTACCAAATATGACCTTACAGCAGGCCAGCCAAGAATACTTAATTACTTGTTTGAGCATAACGGGTGTATTCAAAGAGAACTTGCAGCGGCCTGTCATCTGGAACCGGCCTCTGTTACCAGCGTAATAAACAGTATGGAGAAGTCCGGTCTTATTGAAAGAAAGCCCGTTCGGGGCGATAAGAGAGCACTGGAGGTATGGCTCACAGAAAAAGGTTTAGATCAGAAAAAGATCATTGATAAAATTTTCATTACAATGGCCAATGAGTGCTTTTGTGGGTTTACAGAGGACGAAAAGCAGCTTGCCGGGGATTTTCTCGACAGGATATTTAAGAACATTATAAATGGTAAGGAGCAGGAATGGCGGAGATAGGGGGGATATACAAATGAATATTTATAAAGCCTATTTTAAAAAGTACTGGCTCATGTTCATTATTGCCGTATCCTGCGTTTTTTTTGAGGCTGTGTGCGATCTGCTCCAGCCAACGATTATGGCCCGCATTATTGATGACGGAGTAAAAAACAGGAGCATTGAGGCAGTTTTACACTTTGGACTTGTAATGCTGGGCGTAACTGCTTTAGGTGCTTGTTTTGCTGCCACAAGAAATATACTAGCGAGTAGGGTTTCACAAAGCTTCGGAGCAGACTTGCGGTACGATGTCTTCAAAAAGATTATGAGCTTTTCCGAGTCAGGTGCAGACAGTATGGAAAGAGGCTCATTGATAACAAGAATGACAAATGATACTTCACAGGTAACCCAGTTTGTAAACGGAATAATGAGAATATTTTTAAAAGCTCCGCTTACCTGTGTAGGAAGCATAACTCTTGCCGTTATCCTAAGCCCATTTATGAGCATCGCATTGTTAGCCGCCATAGCTATAGTAGCGGTTCTTATCGTTATAAGCATGAAAATGAGTTATGTCCGTTTTTCCAGAGTTCAGAAAGCCATAGATAAAGTAAACACAGTTGTACAGGAATATCTAATGGGAATCAGGCTGGTGAAGGCCTTCGGCAGGAATGAAGAGGAGGAGCTGAAATTTGAAGCAGCCAATGCGGATTTATATAAAAAAAGTACAGCTTCACAAATTGTCATAGCATATTTCTCTCCGATTATGTCACTAACAGTCAGTATAGGTATCGCTGTTATCATTTATCTGGGAAGCCTTATGTTTGGTAAGGGCCAGGTTGAGGTTGGAAAAGTGGCAGCATTTATAAATTATATGACCCAGATACTGACCTCGCTTATTATGATAACAAATATCTTCAATACCTTTATAAGAACCAAGGCATCCTACCAAAGAATAGAGGAAGTACTTTCAGGGGAGGAGGATTTTATATCTTCAGGAGCCTCACCTTATTCAGGCTGTTCGGTTAAAGATGCCACTGAAGGATATATTCAAGCTGCTGTTACAGGTCAGCTAGAATTCAAAAATGTAACCTTCTCTTATCCCGGTGGAAGCGGTATTCCCGTGCTAAAAAATCTTTCCTTCAAGCTGTTGTCAGGAGAAATTCTCGCAGTTATCGGCCCTACCGGTGCAGGAAAATCAACGTTGGCAGGTCTGTGCCTTCGCTTTTATGATGTAGATGAGGGCTCTGTCCTGATTAATGGTAAGAATGTTAAAAGTTTCAATATCCATGACCTCAGAGAAAATATAGCATACGCACCACAAAAAAGTATGCTGTTTACCGGAACGGTAGGCGACAACATTGCCTGGGGGCGGGAGAATCCTGAAGAAGATCAGATAATCAGGGCTGCAAAAATTGCACAAGCCAGTGAATTTATTGAAAATATGCCCGACAAATATGACAGCAGACTGGGGCAAAGCGGAGTAAATCTGTCAGGAGGACAAAGGCAGCGGCTATCGATAGCAAGAGCATTAGCCAAGGACGCTCCAATTCTGATTCTGGATGATTGTACAAGTGCTCTTGATGCAATAACAGAGGCCAGGGTCAGAAAGGCGCTGAAGTCCCTTGATAAAGGCAAATCAGTTATAATGATTACCCAAAGAGTGGGTACGGCAATATCAGCAGATAAAATACTGGTTCTTGATAACGGAGTAAATGTGGGCTTCGGAAAGCACCCTGACTTGCTTGAAAGCTGCAGTACCTATAGAGAAATTTACAATTCCCAGATAGGGGGTAATATATAAACATGTCCGGTAAAAATACATCTCGAAATTATGAGAATATGCCCAAGCTTGGAAGATGGGGAGGAGGACCTCATCAGCGGTTTCAACCTGGTGCAAAGCCCAAGAATACAGGTGGTACCATATTAAGGCTTGTAAAAATGTTCGGGAAATGGAGAAAGCCCCTTATTGTAGCAGCAATGCTTACAATATTATCAGCCTCGGCTTCGCTGCTGACACCATATTTACTCGGTGAAGCAATTAATACCTTTAATATAGATACAAATACTGTTGACTACCGGCTTCTTACAACCATACTGACAGCTCTTATTGGTTGTTATGTTATCAGCTGGGTTATAGACACTATAAATGGAATTCTTATGGCAAGGGTTACACAGAGACTGGTAAAACATATAAGAACAGAGTTTTTCTCCAAGCTTCAAAGGATTCCGTTGAATTTTTATGATACCCGGCCTCACGGTGATACAATGAGCAGAATTACAAATGATGTGGACAATATCAGCAGTACAGTGGGACAAACAACTACACAGCTGATTTCCAGTGTTTTTTCAATAACAGGCTCGCTTGTAATGATGCTGGTTTTAAGTCCCTTCTTGACATTGGTAGCACTGATTACTATTCCTTTGATATTCCTACTTACTAAAACAATAGCCAAACGGAGCAGAGAGTATTTTTCGGGCCAGCAACAGCAATTGGGCATTCTTAACGGAGTAATTGAGGAAAACATACAGGGATTAAAAATGGTTAAGGCCTTTAACCGGCAGGAAAAGGTACTTCAGGATTTTAAAGCAGTTAATCAGATTTTGTGTGATTACTCAACCAAAGCTCAGATTTGGTCGGGTTTTCTTATGCCCTTTATGAATGTTATAAACAATCTGAGCTATACACTTATAGCAGGCGCCGGCGGTTATATGGCAGTGAGGGAGTATATAAGCGTAGGAGTTGTGGTTAGCTTCCTTACCTATTCCAGGCAGTTTGGAATGCCCCTCAATCATGTTGCAGGTATGTTTAATACTATTCAGTCTGCACTGGCCGGCGCAGAAAGGGTATTCGAAATACTGGATGAACAGGAGGAAGCTGCTGACAGGGACAATTTAAAAGACTTTACCGGCGCGGTAGGAAAGGTTGAATTTAAGGAGGTTTCCTTCTCGTATGTAAAGGAAAAACCTGTATTGGATAAAGTCAGCTTCCAGGTTCAGCCGGGTGAAGTGGTTGCATTGGTTGGTGAGACCGGAGCAGGAAAAACTACTATAGTGAACCTTCTGACCCGTTTTTATGACCCCGATGAGGGAGGTATTCTAATAGACAATACTGATATTAAACTTATTCCAAGAAGAGACCTTAGAAACTGTTTTTCTGTAGTACTGCAGGATACTTGCCTGTTTACCGGGAGTATAGCAGACAACATAAGGTACTCAAGACCTGAGGCCACAGATGAAGAGGTTAAGGCCGCTGCAGTGATGGCTCATGCGGACAGATTTATTTCAAGGCTGCCAAAGGGGTATAATACCAAGGTTTCAGGAAGCTCAGACAATTTGAGCCAAGGGCAGCGGCAGTTGATAGCCATAGCGAGAGCAGTTTTGTGCCAAGCGCCCATACTGATTCTTGACGAGGCCACCAGCAGCGTTGATACCAAGACTGAAAAAGAGATCCAGCTGGCGCTTTTGAAGCTGATGAAAAATCATACAAGTTTTTTGATAGCTCATCGCCTGTCGACTATCCGGGATGCTGACAAAATACTGGTAATAGGAAACGGTGGTATTCTTGAGAGCGGTACTCATGAGGAACTTATGGAGACCGGTGGAGTATATTACCGCATGGTTATAAGCCAGATTGGCTTGGAGGCCGAAGCAGGTTGACACTCTTATTACCAGATATTACAATGTAATTTGTGGTAATTGTTACGGATATGCTAGTCTATTTTAAACAATTACCTATACTAAATGGCTAATTATTTATATTAAATAGCATATACTGACGGGAGAGTATTATGTTTGACAGAAGTATTAAACTGGCGACTTCAAGGCTGGTTCTCAGAGCATTGAAAGAGGATGATAAAGTAATGTTTTTTCTGAAGAAAGCGGCTGGGAATCGTAATAGTAGTATGTAATTTAAAGCTATTTATCAGTAAACTGAAAGTGAGATTGTATGAATATATCGATTGCTACTGCAACCTTTTATAATATCCCTTTTACAGAAGCACTGGATCTGATTAGAATGGCCGGCTTCGATTCTATTGAACTGGACACCTATTGGACAGGCGGTGACAATTGGGAAGTAACACAGCATTTAAAAAATATCAGGCCCAGAGAGGTATTGAAAATAATAAGGGAAAGTGGGCTGAGGATAAATTCCCTTCATGATATGGGCGGAGTTATTTTCAAAGACACCGATACGGTAATTAGTCGGGACACCTTTGAATATCTTGAATTCGGAGGGGAGGATATCCCCTGTATTGTATTTCACGCTCCTCATAAAAAAACAGAGGATAAGAACTGGTGGTCCGGTTACAGCAGCAAGGCAGCAAATGATTTAAAAGCTCTAAAGGATAAGTTTCTGGTTTGTATTGAAAATATTCAAAACTTTCCCGGATATCAGACCTCACTGATTGATCCCCACGAAATGCTTGATTTTGTAAAAGAAAACGGGTTGTTCATTAATATGGATACAACCCATTATGCTCAATGCGGAATTGATATTGTCACCGCAGCAAAAGACTGCAGAGAATATGTCAAGGGCGTACATTTTAGTGATTATAAGGATGGAAAAAGGCATTTGTTTCCCGGAGAAGGAGTATTGGATCTGAAGGGGTTTATCAACGCACTGAAGCTGGATAGTTTACATACCTTGACATTGGAGTGCAATATCCCCTATGAAGCCGGCAATCCGGATGTGGCAGTTAAGGGTATGAAGAAGGCTCGAAGCTATGTTCAAGAATTAATCCTATAAGTATTAGTATATAAAAGTATGTGTGTAAATTAACCGGAAAGTACCTAATCTGTTTGGGTTAAAGAGGAAGAAGATTTATGAGTATAATCAGCAGGGAATAATGTTTGTTTATTGGAAAGTGAGGGATTATAATGAAAAAGGTTGTCGCAATAATTGTAATTATAGGAATTGTCCTTGCAGGGTTTTTTGGGTATAGAGGGATAAGATCCTATCTTGATTTAAAGAAATATCAACAGCAAATAGAGGAAATTAAAGTTGAAAACGTTGATTTAGAATCTATCCCTGACGGAATGTACATAGGAAAAGCCGAAGTGCTTTGGATAGCAGCCGAAGTTAAGGTGATAGTACAAGATCATAAAATAGTAAACATCGACTTGATAAAGCATAAAAATGAACGTGGTGCAAGTGCCGAGGTAATACCTCAAAAGGTTGTTGAGACTCAATCGCTTCAGGTCGATGCTGTCTCAGGTGCTACAAACAGCAGCAAGGTTATTCTTAAGGCAATAGAGAACGCACTAGAAAATGCGGGAGAAACTCAATCTTTTGATGAAAATTGACCCGCAATTGCTTCAATATGAGCATTGTCTGTTCCGCAGCAGCCACCGACAATTTTTAACGTTATTAATTCATTTAGGTTAGACATTGTTTGTGCTAACTCAAAACAATCTGAGGTTTTAATATCCTTTGAATTGTCCAGCTGCTCGGGCGGCAGTGCTGAGGTGTTAGCCTGTATCCCGTGGAAGCGCTGTTTCACAAGTGCGGTTTTATTAAAATCCTGACTCAGCGCTTCATATAAAATTGTGGGGTGTATGCAATTTGTCATATAGCATACCGGCTTCCTTTTAACAGAGCTGTCAATTATCTCAATAGCGTCATTTATTGGAGTTCCATCTAGTAACCTGCCATTATCCCGTATCATAAAACTTATTATGTAAGGTAAGCCGGTTTGTTCCATAGCCATTGCCATTCCTATCGCTTCAGGTAATGTGGGCATAATTCCCGCAAAAAGAAAATCAACTCCCTCTTGGGCAAACAAGCTTGCCTGCCAACTATGAAATTCTTTAGCTTCAGTAGGATTCAAATATCCAGCTGAACTGTACGCATCACCTTTACACCCCATTAAGCCGCCGATATACATTTCTACATCACTTATCTCACGAAGCTGTCTTAACGCTGAAATATTATCCAGTAAAATACTTTTATCATACCCGGCTTTGGCAACACGTTCCATGTTTGCCCGTCTTGTGGGTGTTGTAGCAATAAACGGTAAACAGTGTATTTTCGCAGTCTCTATATATTGATTCCATAATTGAAATAAGGCTTCCTTGCCTCCCCGGCGATAAATAATATTTGCAAATGCGATTGTATCATCAGGCAGCAACCCGTATTCCCTTTTTAACCTTTCACCTAACGCACCTTCCATCAGCATAACAGGGTTTTTTTCATAACATGAGGCAAAACTCACTTTTATCACCCCAGCTTTTCTTTACTTAAGTCCAGGAACTTTTCAATATCCTGTTCTATAGTCTTTAAAGAGCTTCTCCAAAAATCAATGTTTTGAATGTCAATATTCATAAGCCTGGTTACATCAGCTATTTTATTCTTTCCGGTAACACTCAACAGCGATTCGTAGTCCTTAACAAAAGCACTTCCTTTCTTTTCGTACTCTGCATACAGGCCCTTGGCAAACAGCAGACCAAAGGCGTAGGGGAAGTTGTAGAAGTTAGCATTGGCAGAGTAGTAATGGGGTTTGCAGGCCCACATGTATTTATGCAGATACTCATGGTCCAATCCGTCTCCATACGCCTCTTTTTGAGCCCACAGCATAAGCTCATTCAATTCTTCGGTCGACAGTGAACTGTCCTTTCTTCTTTTGAAAAGCTCGCTTTCAAAGAGAAAACGGCTGTATATGTCAACTATTACCTGGGTACTGTCGCCCAACTCCATTTCAAGTATTGCGAAGGCCTCATCCTTTGAGGCGGTTTTAATTGCAGCCTTTTTTACAATGGTCTCACAGAAGATAGAGGCTGTTTCTGCCAGAGGCATAGGGTAATCACTATTCAATATGCTTTCCTGTTTTACACATTCGTTATGAAAGCCGTGTCCCAATTCATGAGCCATTGTTACAATATCACTAAAAGTCTCTCCATAATTAAGCATAACCCTGCTTTGACCTATGGCATGCAAATCCTCGCAGAAAGCACCACCGATTTTTCCTTCTCTTGGATAAACGTCTATCCATTCGGAATCTATGGCCTTTTTTGCAAAGTTAGCCAGACTGTCACTAAAGGTTCTAAAATTTTCTTCAACAATCTTTTTTGCATCCTCATAGCTATACTTTTTATTCATTTCACCCAGTGGAGCAAATAAGTCAAAGAAGGGGAGACCGTTTTTACTTCCAAGTAACTGCCCCTTGACCCTAAGATATTTTCTAAAAGCAGGAAGGCTTTCCTTCATTGCATCCAACATAGCGTTAAGAGTCTGCGCCTCCATTCTAGAATTGAATAGAGTTTCATGAAGAGGGGATTTGAAGCCTCTCATTTCTGCAACAGTAATAACTTCACCTTTTATTCCATTCAAACATGCTGCAAGAGAGTCGTCAATTTTTTTATAGGAAGCAAGTTCTGCGTCATAAGCCTTCTTCCTCAATTCTCTGCTACTCTCATAGGCCATATTTCTGACAACAGACAAGGGCAGTTGCTTATGCTCGCCTTCCAGTTCTATATCCACCTTTAAGTTTGAGGTAAGCATATCTTTAAGCTTTGTCCAGGCGCTGGAACCGGTATTTCTCATTTTGGCTAATACAGCTTCTTCCTTACCGCTTAGGAGATAGGCACTTTTTTCAATAATATCGTTAATATAGAATTCATGCTCCTTCAGTAATTTTGAGGCTTCTATCTCGGCTCCTATATTCCTTATAGTGCCGATCCACCTATTGATTTTTGTATCTGCTTCAGCTATGGAACTAAGTTTAACCTGAAGCATTTCGGAATTTCTCAAAGCATTTTCATTCTTGGTATCAACACTGTAGGAAAGTTCTGAAAAAATATAAAGCTTACTTGCAAGTAATGAAATCCGTTTTCTGATATTAATAAATTCTTCCAGCCTCAACATTACATCCTTGTTTGTATTAGCGGTTTTATCAACCCATAGAGAATACTCTTTCAATATATTATCCAAGTCCTCTATATCCTTTTTGAAAGCATCTCCCTCAAAGGATGAGTAAAGGTCCTTCAAACTCCACAAATAATCCATGTGCTTTCCCTCCTGATATTTGCTAATATTAAAAGTATACTAGATTATACATAAATGATACTACAAAATAATAATATTTGTTAATAATTATTACAGGGTTAATTCAGGCCCGGCAACTTCTCAAAAAAATCAGGAGGATTATATGACCGAAATAAACGATATTGTAAAAAGGCAGAGAGAATATTTCCAGCGAGGAGAAACAATGGAAGTCTCTTTTAGAATCAGTGCTCTTAATCGACTTAAACAAGTAATTAAGGCTAATGAGCAGTATATATTTGAGGCATTAAAACAAGACTTGAACAAACCGGCCTTTGAATCCTACATGACGGAAATAGGGATAGTTCTTGAAGAAATAGATTATATTATCCGTAATATAAAGGGTTGGTGCAGGAAAAAGAGGGTTAGAACGCCGTTGGCACATTTTAAGTCAACATCCTATATTATTTCCGAACCACATGGTGTTGTTCTGATAATGTCCCCATGGAATTACCCCTTTCAGCTTACGATGGCTCCTATGCTTGGTGCTATTGCAGGAGGCAATTGCGTTATTATTAAGCCCTCGGAGTATTCGGTGCACACAAGCAGACTGGTAGGTAAAATAGTAGGTGAGTGCTTTAATGAAGAGTATGTTGCGGTCATTGGAGGCGATACAGAGGTAAATCAGAGGCTCCTGAAAGAAAAGTTTGATTATATATTTTTTACCGGAAGTGTAAATGTAGGGAAAATTATTATGGAGGCCGCAGCCAGACATTTGACGCCTGTTACCCTGGAATTAGGGGGTAAAAGTCCCTGTATTGTAGACAAGGAAGTAAATGTTGGAATTGCAGCTAAAAGAATAGTCTGGGGAAAATGCCTTAATAGCGGACAAACCTGTGTAGCTCCTGATTACCTGTATGTTCATAGTGAAGTCAAGGATGAGCTGATACAAGCAATGAAAAAATATATTAAAGAATTTTATGGTCAGGATCCCAGCAGAAACAGTGAGTTCCCGAGGATAATAAACGAGAGACATTTCAACAGACTGAGAGAGCTGATGAAAAAAGGCAGGATTCTTGAAGGGGGGGAGGTAAATACCGAAACCCTTCAAATTGCTCCAACCATCATAGATAATATAGAATGGGAGTATCCTGTTATGCAGGAGGAGATTTTCGGTCCTGTTATGCCTGTACTTGAATTCAAAGATATTTCGGAGGTTATAAATGAGGTAAATAAGCATCCGAAGCCACTGGCACTGTATCTCTTTACCAACAATAAACAGGTGGAAAAAAGGGTCCTGAAAAGTATTTCCTTTGGGGGAGGCTGCGTAAATGATACAATTGTTCACCTGGCCTCGCCAAACATGCCCTTCGGCGGTGCAGGAGAGAGCGGAATTGGCGGCTATCACGGAAAATGGAGCTTTGAGACCTTTACACGTCAGAAAAGCATACTAAAAAAGTCCACTTTGTTTGATATAAAACTCCGATATGCGCCCTATGGAAATAAGTTAAAATTGCTTAAAAAGCTGATGTAACTGTAGAAAACGCTGATTTGAAGCATTTGATTATAGTTATAAAATATGAATTTGAAATAGCCTTTAAATTACTATATTCAAACACCTTTACAATAATAGGATAATAGGGGGCGAACACAACCCCCTATTTATTATCTGAATCTTGGAATATCATCCAAATCCTCAACGTCGGGATTGTTTGGATCAGCACTCAGATATTCTCCGCCGTTCTTTCCTCTGACAACATTGTAACCCTCCAGGTTACCTTGCTTTGCCATCAAAACTGCATAATTGAAAGAGCAGGTATTACCGTTTTCAAACATAACATCAGTAATCATTCCGTCGTCATTCCTTCTGACTCTGGTAATTCTGGTTCCCAGTCTCATACGGTTTTCTCCCTTCAATTAATCAAATTTTAAAAGAACTGCAATATTAGTTTTACTAATAAATGAGAACATTAAACTGACTAAAATATGGACACTTAAAATATAGTTAAAGGCATATATTATATTTAAAATTAACCAATATTGTAATTGATAGATAATTTGTAAAATGATAGAATAGAGAAAAATTATTGGTAAGTAAAACGGCACAGCTTAAGGCTTAAAGGCTTTCAAAAAGAGTAAAATCTTTCTTATTAATTTATACTTGTTAAGCAGAGAAAGACAATTCAAAAAAGGTATAAGTTAATAAGATATTTGAACTAAAAATTATTATAGCATTTGGGAGGATAAATAATGTCCGAATTACAGGTGAGAGAAATTTATAAGGATGAGCTGGAAGGCCTTTTGAGACTCTATACACAACTGCATAACAACCCCATGCCTGATCTTGATGATAGAGTCAGAGGCATATGGGAGAGTATCTATGAAGACCCGAACCATCATATAATTGTCGGTACTATAAACCATAAGATAGTTACATCTTGTGTTTTATTAATAGTGAATAATCTGACTCAGGGTCAGAGGCCATACGCCTTGGTTGAAAATGTTATTACAGATGCCGAATTCAGGAAGAGAGGATATGCTTTGGAGGTGTTAGACTTTGCCAGGGATATGGCACAGAAGCAAAACTGCTATAAAATAATGCTGATGACAGGTTCCAAGGAGGAATCAACGCTAAGGTTTTATGAACGTGCAGGCTATAACAGAAATGATAAGACAGCATTTATTCAGTGGCTAAAATGAAATAATAAAAACTAACAGAGTACATATTTATTTATAAATTAATTGGAACAATTTTCTTTATGGAACAGTCTAATTTGTTGTAAGCCGACAAATACTATAAAATATTGAGGAGGTTATAACATGAAGAAAAGAGTTGCAGGAATTTTATTGGCGGGACTTGTAATAATATCAACGTCATTTACATTTGCTCAGTCAAATGTGCAGAATAGTAAAGCTGAAATGAAATTTATTGATATATCCGAACATTGGTCTGTTAAGGCTGTACAAAGCCTGGTACAAAAGGGCGCCATACCATATGGCCAGGATAAGTTTATACCGGCGAAGGCGATTACAAGAAGCGAATTCGCAATAATGCTTCACAGAGCATTGGATATTCAGATAAACTACTTAAAAGAACCTGATATTAAGGACTACTTTGACGATATCCGGCAGGATGACCCTTACACTTCAGCGGTAATAGATCTTGTTACAGCCGGCGTTTTTGAGGGGAAGGGCAGCTTTAAGCCTCAGGCCTCAATATCTCGAGAGGAAATGGTGTACTATGTCATGAAGGCTTATAAATACATGATGGGTGAAAATTATCCAATGATAAAAATAGGTTCTGCACGATTTAAAGACGCAGATAAAATCACACCGGAATACAGTGGGGAAGTCGCCATGGCACAGCATTACAAACTAATTACCGGAACAGGAAGTAATTTGTTTCAACCGAAAAAATCAGCATCCCGCGCAGAGGCCGTAGTAGTTATAGATAATCTTGTAAAGCTCCTGAATGAACAGAACCGTCCTCTAATCATCAAGCCTGATGCAACACTTTCAAATGATTCAATAGAAATGAAGCTCAGTATAATAAATAACACGAAAAAATCAATAACAATAAATCACTCATCCGGTCAGAAATTTGATTTTGCACTGTTGGATGCTGACAGAAACATCGTTTACAGTTGGTCATCTAATAAGGACTTCACAATGGCGTTGACCAGCACTACTATCGAACCCGGTAAAGCCCTGGAATTCAGTGACACCTTATCAGGAGAAGCCTATACAGCCATTAAGGACAAGATTGTTTATTTAAAGGCATATATTACAGGTAAATCTGATACATTTGAAATCGACAATAACGGATATGAGATAAAAGTAAAATAGCGATGATCTGAAGTAATTTCTAAAACAGTCGCAACACAAAAACTCTACAGACTAAAGGGATTATTGTCTGTAGAGTTTTAATTTGTAAAGAATTGTAAGCATTTGTAAACAAAGCAATTGAAATAAAGTCAATGTAATAGTAATATTAATAGGTAACTATTGGTATTATCAGGAGGTTTATTTAGTGAATAATAATGAACAGTCTATAGAAAACAAAAAGTATCCAGGACCTGTGGCAGCAGGGGTATTCTTCTCTCTGACCGCTATTTTCTTAATATATGGGGCGGAGCTTCTACCTTTTAAAAATAATTATCTTAAAAGCGGAGTAGGTGAAGTGTTGTTTGTTCTGGTGCCACCTCTGATTTTTCTTTGGATAGGCAAGTATAACATAAAAGACACATTAAAGCTAAATAAAACAAGGCCCATAAATTACCTTATAATTGTATTTCTTGTGATTTTCGGACTCCCGGTGATTGGCGTTTTGAATGCTATAGCTCTGGGGATTATTAGATTAATATTTGGAAAAAACCTGCCTATCGTTCAATTTCATATACCCGATGTACCTGCACTATTAATTACAATACTAATTGCTGGGGTTTTTGCAGGCGTTTGTGAAGAGATTTTATTCAGAGGATTGATAATCAAAGGCTATGCAAAGCTGGGAGTGGTAGGCTCAATCGCTATTTCATCGATACTATTCGGGATATTGCATAGAGATATACAGAAGGCTGTAAGTACAATGCTTTTAGGTGCGCTTTTTGGATTTATAGTATATAGAACAAAAAGTGTATATGCAGGAATTGCCGCTCACTTTACCAACAATACCATAGCAGTTTTACTTACTTATGGGTCGGGCAAGATGCTTGAGAGGATGGATAACATGGGTGCACAGCAAATGGAAAGCTTTGACCTGTCGCAAATTCCTAGAATATCTCTGATAATCGTTGCTGTTTTTTACGGGGTGCTGTTCCTTGGATGTCTCGTTGGCTTTATCGGATTAATCCATGCATTTCTAAAAACCACAGAAGGGAACTTTACAGCCCCATCCCATTTAACTCAGTTGATAAACAGCCAGGCAGAGAACCAAAATCCTCAGGAGGGTTGTGTAAATGAAAAGAAGGGCTTAAGTGCAGGGGCAATAATAAGCCTTTTACCAGGTGTGATTTTTATATTACTTGTATTTATAGGACAAATACTTGAGCTAATGAATACAAAGTCAGGGTTGCTATATACACTGTTAAGGAATTTGGGGTTAGATTAATCAGTGAACAAATATTAAGGGAGTATCAATCGAGCTGTCTGACTGATACTCCCTTATTTTTATGCTTTAATACTTCTAATATCCCTTCCTGACAAAACCAGTCTGTCGAAATGACCCATTATTCTTGATGTAATACGTTCGGTATAGAGATCAAAAAGTTTTTTTGGGCCGAGATTTGTTGATATAATGGTTTTACATGCAGCGAGACTGTTGTTGGCCTGACGGGTATTGAGAATGTTCAGCAGTTCTGCATACCTTGAATCGCTCAGAGTCTCGGTACCAAGATCATCAATTATTAAAAGTTCTACAGTAAAGATGCTTCGGTATTTATCATCGTTATAGTTCTCTTCCTTAAAGGCCATCATTTTGTGTTCGGTAATTATATCAAACAGAATGGGAGCAGTTAAATAAAGTACAGTTCTTCCCTGATTTAGCAACTCCCTTGCTATACAGAGCGATAAAAAGGTCTTTCCAACGCCTGTCCGTCCACTGAAAAATAAATTTTTACAATCGGCATTGTCTATGCCAATTATAAATTCCTGACATGTCATTTTTACATTAATTATGTTCTGCCTTGGAGAAATAGGGATTCCATACTTCTCCTGATCAACCTCCTCAGGGTATAAAGCTTCATTAAAGTTTTCAAAGCTTTCGCTCCCATTAAGACTGATATTGGAACGGGCAAAAAGGTGATTGATAATTTGCTGCTTGTAACAGGAGCACCTTTGTGATCCGGAGGTATCGTTAATATAGCCGCTGTCACAGCACTTTTCACATTCATATTGAGGTTTAAAATAGTCAGGGCTGATATTATTTATTTTCAGAATATGTTTTTTTTCATCAGAAAGAAGTTTCAAACTGTGTTCAAGCTCAGTCAGAATTTCTGAGGCAGAACCGTTTGCAGCCAGAATAAGCCGGTTGTATTTGATACCCATAAAGCTTATTTCACTGTCGATTTCCTTTAATCTTGGAAGTCTGGCGTATAAATCAGCCTTTCGCTGGGCAGCCTGATCGGCGGATGCCCTTTGTCTTCTTTCGTATTCTCTTGCTATGATATTATGTATATCTCTATTCACATTAACCTCCGAGGTCTGTTATTGCTTTGAGGCGTAATAGCGTAAAAAACTGCTTAATTATGATTTATTGGTATTGGTAAAAAAATTATCGTAATAATCGTCGTTATATTTCCTCTGCTCGAAGTTATCTCTCTGAGACTCCTTTGGAGCTTGCTTCTGAGACTGCTGACCATTCTGGTTGTTCTGATACTGTGCCTTAATACTTGCTTCATAGCCCAATACTTCCTGGGCACTAATAAGACCCAGCTCATGCCATTTGGTAAGTACATTATTCAGGAACTTAAAATCAGGATTGGTTTTGCCTACAGTCTTCCTGAGAGCAATTTCAATGACCTCCATGTCATATTTGTAGTCAATTACCCACTTTTCAACAAAATCATTTTCATATTCAGTAAGAGCTCTTCTAAGGCGCAACTTTTTTATTATAGTGCCCTTAATACCTCTTACCTGTGACATTTCCTCAAAGTACTTCTCCAGGTCGAAAAAGTTTCGGATGCCACGTCTGTGCCAATTTGAGGCAACAGCCTCGATATAACTCTTATGAAAGGTATTGTTGTCATGGCAATACTTGAAAAGCGTATACATTACGTCTTCATCAAACTTGTACATGGTAAACCAGTTATCAATAGTCAGATACCAGTTAGGTGGCATCAGGCCCTGAAAGAATTTTGAATTAATAGCCGACAGAGTATTATTGCGGCTCTTGTTTTTTTCAAAGTTCTCATTTGCCTGTTCGGGTGTGGATACAGTTTTTAAACGGTATATTCGTTTGGTCTCAGTATCCTTGAGATCTATAAGTTTAATTTTATCCTCTACCCAGTTAATTACTTCAAGATTATCAAGGCTGGTAAGGGCAGCCTTAACTTCATCAAGAGACAAATTAAGTGTCTTAGCCAGCTCATCGGTAGTGGCTTTTTTATCATGTTTGCATAAAAACAGCATATAAAGATAAACCTTTATACAGGTACTGTCCATTGAAGGCATATACTGGCTGATAAAAATATCTGACACGGCAGTGTCAGAATACAGAAGCGATTTAGAATCTTCAAAATACATTTGTTTACTCCCCAATGTTTTTTATTACGGTACCCGGGTTACTTCATTTCATCGGAATATAGACCGTTTCACGTGAATTAAAAGTAATCATGTAAATATTATAACATATAAAACTTCAATGATATTTAAATGTTTATCAATTTAATGAAAATCAGTGCAGTAAAAATATAGCAATTTTCAGACGTGCTACTTGAGTCTCCATTAAATAATAAAATGATACAAATTAAGTATATATATACAATTGTAATTTTCTATATTATGTGTTTAATATATCAAACTGAGGGTATAACTATATCATAAATATATTAATTTTATTGGAGGTATACATGCTTAGCGAAAGAATAAATAAATTGATAAATGAACAAATCCAAAAAGAATTTTATTCGGCTTATCTATATTTAGGAATGGAAGCATACTTTTCAAATTTAAATCTTGACGGCTTTGCCAACTTCTTCAGGATTCAGGTACAGGAAGAGCGTGATCATGCAATGAAATTCTTTGATTATATAAACCAAAAAGGAGGAAAAGTTGAGCTTTTGCAGATAAATGCACCTGAAGCGAAATTTGAATCCGCAGAAGAGATATTCGCCACTACTCTCAATCATGAGCAGTTTGTAACTCAATCTATATATAACATAGTCAATGCAGCAATGGATGAAAGAGATCATGCTACAAATACCTTCCTGCAGTGGTTTGTTACGGAACAGGTAGAAGAAGAAGCAACCATGGAGAAGTATTTGAGAAAGCTTCAGCTAATTAAGAATGACCCGAACGGTATGTTTATGCTGGATGCCGAGATGGCACAGAGAGTTTATACTCCACCTGCAGCAGAAACTGTTTAAGGCTATTTAAAGTAATTAATTAATCAGTCTTTCTTTGAACCACATTCCAAGCAGCCCTGATGACTGGCGGTTGATTTTAAAATTATTTGCAGCGACATTCGGGTTTTGCGGTTGTTAATATATAGGAGTCATATATCAACAATCGCCAGTCATTAAGGCTGTAGGAACTGTGGTTATTTTATTTGTGTAAATAACAAGCCCCCTGAGCAATAATCAGGGGGCTTGAATTATTTCAATTTCTCAATTGATTCTGTTTTCACAGAGAGTGTGGATTTAATTACTTAAAGGATGCCCAGTTAAATAATACGAACCCGAGCCTTGTGTTAACTACACCCTGCAAGTCTTTTGAAACTACAACAGGTTCAGTATAGAAGTATATAGGAGCTATACCTGCATCATCCATGAGCAGTTTTTCAGCATCGTGGAATAACTGTATACGTTTTGCTGTGTCAGTTTCTTTTCTAGCTGCAGAAATAAGCTCATCGTACTTTGGATTATTATACTTAGCATGGTTCTGACCGTTTTCGGATGTGAATATATCCATAAAGGTCGATGGATCCATATAGTCACCAATCCAACCATTTCTGTTAATATTATATACACCATCTTTTCTTGACTGTTGGAATACATTCCATTCCTGTGCAAGTATTTCAACTTCTACGCCAAGATTTTCCTTCCACATCTGCTGTAAAGCTTCAGCAACAGGTTCATGACCTGATCCTGAATTCAAGCCGTAAGTTACCTTTGGAAAACCTTTTCCGTCTGGGTAGCCTGCCTCGGCAAGGAGCTTTTTAGCTTCAGCAACATTCTTTTCATAATCTTCTGCTTTTGTTGAGACGTATTCCCCGGCAGTTGTTCTGAAGTCAGGTTCCTGTTCTACATCGGCAATACCATATGGTACGAAGCCTGAAGCTGGTGTCTCTCCGCCTTTTTTAACCTTTTCAACGATGTAGTTACGGTCTATAGCTAATATAAAAGCTTTTCTTACTTTAGGATTATCAAAAGGAGCTTTATTATTTACAAGGTCAAGATAGTAAGTTCCAAGCAATGGCAATATCTTCAGATTACCTGCTTCATTTTCAGCAGCGAGTTCGTCTGCAGGAATATTCTTTGCATATGCTACCTGACCGTTTTTGAATGCGCTTAAGATAGCATTCTGATCATTCATCAGGTACCATTCGATTTTTGGAGCTACTATTGAATCTTTACCCCAGTAGGTTTCACTTTTCTCAAAAGTAATTTTTGAATCATGTTCCCAGCTGGTAAGCTTGTAAGGTCCATTACCTATATAAGTTGAAGGGTCAAGAGCCCACTTTTCCGGATTGGCAGATACAACATCTTCTCTCTGAGGAACAAGAGCAGGGAATGCAACTATTTCAGTAAAGAATGGGCATGCATTCTCAAGTGTTACTTCAAGAGTTTTGTCATCAATTGCTTTTACTCCGAGAGTATTTACGTCAGCTTCACCTGCGTTAATCTTTTCGCCGTTCTTTACAAAGTAGATGTAGTAGGCGTAATCAGCGGCAGTTTCTTTGCTGACAGTTCTTTTCCATGCGTATACGAAATCATTTGCAGTTACATCTTTACCGTCTGACCATTTTGCGTCCTTGCGGAGATGGAATGTCCAAACGAGACCATCTGTACTGATATCCCATTTTTCAGCAACTCCGGGAACAATAGTTCCGTCTTTGCCTATTGTAGTCAAACCCTCAAATGCATGTAATACATAGTTTCCACCGTCAAGTGAATTGTTAAGAGACGGGTCTATAGTTTTCGGCTCGGAAGCTATAGTCGCGGTTATAGCTTTTCCTGAGCTTGCAGTACTTCCGCAACCTGCCAATACTGTTACTACAACAGTAAGAGCAAGTACAAGTGCTAATATTTTCTTCATTATTTATACCCCCTATTATTATAAAAATAAGTTGATTCTTTATTAAATCCATAATACAAATGTGATATTTTCTGGGAAAAAGCGTAATTACTTTTATCTTTATATCAATGTCGACCTCACTGATTAAAAGAACAGATATCTTCTTGTTATATGGAAACATTAAACTATTTTATTTCTCCCGCAAAATGACACGCTACATAATGTCCATCTCCATGCTCCTTGAATTCAGGAACCTGCTTTGCGCAAATATCCTTTGCATAAGGGCATCTGGTCCTAAACTTACATCCTGAAGGAGGATTCACAGGTGATGGTATTTCACCCTTTAGGATAATCCTGTTTCGCTTCTTGGCAACTTCAGGGTCCGGTTCGGGAATTGCGGTAAGGAGTGCTTGTGTATAGGGATGGAGAGGATTCTTATACAGTTCCTCTGATTCAACAAGTTCAACAATATGTCCCAAATACATTACTCCGACTCTGTCGCAGGTATGTCTGACTACTCCAAGATCATGGGAGATAAATAAATAGGTCAGATCAAGTCTTTCCTGCATTTCCTCAAGTGTATTTATTATCTGTGCTCTGATCGACACGTCAAGTGCAGAGACTGGTTCATCACAAACAATAAATTCCGGTTCCACGGCTATAGCTCTTGCTATGCCAATTCTCTGACGCTGTCCCCCTGAAAACTCATGAGGATAGCGAGAAGAATGTTCAGTGTTCAAGCCTACAAGTTTTAGCAGCTCTCTGATTTTTTCTGCTCTCTCCTTTTTTGAGGATGTGAGTTTATGAATGTCAAGTGGTTCACCGACAATATCCGAAACAGTCATACGCGGATCAAGAGATGCGTAGGGGTCCTGAAAAATATACTGCATTTTCTTTCTGTAAGGCAGAAGCTTTTTTTTCTGTAATTTTGTTATATCAACACCTGAAAATTTTATTTGTCCATCGGTAGGGTCATAAATTCTCAGTATGGAACGACCTAAAGTTGTTTTTCCTGAACCGGATTCACCAACCAAACCAAGTGTTTCACCTTTATATATGTTAAAGGTCACGCCGTCAACAGCCTTAACAAAAGCTTTTTCACCCAAATTATTTCTTATGTGGAAATATTGTTTCAGGTTATGCACTTCTATTAAAACCTTTTTGCTATTTACCGACTTGTCGGTAACTGAAGCTTTGGATTCTTCTTTATCCATTATTTTTTACCTCCACATTCTTATTAGCTCTGCTGTCGTAAAGCCAGCAGGTGGTTCTGTGTCCATCCTCTTCAACATGCTCCTGGGGCATATGGTTGATACAGACCTTCATACAATTTTCACATCTTGGAGCAAAGGAACAGCCCTGGGGAAGATTCAGGAGATCTATGGGATTTCCCTGAATGGGAATGAGTTTTTCACCCTTCTTATTAAGGTCTGGCAGTGAGCGGATCAGACCTTTCGTATACGGATGACGCGGATTGTTAAAAATACTGAAAACCGAGCCCTGCTCAACAATTCGACCTCCATACATAACTATTACATCATCAGCCATATCAGCTACGATACCAAGATCGTGGGTAATGAGGACAATAGCCATTCCGGTCTTTTTCTGAATATCCTTTAAAAGTTCAAGTATCTGTGCCTGAATGGTTACATCCAGTGCGGTGGTGGGTTCGTCTGCGATAAGAAGCTTGGGCGAGCCGGCAAGAGCCATGGCAATCATTGCTCTCTGGCGCATACCGCCGGAAAATTCATGAGGATACTGAGATAATCGCTTTTCAGGCTCATTAATGCCAACTAGTGACAGGAGCTCTATTGATCTCTTTTTTACCTCTTCTTTCGAAAGCTTTCCATACTTATGATAAAGAGACTCTGCAATCTGATTACCTATAGTAAAAACAGGATTCAGGCAAGTCATGGGGTCCTGAAATATCATAGCAACCTCATTGCCTGCAAAATTCAGCCTTTCGGCTTTAGTCATCGAAGAAACATCTTTTCCGTCAAAGATAATACTTCCTCCGACAATTTTTCCGGGCTTATCTATAAGCCCCATTATGGAGTAGGAGGAAACGCTTTTTCCTGAGCCGGATTCTCCTACAATTCCAAGAACCTTACCGGGTGCAAGGGAATAACTTATACCGTTTACGGCTTTTACCTCACCGGCAGGTGTGAAGAAGGAAACCTTCAAATCATTTATTTTAAGTAGTTCTTTGCTCATATAAACCTCCTTAAGCCATTCGATATTTTCACATACGATGTTATGATACGTTATGGCGTTGAGCCGCATAGCGGCAGTAATAATAAATAAACTCTCTTTTCAACCTTCTTTATTCAGCTATGTTCTATTTCTTCATTCGAGGATCAAGTGCATCTCTGAGTCCGTCTCCAAAAAGGTTCATAGAAAGTATGATGATACTGATGGTTGCAGCCGGGAAAACCAACATATAGGGGTAGGAATAAATTCCTTTAAGTGCCATCTGAGACAGAGACCCGAGTGAAGCCATAGGAATGGAAACTCCAAGACCTATAAAGCTCAAAAATGATTCAACAAATATAGCCTCAGGTATTTTAAGCGTAGCAACAACGATAATCTGGCCGATACAATTTGGTATCAGATGCTTGAAGATTATGTCTTTACTGCTGGCCCCGAGCACTTTAGCTGCAAGAACATATTCCTGTTCCTTCAAGGCGAGAATCTGGCCGCGGACTATACGCGCCATATCAACCCAGTACAGTAAGGCTAGTACAAAAAATATACTTATTAAACCGACACCAAGACCTTTCAAAAAGCCGGGAGCATTTGCTGATGAAAGAAATTTATCTATGGGGTCTTTAAGCACAACCTGCAAAAGAATAACAATAAGTATTGTTGGTACCGAGTAAACAATATCAACAATTCTCATCATAACAATATCAACCCAACCGCCGAGGAAGCCGGAAATAGCACCATAGAGGATTCCGATTATCGATATCATAATAGCAGCTACAACACCTACCGCAATAGATATCCTGGCACCTATCATGGTTCTTGTGAATAAATCTCTTCCAAGACTGTCGGTACCAAAAATATGCTGAGCATTAGGTGATAAGTTTTCCTGGCCTTTATTTATCTGGTCGTATGAATAGGGTGAAAGCATGGGTCCGATAATAGCTGCCAATAGGACCAGTAAAATAACAATAAGTGAGCCCATAGCTACCTTATTGGATCTAAGTCTTTTCCATGCATCCCTCCAAAAGCCTACTGAAGGACGCATTATCTCGGTTGTTGCCTTCTCACTTTCTGTAGCAGGCAAAAATAATTTACTATCTAAAACTTCAGAATTATTTATAGTTTTCATTTTTAGACTCCATTCCGTTGCTAAACAGCGACATATTTAGTAACTGAAGCACTTATTCTGCTTCGCATTTATCTCTATTTCGTTATATTGATTCTAGGATCAACAAATCTGTATATTACATCTACCAAAAGGTTCATCACAATCAATAATGCGCCAAAGAAAATTGTTACACCCATTACAGTAGGATAATCTTTTGCAGTGATACTAGTAACAAATGAACTTCCCAGTCCTGGAATAGAGAATATTGATTCAATTACAAACGAACCGGTTAAAACGCTAGCAACCATTGGCCCTGCATAGGTTACAACGGGCAGAATTCCATTTCTCAAGCCGTGCTTGAAAATTACAACTCTTTCGGATAGACCCTTTGCTCTTGCAGTTCGTATATAATCCTGGTTAATAACATCCAACATGGAGGAACGCATAAGCCTTGTAATAAAACTCAGTGGGAAAAATGAAAGCGCAAAGCCCGGTAGAATGTAGCTTGACAAAGTATCCAGACGACTGACCGTCGGGAACATGTGAAGCTTGACTCCAAAAACAACCATACTTACTGTTGCAACAACAAAGCTGGGAACGGCTATTCCTATGGTAACGAAAAACATTATTGCTCTGTCGGTCCCTGTATTTTTCTTAAGTGCACTGATGGTACCCAGTATGGTTCCGAAAAAAATTGCAATAGCACTTGCAAAAAGACCAAGCTTGAGTGAGTATGGGAACTTTCTTACAATAATTTCTCCGACACTCTGACCTGCGAGCTTTATAGATTCGCCCAAATCACCCTTAAGGATATTTTTTGCATACATCCCGTATTGAGTCAAAAGAGGCTTGTCCAGCCCGTATTTGGCTTCAAGGTTAGCCATAATTTCAGGAGTTATTTTTCTATCTCCCAAAAATGGATTACCGGGGGTTAGGTGCATTAGGAAAAAAGTTAATGTAAACATAATCCATAATGTAAGCAATGAAACTAATAACCGTTTTAAAATGTATTTCAGCATACGACCTCCATGTATTGCTGTGACCCTATAACACAGCGTGTAGTAAATTATAATCCAGCCTTGCTATCTCAATAAATCGAATTAGTTATACTATATCGATCACGTACTTAGGTAAATGTTTAAAAGTCTTTAATACTGTTGCTATGGTCCATGTCCGCTAATTTGAAAAAACGAATACGTCTCTATAAATTGAATTAATTTTTGGTTACCATAAAAAGTATATCAGTATCATGGAATAAGTACAAATACTGTCGAATTATAAACAAATAATGATATTACAATCACGCATTATACTACAAAGAGAAGCTGAATTCAATAATTTAATACTTCCAATATAACTTCAAATAGCTGTAAATACCAGTATTTGGTGGTAGTTTTTAATACCGACGAAAATCGACAAACATTTTTGTAAGAAATACCCATTACTGGAGTGACGCATTAACGCTTTATTAAGTTAGTGTCATATATAAATATTTATGATACCTGATTATGGCAACAATGTATATTCATTTCTTTACTGGCAAAAACTAATTTCCGAATACTTAATCTCATAGAAATAGTTATTTCCTATTGTTGGTTCTACATACAAAAAAAATTAACCATCCCAAGATATTTTCGGCTAGTACCGAATATGGTTCATATTTTGAAATGAGTATTGACAGAAGCATATGTAATTTATATACTAATAGTAAAGACAAACGATTGCACAGAGCTTTAGTAATAGTAATGAACCTTTATTAGCCGGGGGATACAGTGAAGAAGATAACTACAATAAACGATGTTGCCAGAGAAGCAGGTGTTGCTGCATCAACAGTTTCGAGAGTTCTGGCTGACAGTCCCAGAATCAGCACTGACACAAAGGAACGTATTAATAAAATTATACAGGAGCTTGATTATCATCCAAATATCATTGCACGGTCACTGGCCAGCAAAACCACAAATATTGTAGCAATAGTGATACCTGAGCTGACTGAAAAAGCCTTCAGGCATCCTTTTTTTCCCGAGATAATAAGAGGTATTACTACAATGGCCCATAAGTGCAACTATAATATTCTTCTTACAAGTGTATCTGATGCGAGAGAAGAAAGAAAATATATCAGGGAGCTGATTAACGGAGGAATTGTTGGCGGCCTTATCATGTTAGCTTCCCGTACAAAGGACCCGTGTATTAGCGAACTCAAGAAATCCAGATTTCCATTTGTTGTGGTAGGAAGGCCTCAGATTGATGAAGATATTAATTGGGTGGATAACAACAACATGTCGATAGCTTATGATCTGACCATGCATCTTATTGAGCAGGGGCATAGAAAAATAGCTTTCGTCGGGCTGACTCCAGAATTCGTTGTTACAATGGACCGATACGAAGGTTATAAAAAGGCTTTACAGGATAGTAATATTGAAATCAACCCGGATTTAGTTTTAAACGGCAGGTATATAGATGATTCCGGTTACGAACTTGCTGAGGAGCTTGAAGCTCGAGGCTCTGCATATACGGCGGTTATTACCTGCGATGATCTGATTGCCTTTGGTTTTATGAAATATTTGAACCAAAAAGGTATAAAAATTCCTGAAGACATCGCCGTTGCAGGTTTTAACAACTTCCCACTATGTGAATATACAACTCCGACACTTACTTCTGTTAAAGTCAATGAATTTGAACTCGGCGTTAAGGCCTTTAAAATACTTTACTCAAACATAGAAGAAGGTGTAAAAAGCTTTAACAGATCTATTATTCCGGCAGAACTTATAATAAGAAATTCAACATCTAAAAGACTTTGACCAAGTTAACAACTATACTCTTTAACATTAGATAATATTGAATCAGAGTTATTGATCCAGAGCACATACATTTCACCAGCTGTATGTGCATTTTTAGAACGATAATGCAAACGATTGCGCTGTAAATGTGCAAACTCTGTACTTTAAATTTCACCATATAAACTTACTTTATAAACATACTTTTGAGACTTAAGTACTGGACTTGCATTTTGACGAAAATTTTAAGTTTATACCGAGACGAGAGGTATCTGAGTAGTCATTAAAAGCCCTTATCTCGTTAGAAAAGTGCATAATGGTATGAAGTTTATTACTACTGTGTTAAGCACTATATATTAAGTGAAATAATAAGGAGGATGAAAGAGAAAATGTCAAAGAGATAATCAGCTCAACAGGAATTCTTACTGTTATGGCTGCGGTAACTACAGCCCTATTAAGGCTAAGCAGACTAAGAAAAAATCTCGTAAAAAATTAATGTAACTAATGGAGATACAATGAATAATATATTAAAACTATTGGAAAGGCTGGAGAAACAGAGAGGTGTTTTTGTCAGACCTTATAATATTCCCGAGGCTTGGAACTATTTCGGCTACACAGAATTTGAAAGGACCAGACCAGGGGAAATACAAGTAAATCCCTTTGATTTCTATTCGGAAAGTATACGGAAGAACATACTTAAACTGGCGGAGAAGAATAAAAACTATCTTCCGGCACTTGAGTCCGACAGCAAAAGCTGTGGAGATATATCCGGCAGGACTGTCTATAGTATGCTGCCACGAATGCTTACTGCATGGGAACATGGAGAAAAAGGGCAGATACATTCGGGAACCTTCTTAAAATCACTGTGCTATCTTCCTTATCTAAAAGGGCTGGGAGTAGATATAATCTATCTGCTGCCTGTTTTTGAAACAAGTGAAATGTATAAAAAGGGTGAAAAGGCCAGCCCATATGCCATAAAAAATATTTATAGGCTTGATCCCGATTTGCATGATCCTCTTACAGGAGAAGATAAAACTTTTATAGAAACCGAATTCAGGGCCTTTATTGAAGCCTGTCATATTCTGAACATCCGGGTAATGCTGGATTTCGTATTCAGAACCTTCTCAAGGGATAACGACCTGCTTGTAGAGAACCCGGAATGGCTTTACTGGATAAAACTCAATAGTAACCAATCCTTTAGTGCTCCAACTCTTGAGTCAGATAAGCAGCTTATACTCGTAAATGATGATAATCTGCATAGTTTGTACAACAGCTCCGGATTTACCGAGTACAAGGCACAGTTTACATTCCCTCCTAATGTGCTGGATAAGGTGAAATGGGAAGCAGTAGTGAATAAGCATAAGGAAGAAGGGGAAAACATATTAAGGCTCGTTGAGAATGAATTCGGTATAACTACCATGCCGGGGTTCTCAAATGTTCTGAATGATCCTCAGCCGCCCTGGAAGGATGTAACCTATCCCAAGTTTTACTTTGACAGCCATAAAGAAGTAATACAATATATTGACCCTTCTTCCCCAGACTTTCTAATGCAGGATGGTGTATCACTGAATAAGTATCACGGAAGCATAAAGAATGTTGAACTGTGGAGCTATATCGAAGGTGTAATACCCTTCTATCAACAGAATTACGGGATTGACGGTGCCAGAATAGATATGGGTCATGCCCTTCCTGCTGAATTGAATAAGAGTATTATACGGAAGGCGAAGGAGAATAACAGTAATTTTTTGCTTTGGTCAGAAGAATTTCTAGTAGAGAAGTCCGCTCAGGCTTCAAGGGACGGTTTCAATTTTATCAGTGGTTTTCTTTACGGTTTGTATAAGGAAACTCAAGAGACAGATTTTAATAAGAAGTTATTCGAAGAGACTCTTCTGCTATCCGAGTTACCTGTTGCTGCAGCAATGGAAACTCCTGATACTCCGAGGTCGGCGTACATCCATAATAAAACGCTGCTTGAGATAATCACATTTATAAATGGTTTTATACCAAACAAGGTACTCTTCATAAATAACGGTCAGGAACTGATGGAATACCAACCAATGAATTTAGGGCTTGATAATACCGAGGCAGGAAGATTTATACTGGAAAAAACCGATCCTATGTACGGAAAACTGGCTTTTTTCGATAACTACTATTTGAAATGGACTTCAAAGGATAGAAAATGGATTGAAGGGATAATTAAAAAAGTTAATGCTTTGAATAGAGAGTATAAAGAACTTATTTCAAAAAAGGATAACTTTTATTTAATCTCAGGTTTTAATAGGAGCCTTGTTACTGCAATTATGTATTTTGACAGCTCAACCGGGCAGAATTTTATTCTGTTGGTAAACAGAAGCCTGGAAAAGCAAGTACCTATCCTAATAAAAGATATACTGCCAGAAGCCATTAACCGGGAGTCAGGTACATTAACGGTAAAATACTCTAATACAAACAGGGCTGAAATTGATATTTACAAGGAGATACAGCTAGCTGAGGGAGAAATTATTGCAGTAGAAATCGAGCCGGATAATTAAGGTATAAATACATAGTTCATGTAATTTTAAAGGATACAAAGCATTAATATATTTAATAAACCTAAAGATTAAAAGGGGAGTTGTTGATATCCTCGGAAATGGAGATTATTATGAATAAAAACAGTAAAAAGACTGCGTACTTCTGTATGGAATTTGGACTCCATGAAGATTTTAAAATATATTCAGGGGGGTTAGGAATACTTGCGGGAGATATATTGAAGGCTGCTAAAGACGGTCATTATCCAATGGTGGGCGTAGGTATACTGTGGAGACAGGGATATACCACACAGCTTATAGGTGAAGACGGTACACCTTACGACTGCTATCCTGAATACAGATACGACTTTCTTGAGGATATGAAGGTTGAAGTTGAACTGGAGATAAGGGGTAGAACTGTTAAATGCAAGGTTTGGAAATGCAGCAAATATAATAATGTGGATTTATACCTGCTGGACACAAATATACCAGGCAACAATGATTTCTACATAACCGGGCAGCTATACGGATGGTTCTCGGAGGAAAGAATTGCCCAGGAGATGGTACTGGGAATAGGGGGGATAAGAGCCCTTCAGAAAATGGGGCTTGACGTGGATATATACCATTTCAATGACAGTCATCCGGTGATAGCAGGTATAGAACTGATAACACAAGAGATGAAGTCCGGAAAAGTTACATTCGAAGAGGCTTGGCAGACAATCAGAGAAAAAATAGTTTTTACCACACATACACCTGTTACAGCGGGAAATGAAGTACATGAGCATTCTTTGCTGGAATATATGGGAGCATATAACGGTTTGTCCTATGAGGAAATGTGCCAGCTTGGCGGTGACCCCTTCAGTATGACAGCTGCAGGTCTGCGGTTATGTAAAAAAGCTAATGCTGTAGCTGCGCTGCACTGTGAAACCGCCAAAAAGATGTGGAAGGACGTGGACAAAGCAGCAGAAATAATTGCTGTTACAAATGGGGTACACAACGGCACCTGGCAGGAGCAAAGAATAGTCAAGGCTCTTAAAGATGGTTTACAGCTCTGGAATGCCCATACCGAAGTAAAAACCGAAATGCTGGAGGAAATTTATAAAAGAAATGGAGTAAGGCTTGACCCGGACGTACTTACCATCGGTTTTGCCAGAAGAGCGGCACCTTATAAAAGAGGTGATCTCATTTTTGGCAACAAGGAAATAATTCAGCCTCTGCTGGAAAAAGGTAGGCTGCAGATAATCTTTTCAGGAAAAGCTCACCCGAATGATCTCACTGGAAAGGGGATAGTTGCCAACCTTTATGCAATGTCTCAAAAATATCCTGGGAGTATTGTATTTATACAAAACTATGATATGAAAATAGGCAAGTTGCTTACAAGGGGCTGCGATGTGTGGCTCAACAACCCTGTGAGACCCATGGAAGCCTGTGGAACGTCAGGAATGAAGGCTGCCATGAATGGGGTACTTAATTTCAGTGTACTTGACGGTTGGTGGCCCGAAGGTTGTATTCACGGAGAAAACGGCTGGCAGATAGGGGATGGCTACGAGGGCACTGATGCCCTTGCGGTTGATTCAAAATCCCTGTACAAAACCCTTCTGGAAGAAGTAATTCCAACCTATTACGAAAATAGGGACAAATGGGTAAATATGATGCAGGCCAGTATCAGAATGTCCACCCACAGCTTCTCTGCTACCCGCATGATAGACGACTACTATAATTTAATGTACTAGATCATAATTATCTTTTAAATACTCTTAATTAGGCCTTTAGCAAGCAGTCGATATAAAAATCGATCTGTTTGCTTTTTTTATGACAATAAACTATAGGCAATATTATACAGTTGACAAAACAGTACTATGCTCTGATCACATAGCATGTGCTATTGTATTATTTTATAATATTTTTTTCAAAAGTTTATATTACTGCTTAAGAGGTATAATTATTATGATATTATGTTAATATACATGATTAATTATACTCGGAGGGTATCCAGTTGGTTGAAAAAACAGTTTTTCTTACTAAAATAAAACGCATAATTTTAATTTTCGCAGTATCGATAATTTCTATAATGATTCTACTGAGTTCTTTATTTTATATCTCAAGCAGGAACAGCTATGAGGAACGTACACTGGTAAATGTACTTGGAAGGCAGAGAATGCTTACACAGATGATGGCAAAGGATGCCAGCAGACTGTATGCACTTGTACAGGCGAAGGATTCAGGCAACATGATTGAGGAAGAAAATGTAGTTGATTCCAAGATAAAGGTGACAAAACAGAAAATATCAACTGCCAGGGAAGAGTTCTCAGACACCCTGTCACAAATAAATAAGGGTTATATTGAAGACCAGAAAGTAAAGGTGGTTTTTAATAATACAAATGCACCTATAAGTTTCAACTTACATAATGTTAATATGCTTTGGGAAAAATTTGATCACGCGGTTAATACCATACTTAGTGCAAACTATAATGACGATTTTATTAAGTCCATAATTTATATTAATGAAAACAATGAGCTGCTTCTTGATTACTGTGATGGCATACTTGAGTATACAGTAGGAGCGGCCAAGCAAGAGGCAATGAAAAGTATGCTTATATCGATTATGCTGGTTTTATTAGCTTTTATTGTTATTGGTGTATTTGTGCGAAGCTCATATAAATATATTATAATGCCATTAAATGAAATATATAACGGATTTTCTGATTTGGGAGTATATTATCAAGAGGAATATAAACCTTCTTTTATGACTAATCGTGAAATAAAGCCCATAGTCGGTGAGATAAGCAGTGTGTTCCATAAGATGGAAAGTATTATTTCGCTAATTGAGAACATTAACAATAATTCCTCCTTTTACGAAGTACTAAACTTTATATTCGAAAGTTTCTCCTCCTATATACCTTATAATCATATTGGTGTAGCGATTGTAAAGGGTAACGGAAGGATACTTGAGGCATCCCATGGCATTTCTGACGGATCAGTTACAGGATTACCTGAGGCCCTTTTAAATAAAGGATATGAGATAAAGGGTTCAAGTCTTGAAAAAATATTTAATACCGGTGAAGCTAGAGTAATAAATGACCTTAAAGAATATTCAGAAATAAATCCGCCTAAAGAGTATACAAAGGTAATTTTGGATGCGGGAATACGCTCTTCTATAACACTGCCGCTGAATGTCAATAACAGAAACATAGGAGTAATATTCTTTTCAAGTAAGGATAAAAATGTGTACACCCAGAAGCATTGTAAATTTCTTAAGGTTCTTGCAAACAGTATAGCAATCACTTTTGAAAAGAATATATTTGTTGATGACTTACTTTACAGTGGACTGCTGGCTCTGGCAAAACTTGCTGAGGCACGCGATGAAGACACTGCTGACCATCTGGAAAGAATGAAGAAATATGCCAGATTGATTACTGAATTATTATACACTGACAGCAAATACAGAAAGGAAATTTCAGCCGAGTATATTAATGATATTGAACGGTTCAGTCCGATGCATGACATAGGAAAGGTGGGAATACGGGATGCAATTCTTTTAAAGCCTGGAAAGCTTACCAGTGAAGAATTTGAAGAAATGAAAATGCATGCCGAATTTGGTGCCGAAGTGTTGAAAGCAGCTGAAAATAATATAGAGAAAAATGGAAAGAGCCTGTTTAAACTTGGTATAGAAATAGCTGAGGGTCATCATGAAAAGTGGGATGGCTCGGGCTATCCAAATGGGAGAGCGGGGGTTGAAATACCATTGAGCGCTAGAATTGTAGCAGTTGCCGATGTATTTGATGCTCTGTCAAGCAGAAGACCCTATAAGGAACCCTTTCCCTTTGATATCTCCTTCGGTATGATAATTGAGGGTGGAGGGAAACATTTCGATCCGGAAATTGTCAGAGTCTTTGAACAGAACAAGGATAAAATATTTGAATTGTATAAGAGCTTTTATTAAAAGAACGGAGTATAGTCGGCTGCTTTTCAGTAGCTTACCATACTCCGTTTTGTAATTATAATTAAGCATTTATTCCAAAGTAATTTGCAGCATTATTGTAACTGATATCCTGAACCACTTTACCCAATAAAGCCATATCGTTAGGAATTTCACCCTTCTCGACCCAGTTGCCCAGAATATTGCATAGTATTCTTCTGAAATACTCATGTCTGATATAGGATAAAAAGCTTCTGGAATCGGTAAGCATTCCTACAAATCTGCCAAGCAGACTTTGGTTTGCCAGAGTAATAATCTGCTTTTCAATACCATCCTTCTGATCATTAAACCACCAGGCCGATCCGAACTGGACTTTTCCGGGAATATTTCCGTTCTGAAAGCATCCGATTATTGTACCAAGCACTTCATTTTCTCTAGGGTTTACGTGGTATAAAATTGTTTTGGGCAGCTCATCTGTCATATCAAGTGCATTTAAGAAGGCTGAAAGGGCAGATGCAAAGGTCCAGTCGCCAATGGAGTCATAGCCCGTATTAGGACCAAGCCTATGCAGCATTCTTGTGTTGGTGTTACGCAGTGTACCAATGTGCAGCTGCATTACCCAGCCAAGTCTTGAGTATTGTCTCCCAAGGAATACGAGTATTTGAGTCTTGTATACAGCGATTTCCTCAACAGTCAAAGGTTTAGCTGACAACGCTTTTTGCAGAATGGTTGAGGCCTCCTCCTCAGTGCCCTCACGGAATAGGAGAGGCTCAAGACCGTGGTCTGATATTCTGCAGCCGGCCGTATGAAAATACTCCAGTCTTAAGGTTAATGCGTTCTTTAAATCCTGAAAAGTAGTAATTTTTATACCTGTTATCTCACCAAGCATCCGAATCCAAAGGGTAAAGTCCTCCTTATCAATATTCATCCCCTTATCAGGGCGGAAGGCAGGAAGTACCTTTACATCAAAATTCTTGTCATCAGCAATTATCTTGTGATACTTCAGTGAATCCAGGGGATCATCGGTTGTGCATATCACTTTGACATTTGAACGCTTAATTAAATTTTTAGCAGTAAACTCATCACTTTTAAGCATTTCATTACAGCGTTCCCAGATGCTCTCGGCAGTATCAGGTGAAAGAAGCTCCGTTATTCCGAAGTAGCGTCTCAGCTCCAGGTGTGTCCAGTGAAATAAAGGATTGCCCAAGCAGTTAGGCATTGTCTCAGCCCACTTGAGAAATTTTTCCTTATCGTCTCCCTCTCCGGTTATATATTTCTCGTCAATGCCATTACTTCTAATAGCTCTCCACTTGTAATGGTCGTCTCCCAGCCATAATTCGGTAATATTTCTATACCTTTTATCCTCTGCAATCTCTTTGGGGTTCAGATGACAGTGGTAATCAAATATTGGCATTTCTTCAGCATAGCTATGATATAACTCAACGGCAGTTGGGGTATCCAATAAAAAATCTTCATTCATAAAAGCTTTCACATCTGTTCTCCTTACAATAATTAGTCTTTAAGCAATAATTAGTTTTTAACTTTGATTGATTTTCCGGCAAATATCAAATATTAATACAATTATAATACTTCATATTTGTCATAAACATATCATATGTTGCTGCTTTTGATGCAAAAATTGCTATTAACCCCGTAAGGTATTTTAGGGCATATATTAATTATATCAGCGAAAGTGTTCGCTAAAGAAAAAATCAGACATGAAGAAAAACTAAGTAGAAATAATTCAGAAAGAAAAATGTCAGTAAGAAATAACTTAGCAGAAATAATTCAGAAAGAAAAATTTCAGGAGAGGGAAATTTGAGAGCAAAACTCATCAGTAGATATAACTTTGATTCCCTCCTCCTGCAGATTGGAATTCCAGTATATGACAGTTTTTTCGGCATCCTTGTGGAAGGTGCTGTGGCCGTCACCAATCAATATAACCGACAGACCATGTTTTTCCGCGTCCTGACAGGCAGCCTGGACACAGCCGTTGGATACAAGTCCAGTTATAACAAGCGTTGTAATATTATTATTCTTCAAATAGGAGGTAAAGGGCTTTTCTTTAAAAATACTGCTATGACTTTTATCAAATAGTACGCTTTGAGCCCTGGAAGAAATTCTGCTGTCAATCTGCCAGTCTTCGGTGTTTTCTCTTGAGAAACTGTTATTTGTATGTCGGGTAAGAATTACAGGGACCTCTTTGGAAACAAAAAGAGATATCAGCCTGTTTATGTTGTTTATTAATTCCTGCTTATTATGTACTTCTCTTTTAAGCAAACCACACTGCATATCAATAATTAGTAAAGCTATATTTTCACTCATTATCAATATCCTCCTTCTCAAGCCAGTTTTCTCTGCTTAGTACAAATAAGGAGCCTAGAAATTCAATGGGAAGTCCGTCAGGGGTTTTCCTGAACGAGGCAGTGCCCTCGGCAGTTACTCTAAAACCTAGCTTATGTATCAGTTTACAGGCAGGATAGTTTTCGTTTGCAGTACCGCTTGTCAGAATGTCAACATTTAAATCTGAAAATGCATAGTTAATAACTGCTTTGCAGGCCTCAAATGCGTAACCCCTCCGCTGATGCGGAGAATATATGCAGAAGCCGAGATCCAGCTCTCTTTCATTTTCTCCGTTGAGAGAAATAAAGCCAATGATTTTACCTGACGTACTTTCACAAACTGCAAGATAACTATTACCCCTCGCAAAGGCATTAGTAATATCCTGTATATCATTATCCGTTGTGGGAAACTGATAATCATAAATGGCATACTTTGATGCTTCCTTATCAATTAATATCTCTTTCAACTGCTCCCAATCCTCATTATCAAAATTTCTTATAACTAGTCGTTCGGTCATTAATTTGGTCATCCTGCAACCTCCTTATGTAAGGGGCCATAAAAGAACTTAAGTAGAGGGTTATTTTTATCCTGTGTCATTAAACTTTGTTATTCACGCCAATAAATGTAATTTTCTTTAATATATAACCAAAAAATTATTTAGTCAATAGAGGGTTTCCTGCTTCAATTAAGGTAGTGGGAATACAATTACATGTGTAAAAGATTAAGTGCATTCTAGTTTTTCACATTACCCCCAACAACTCATTATAGAGCTAAATAAACAAAGCCTGTAAGCATATAAGCTTACAGGCTTTGTTTTGTACCTGGCGCGCCCGGCAGAGATCGAATCCACAACCTTTTGGTCCGTAGCCAAACGCTCTATCCAATTGAGCTACGGGCGCATATCATATAAACGTAATATCACGGTGCACTAAATATATTAATACATCTTGAACAAAAAAGCAACAGTTTGTTTTATTTACCAGGAGAAATCATTGATAAACTTTTTACTGTTTGCTGTTATATCTCAATTGAAGGGTGAAACTCTAGTAGTTCTTTTTCATTTAGGTGACTTATTTATTTTAATAATTTTATGTTTTGGCTGTTAAAAGCATTCTAAAAATTACTTTATAGATAGAGCGTTATTTATGCTGCCATTTATTTATTACCATAAACGCTTAAAATGATTTTTTGGAGTGAATAATGAAGTGAATAAAATGTACACCCGAGTTGCACCGGAAAAGAAACCCGATCCATATAGCGGAGGCAAAATCACAAGTACACAGAAAAA
>JAEZKZ010000012.1 GCA_023415305.1 Bacillota bacterium
GAAATTATCGTTTTTAGCGTTTAATTTTAGTTTCTCGTTTTTTAAGAGGCCAACGAGAATCCTCTACCCGCTTATCAAGTCTCAACAATCCCGTCGAAACCATTACGCCCCCATGTATAAAATACGCAATGCGTACAAAGTATGCTACGTATACTTAACAAAATTACTGATAAATGATAAACCTGAGTAAAAACACAGACTGCACCTCTACCGTAATTATTGTATCAAATTGGGCTTTTAAGCTTACTACATAAATATTAAATTGTCAAACATCAGTTTACATAAAGTCAAGGCCAGAATCCTAACATTACACTAATTCTTCAATCCCAACATCACGTTAAATCCTGAATTCCAACATTAGCACCAAACTTCTCTACCGCTGTTGTTCCTTTAATCGGCGGTCAATCTCACGTTTTGCATCGCGGGCGGCGATGTCATCACGCTTGTCGTACAGTTTCTTACCTCTTGCTACACCAAGTTCAATTTTAACCATGCCGCGCTTAAGGTATGCCTGCGTAGGAACAAGCGTAAAACCCTTCTGTTGGGTCAATCCAATCAGTCTGTTAATTTCAGACCTGTGCAGGAGAAGCTTTCTGTCACGTAAAGGATCCTTGTTAAATATGTTGCCCTGCTCATACGGGCTTATATGCATCCCGCTCAATATTACTTCCCCGTCAACAATGGAAGCATAGCTTTCCTTCAGGTTCAGCTTGCCCTGTCTGATAGACTTAACCTCAGTTCCGGACAGAACAATACCTGCCTCAATTGTTTCCTCAATGAAGTAATCATGTCGAGCTTTTTTATTTTGTGCAACAACTTTAAATGCTTCCTTTACCATGCCAACCACCAATCCATTGTGCCTATCAGATAAAAATAACCCTCTCGAAAAAGGGCTTTTTTACTCAAGTATTTATCTGACTGTACCTATTATAGCACCGCCGTTCCTAAAGGTCAAGTTCCAGAAGTTTTAAGCTCTTCTAAGCTTCTCCAGAAGCTCATAAGGCACCTGCAGCTTTCCCCTTCCGCTACCCAATTCAAGCCCCGGCTTAAAACTTCCATGAAAGTCACTTCCCCCGGTAACAATAAGGTCATACTTAATAGCAAGTCTCAGGAAGTTACCGGTTTCAACCTTAGAGTTTTCACTGTACACAGCTTCAATCCCGGCCAGTCCAAACCCTTTAAGCTCTGCCAGAAGTATATCCATTTCAGTATAGGTTTTTCTTAAAAACACGGGATGTGCCAGAACAGGCAGCCCTCCGGCATTTCGAATTGCCCGTATGCCATCTTCTGGCTTAAGCTCAAACCTCTTAAAATAGGCAAGTCCATCCCTGGACAAATATTTATCAAAAGCCTCATCTATAGATTTTACATAGCCCTTATTAAGCAATATTCTTGCAATATGAGGTCTGCCCAGAACAGCTCCGAGAGCTACTTCCTTCACTTCATCAAGCCTGATATCAATTCCCAACTCATTAAGTTTATTGATAATCTTCTTGTTCCTTGCTTCTCTTCCCTGCCTGATAGCTTCAAGCTCTTTTCTGATATCAGTATAACCGTCTATCCCCGGGAAATAACCTAAAATGTGCATTTCCGGTTTGAAGTCGGCACTTATTTCTATTCCGGGAATGACCTCAATACCTGCTCTTGCTCCCTCTTCGAGCGCTTCACCGACCCCATCTACGGTGTCATGGTCAGTCAGAGCAATTGCCGACAGTCCCTTTTCCTTTGCATGCCTTACCAGTTCAGCGGGGCTCATACTTCCGTCTGAAGCAGTACTGTGTGTATGCAGGTCAATAAACCTTTTTTCATTACTTTGGTTTGTAACTTCTTTCAAATCTTCCTCCGTATTCTTTTTGAAATAACTATTATGTCTGTTCAAAACCAGCTTATCCGCTCCCACTGTTATTTATATAGTCTGTTAAAGGTCAGTTCAAGGTCGGTTCAAAGCCGGTTAAAGTAAGTTCAAATGTCGGTAATAGTCAACTCACAGATCCACTTTAAGCTTGGCAAACGACTATCTCACTAAACTTCCCAGTACCTCTGATCCATACAAATCTCGGGAGGAAATACGTTTTTATATATACTTTGCAATATGCTGTCCATCTTTTTCAGTGATCTGCAAGCCTGTTCCTGGGTAATCAACCCCTGCTCAAGGGCTATTGCCAGTTCATCCGCATCCAGAACCTTCATTGTGCCATCAGGCATAAGTTTTACATCGAGCAGCAGATCAACTAAAGTGTACTGGTTAATATCTTTATCAAATTTAACATCAATTATGTCGCAATACCAATATGCAAACTTCTTATCAGCATCATAAAACCTGCTGATCTTAATGCCTTCTTTTAGAAAGGTGTATGAAATCCCACCTGAAATATCAGCTCTGGGTTTAATTGCCTTCCATCGTGTAATTAGTATGTCCTCGTCAAGGTATAGCAGCTCGTCGCTTGAAATATCAACAGTTTCAAAGGGTATAAATCTAGTTCTTAAAATACTTGGCTTATTCATATATTCTCCTAAAATCGTCAAAATTTGCTTATGGTTATTATACATTAGAATCAAAGGTTTTTGAAGATTTATATCTGTTTAATTGCATTGTAATAAATATCCAAAAAATATTATGTTCAAATATATTATGGTCATTTATCGCTTTACTATATAAATTATTCTCGGGTGCGCAAATAGTTACGCTATATATTTCCCATTTTTTACTATTAATTATAGTTTTGTTATAATGTAAACAAACTTTAGGATTAAAGGGTGGTCTGATTATGAAGCAGTCAAAATGCTGCGGCAATTGTGAGCGGGGTATTCCCTTGCACCTAACCAGAGACGTATTATGTAAATATCGCGGGGTTGTAACCCCTGATTACATTTGTTTCAAATATAAGAACTCGGCTGATAAGGGTTCAAATCAGCAGGTTTCATATAAGTGCGCTCATTGTGAGTATTTTTTAGTCCAATTGGACTCTCCGAATCAGAATATAGGTAAGTGCAAGTTATTCTCGGCTAGAGAATATGATGGTAACACAAGGAATGCATGCTCAAAGTTCTCAAAAAAAATCCTTATTGATGATGTTTCATAAAAAGTTATTATAAGTGTTATTCTCCCACGGTGTTCTTCCGATATAAATATTGACGTGAAATTACTTCGGGATAAAAAATCGGCTTATCATCCGGTTATATTAGTTTCATTTACTCTTACTGTAACAGATAAATTTTTTATTGTATAATAGTCTTAGCTATTAGCTCGCCGGTCATAGATAAACATTTCTTTACCTGGGCTAACAGCATATTGAAGGGAAGCATGGAGGGATTACATGAATTTAGATATTAATTCCATATTCAATCAAAAGCTTGCTGAGATCGAAAGAAGGTTAGCCAGCATAGATCCGAGCTTAGCTTCCGGAAAATCAGAGACATCTGATATTCCATTTGAAGAATACCTGGCTGATGCTTCTTTATTAGGCTTGGGAGATTCTCTTCTGAGTGATGACTCATCCTCTTTGGTAGACTCAAACAGCTGGACAAGCTTACTAAAGAATTTGAATAAGGATAATGACACAGCTTCATTAAATGTGTTAAGAGCTGAAGCCGCATTGTCAAAATCAAAAGCGTATATGCCAAAGGATCAGACAGAGCTTATGAGCATTATTAACAACGCCATTGATTACGCATCACAGAGATATGGAGTTGACAAAGACCTTATAAGGGCAGTTATGAAGCAGGAATCCTCTTTTAACCCGAGGGCAATTTCTTCTGCAGGCGCACAGGGGCTGATGCAATTAATGCCTGGAACAGCTGACGCTCTGAATGTGTCAGATCCCTTTGATATTGTTCAGAACATCAACGGAGGAACCCAATATTTAAAGGATCAGCTTACAAGATTCAACGGTGATGTTAGTCTGGCTTTGGCAGCCTACAATGCCGGACCGAATGCTGTAGACAAGTACGACGGTATTCCGCCTTATACCGAAACCCAAGATTACGTTCAAAAAGTTACAGAATATTATAATCAATATAAGATGTTAACAAGCCGCTGATACAGCGGCTTTTCTTATCTTATTCAGGTAGTGGTGGGGATATCTGTCTCCAAAAAAATATTTCCTGAAAAATAGAACTTTTTGTACAACTTTTTATTCACAATATCCACATATTTATCCACAACTCTGTAACTATGATTATTGTTATATTTCGAGATATTTCCACAGAAGTGGGATTTTATTCACAGATAATTATTCACATTAATATAAATTTTCCTTCAAGTCCGCTATACACAGGCATTACCAGATTTATTTACATTTTATGCAAAAAACCTCATTTGACCTTATATCCATTATTATTACAGCAAAACAAGTTTTTTTATGTTTTTATACAAGCTGTGGATAACTTTTGTAAATCCTTGTCTGATTAACCCAATTTTAGTCCGGGAATTGCATTTAAATCCATTCCCGATCTCTTCCCGCCCATATATTCAAAATATGCTGCACAACCTATCATAGCAGCGTTATCAGTACATAAAACCAGTGCAGGATACATAACATCTATCCCATGTTTTGCTGCCTCTTTTTTCATTTCGCTTCTAAGCTGGGAATTAGCTGCAACACCGCCGGCAAGAGCTATTTTTCCAACGCCCTTCATTTTTGCGGCACTTATTGTGTTTTTAACCAAAACATCGACCACCGCCTGCTGGAAGCTCGCTGCAATATCGGGTATATTTATTGGTTCCCCGGTTTGTTCAAGCCTGTTCAGATGGTTCAGAACAGCTGTCTTTAAACCACTGAAGCTGAAATCCAAAGAACCGTCCTCAAAATATACTCTCGGGAATTTGATTGCCTTGCTATCCCCCTGAGCAGCATATTTATCTATCAAGGGGCCTCCTGGATAACCAAGTCCTATTGCTCTGGAGATTTTATCGAAGGCCTCTCCTGCAGCATCATCTCTCGTCTGACCCAGAATTTCAAACTTGTTATAACTCTGAACCTGTACAATATGGCTGTGACCGCCTGATGCCACCAGACATATAAACGGAGGTTCCAGCTCGGGATACTGTAAATAGTTTGCTGCTATATGTCCTTCAATATGATGAACCCCTATAAGCGGCTTTCCTGTTGTAAATGCCAGTGCCTTTGCAGCTGTCAGACCCACCAGCAGCGCACCTACCAATCCGGGACCATAAGTTACCCCGATGGCATCTATGTCACTCAACGTAACCTTAGCTTCCTCCAGCGCTTGGTTTATAACAGGCATAATCAGCTCCACATGCTTTCTGGACGCTATTTCAGGAACAACGCCCCCATATTTTTTATGCAGATCAACTTGTGAAGAAATAACATTTGACAATACATATCTGCCGTTTTTTATCACTGAAGCAGAAGTCTCATCACAACTGCTTTCTATTCCAAGAATAAGTGTATCCATCAGTTTTGCCTCCAATAAATTCAAATACGCCTCTACCTTAATAACTAACAAAAAAGGAGGCATATAACTTCTATGAAATATAATAGCCTAATGAAGGTTTTTAATCAAGGCAGGTATCAAAGTATGATAAAAAGACAACAAAAAAACATGGAGCCTTGTGGGCTCCATGCCCCTAAAAGGAGAAATGCTAATGTTCAACCTTATATTACCAAATCCTATATCTCATTAAAATAGACTATAGCTACCAATCTACTTAGTCCTAAAGTCCCATTTAATATTGGGTATAAAATAATACATAATCCCGTATGTTTTTATGTATTTTCTTAAAAATCTACAAATTTATGCTGCCTTACCCTTTGATTTGTAGGCAGCAATATATTTACCCTTGCTGTCTTTTATGAATGGCCTATCCTTTTCCGGGAGTTGCCAGAATCCCCTTTCTTCAACTGTGGCAGTATCCTGTAAATCTTTGAAATAAGCCTTAAGCAGAGTATTAGGATTGTAAAAGACGCTTATTGCGTACCCGTTTAGGACCATATATCCATTATAATAGGTCTCATCGTCAAGAATAACATGAGCGAGAAGCCTGTCAAACTGATCGGTAGTATCTTTTTCAAAAATAAGTTTTACTTTTTGGTCTGTAAGCATTTCTTTTGTAATCGATGAAGCCTCTTTTGAAAAAGGCTGCGGTTCTACTCCCGCCTTAACGGATTCCGGCGTATCTATATCAAGCATTCTCACCTTATATGCATTATCTTCGTATTTGATATGGAATGTGTCACCATCGGTAACTTTTGTAACCAGGGCGTTTATATAGCCAAAGGGGACTATTCCTTCCTGTTCCACTTTTATAAGCTCTGAAGGGAAAGTAACTTTCAAATGTGTTTCCTCTTTAGAAGCCGCAGGTTCAGTGAAATTACTCTTGCTACTACTCGATAGTGCACTGTGGGCGGATGAGCCGTCCGGTAAAATAGTTCCTCCCTGATCGGTGATTAAACTACCAATTGCGATAATTGCTGCTGTTGCTATTGTTGCTAGTGCGGATATGGTCTTTTTCTTCATTAAAGTCACCTTTCATGTTATGTAACAAGGTAATTATACCACATAAAGTAAACAGTACTGTGATACCGAGACAAGAACAAGTTGCAAAGGTAAAAGATTTCATATGTTCGTAGACAATAAAAAACAGCCCGTTTCAGCATAATGTAAAACGAAGCTGTTCTTTCATAAGTGTATTGGCCGATATCACTTAAGACTTAATTTCAGAGTTCAATTTGTTTGGTTATCGAACATACTACTCTAACTATCTACCTTGTTTTGTGTTGGCTTGGTTTATTTTGTACATTAATAAATATAATATACTTTCAGTACTTCCGCACTAACTTACATCCCCGTGTCGTACACGAAATAAATCCACGTGCCGTGGATTTATTTCTACCATACTTCCACGTTGTTATAACGAAGCAGTAGTTGTAGTTACTGCTACAGATGGTTACTACATATTCAGGGTAATTGCTAGGTCCCCTGAGCTGTCAGTACTGTTACCGGGACTGAGCTGTTTATAATAGCCTCATCCTTTCTGTCAATCACGTCGGCATTAAAGATGGTTTTCATTACCTGTCCGATATTATCAACAGCAATAACTTCTATATCCATATCTTCAAACAACTCCTGATAATTTTCCTTCGGGATAAATACCTTCTTAATTCCGGCTGTTCTGGCGGCTTCCACCTTAGCAACAACCCCTCCCACAGGCTTTACCTTGCCCTTGATGGATATCTCCCCGGTCATGGCAATATCGCCGCTGACAGGTATATTCTTTACTGCCGAATATACAGCGGTGGCTATTGTTATCCCTGCAGAGGGGCCATCTATCGGTATGCCGCCCGGAAAGTTCAGGTGAATTTCATAATCCTTGAAATCTATATCAAGATATCTCTTCAGAACTGTCAGAACGTTTTCAACAGAAGCTTTGGCAGAGCTGGTTCTTTTTAATTTGTGTCCCCTGTTGTCCAGTTCCTCTTCTTCAACAATTCCTGTAATACGTATGCTGCCGCTGCCCGGCTCAACCAGCATTGCCGTAGCTTCTACATCAATTACCATACCTGTACTGTTTCCGAATACCGCCAGACCGTTTATGCAGCCGATCTGAACCTCAGAATTAACCTTCTTCTCTATCCGCGGACTGTAATGACCGAATTCTATAACCCACTCAATGTCCTTAACATCAATGATACTCCTGTTCTCCAGCATTGCAATTCCGCCTGCTATCTGAACAATGTTTACAGCATCCCTTCCGTTTTGTGCATACTTTGCAACCTGCTCGCTGCAGCCCTCCTTAAGGATATATCCCCCCTTAAGTGCCGCATTTTCACATATGGTACATATTTCATCTGCTCTTAGGGGTCTGAAATGAATTTCAACGCACCTGGACCTGATGGCTGCAGGAATTTCATCGGGAGTTCTGGTGGTGGCCCCTACAAGCCTGAAATCTGCTGGTAAACCCTTTTGGAATATATCATGAATATGTGAGGGTATATTGTTGTCTTCAGAGGTGTAATAGGCACTTTCAAGGAAAACTCTTCTATCCTCTAAAACCTTCAGAAGTTTATTCATCTGGATGGGATGAAGCTCTCCGATTTCGTCAATAAACAAAATACCGCCGTGGGCTTTTGTTACAGCACCCGGCTTTGGCTGAGGAACTCCTGCGGCACCATAGGCACCAGCCCCCTGATATATCGGATCGTGTACTGATCCGATAAGAGGATCTGCGATACCTCTCTCGTCAAACCTTAAGGTTGTTGCATCCATCTCAATAAACCTGGCTTCTTTTCTAAACGGTGAAATACCGTTGTTCTTTGCTTCTTCAAGGATAACTCTGGCTGCAGCGGTTTTACCTACGCCCGGAGGTCCATAGATTATAACGTGCTGTGGGTTTGAGCCGCACAGGGATGCTCTGAGAGCTTTTATTCCCTGTTCCTGTCCTACAATATCCTTTAAGGTGGATGGCCTTGTTTTTTCAGATAAGGGTTCGGTCAAATGAATATCTCTCAACTTTCTCAACTTCTCAAGTTCTTTTCTGGACTCCTTATCAATTGCACTCCTGTTCCCCTGCTGTGTCTTAAGTAAAGTAAAAAAGTAAATTCCAATGATAACAGAAAAGAAAAACTGTATGATAAACATCGTAGTTGTAAACATACACTACCTCCTAAGCTTTTTGCTGCGTACCAATTATATTATTGGCAATGATTCATATTTTATCCCGAAATATGGGATAAATTTCAAAAAAGCTTCAGAAACATAAGCCATATGTAAATAACCAATCAACTAAAAAAGAGCCTCCCCATATAAAGAGCTGCTCTCCTCAACTAAAAAATTAATAATAGTTAATATTAATTAAATTACTTATTAGCTTCCTTTCACATTACGTTTTTGCTCGGCTTTTTTTGCTCCTAAAATTACAGTTAATACTCCTGCCGGAACCATTAGTAATCCGCTAAATATCGTTAGCATGTTCAGTAATTCGTTCTGCAATAATAAACCTATAAAAGCTAATATAGATAATGCACCCGAAATACAAAAAATTAATCCTAATATTTTCTCAATGCCTTTCGCCCTTAAAAACCCTTTAAAGATTATTATGACACCCATTCCAAACAGACTATAACCCATTTGATTTAAGAAATAAATTAATGAATCCTTATCAAAGAGCCATTCAATTGCTTCATTTATTTTTCCGGCTGTAATTAATCTGGGAAGTATTGAATACTGTGATATGTAAGAAATGGAATTAAGTATGCAGTACCCAATTAACAGGACTATTCCAATAGTATCAAATAAATCCTTTTTCTCTTTCCTGTAAAGCCCTGATACTATTGATATTAAAGCAAATGCAGAAGGTGCAATTAAGGATGCGTTAACAAAACCTATGTAATAAACTGCTCCGTCTTTACTGATTTCCAGCACCTTTTCCTCCAGTGAACCTGCATTGCCATCTGAAAGTGCCATAAAAACCGGCCACAGCAGTATTATAAAAGTAAAAATACTACCACTGATAATCAGATTACGTGAATGTGACTTATTCATAAACATCTCCCTCACCAAAATTTTTTAAAGTACCGTATAAGCATATACTTTTAAGCTTATTAAGGTATACGTCGAGCCCTTCTGAAGTCTTCTGCCGGCTGAACCAATTGACTACCCCAAGAAAAAATACACTATTTATGATAAGCAGCTTTTCCTCCAGCAGACTGGCCCCGATATCTTCAAAATCCTTTGAGTTGGTAATCAACTCCTTAAAAATTGATATGAAGTCAAACTTGCCGTCACCCGGCACCCTGAAAATTTCAGTAATAAAGGCCTTAAATAACTTCTCATTTTCCTGTATTGCTTTTACAAGTATATTAATAAGCATACCAAAATTTTCATTTATAGTTTTTTCCGGATTCATAGCTGATTTAAAATCGAATTTGCCAAACTCCTGCTCGGCCCATAATAGTAAAATATCGAATTTTGATGAAAAGAAATTATAAAATGTCCCTTTGGCTATTCCGACATTTTTCGTTATCTCATCAATGGTTACGCTTTCATAACCCTTCTGCCAGAATAGCATAATTGCTGACTCATA
This sequence comes from Bacillota bacterium, assembly GCA_023415305.1. Classification (GTDB taxonomy): domain Bacteria; phylum Bacillota; class Clostridia; order Acetivibrionales; family DSM-1351; genus Ruminiclostridium. The sequence continues at coordinate 10,046 of JAEZKZ010000012.1, forward strand.
TATCCTTACCCTGACATATTCCCGTTGCTCTTTAAATATTGACATATAAATTTAAACTCCCGTAAATTTTATTTTCATATGAATAAAGTCGCATGACCTACTTCACTTAATGACCATGGTCATATTGTATACCGATTCATAACAAAATTCAATATTCATTTTTTCAGCTTCGATTAATAAGATAATCTGGAACTGTTTCTCCGACTTTTGCACATGAGTATAAAGCAAAAGGACTGCCTTATAACAAATTTATTGTTACAGACAGTCCCTTAGTAAACAAATTTATTCTTTTTTACTTATGATACTGATTCCTTCTTGACTCGTGCTTTCTTTGAACCAGCCTTTTTCAAAGACTTTCGGTTCTCGTTATATATAAGCTCAGGTTGGGTATTGTTTTCTATAACCTCTTTACTGATAATGCATTTTTCAACATTATTCATTGAAGGTATATCATACATTACACCGAGCATGATTTCTTCGAGTATAGCACGAAGTCCTCTGGCTCCGGTATTTCTGGCTATTGCCTTTTCAGCAATAAGCTCAAGAGCATCGTCCTGTATTTCCAGCAGCACATCATCCATTTCCAGCAGCTTCTGATATTGCTTTACTAAAGCATTCTTTGGCTCGGTAAGTATCTGTACAAGAGCTTTCTTATCCAGCGACTGCAGTGTTACCACAATGGGAAGTCTTCCCACAAACTCAGGAATAAGTCCGAATTTCAGCAAATCCTGAGGAAGGATTTCTTTTAAAAGCTCTCCCACATCACGGTCTTTGTTGCTTTCAATTTTTGCTCCGAAGCCAAGCGATTTCTTACCTATTCTGTTCTGAATAATTTTATCAATGCCATCAAATGCACCACCGCATATAAATAATATATTTGTAGTGTCAATTTGAATGAATTCCTGATGTGGGTGTTTTCTTCCGCCCTGAGGTGGAACAGAAGCCAATGTACCCTCAAGAATTTTAAGCAATGCCTGCTGTACTCCCTCGCCGCTTACATCCCTTGTTATTGAAGGGTTTTCAGACTTACGAGCTATCTTATCTATTTCATCGATATAGATAATACCTTTTTCTGCCTTTTCAATATCATAATCCGCGGCCTGTATCAATCTCAAAAGGATATTCTCAACATCCTCTCCGACATAGCCCGCTTCTGTAAGAGAAGTAGCATCGGCGATGGCAAAAGGAACATTCAGTATTCTTGCAAGTGTCTGCGCCAGAAAAGTTTTACCGCTGCCGGTAGGTCCAAGCATTACAATATTACTCTTCTGAAGCTCAATATCGGAGGACTTCAAATCGCTGTTTATTCTCTTATAATGATTGTAAACAGCTACTGCAAGAGATCTCTTTGCAGCATCCTGACCAATAACGTACTGGTCAAGAATCTCTCTAATCTCTCTTGGTTTAGGTATTTCATTTAATTCTGCATCTATTTTTGTATCTTCGAATTCCTCTTCAATAATCTCGGAGCATAATTCTATGCACTCATCGCAAATATAAACTCCAGGACCTGCGACCAGTCTTTTAACCTGCTCTTGAGACTTACCGCAAAAAGAGCATTTCAACTGCTTCTTCTCATCATATCTGGTCATCATTGCACCTCAAATTATTATCTTCTAACCATAATATCGTCAATAAGTCCGTAGGCTTTCGCTTCCTCAGCAGACATAAAGAAATCTCTGTCAGTGTCTTTTTCAATCTTATCCAGAGGCTGACCGGTTCTCTCGCTTAATATTCTGTTTAACTTGTCTTTAGTCTTCAAAATATTCTCAGCGTGTATCTTAATATCTGTTGCCTGCCCTTTAGCACCACCAAGAGGCTGATGTATCATAATTTCACTGTTTGGAAGTGCAAATCTTTTTCCCTTTGCACCTGCAGCCAATAAAAACGCACCCATACTTGCAGCCATACCCATGCATATAGTCGATACATCGCATCTTACATGCTGCATTGTATCATAAATAGCAAAACCGGAATGTACAGCTCCGCCCGGGCTGTTTATATAAAACATAATATCCTTATCGGGGTCCTGTGCTTCAAGGTAAAGCATCTGTGCAACAACCAGACTGGCAGTTACATCATTAACCTCATCGCTCAACATAATAATCCTATCATTTAACAATCTTGAATAAATATCGTAAGACCTCTCACCACGATTGGTCTGCTCAACAACCATAGGTACCAAACTCATGATCATACCTCCCTTATTTAATATATGTTATTCTTCTACGAACGGTTAATATTCGTTGAAAAATCGATACCTTAGTTACTCTTATATAATGTTACCCATTTCCGAAGGTGTCCAATCGTATTTTTTGAAATACCAAAATGCTACAAGTAAGTAAAAAATAAATAACACCCGTTAACGTCAAAGGGTTTTAAGCTGGCTATTAAGCCAGCTTTGCATTCTCAACCAATAATTTTATAGTTTTTCTGAAGGCTATATCCTTCTTTACATAAACCTGATCCTCAGGAGTTAAAGACTTTTTAAGGTCTTCAGCTGATTGCTTGTAGGCTTCAGCCATTCTCTTAACCTCATCATCAAGTTCATCATCTGAAACCTGTACGTTTTCAACCTGAGCAATCTTTTCTACTACAAGCTGTACTTTAACTTCGTTTTCAGCTCTTCCTGCAAACTGGCCTCTGAAGGCTTCGAAATCCATACCCATTATTTCAAGGTACTTCTGAAGATCAAGACCCTGGTAGCGCAATCTCATATCAAAGTCTCTTGCCATTGAATCAATCTGCTTTTCAACCATAACTCTAGGTATTTCAACAGTTGCATTCTCTGCTACCTTCTGGATAACACTTTCTTCATTTTCATGCTCTGCTTTATGCTTTGCAGTCTCTTCTAATTTATTTCTCAAATCTTTTTTATATTCTTCGAGAGTATCAAACTCGCTTATATCCTTTGCAAATTCATCATCTATTTCAGGCAATTCTTTAACTTTTATTTCCTTAATTGTTACTTTGAACAATGCAGGCTTGCCATTTAATTCTTCCTTACCGTATTCTTCAGGGAAGTTAACATTAACATCAACTTCTTCTCCTGTACCCTTTCCGATCAACTGATCCTCAAAGCCGGGAATAAATGTGCCTGAACCTATTACCAAACTATAATCTGTTCCTTTTCCGCCCTCAAATGGTACTGAATCAATAAAGCCTTCAAAATCGATAACTGCTGTATCTCCAGATTGAACAGGTCTGTCGGTAACAGTTACTAGGCGTGAATTCTTTTCAACAACTTTGTTGAATTCGTTTTCAACATCTTCATCAGTTACTGTAGCGTCAGCTTTAGTAACTTCAACTCCCATATAAGCACCCAGTTCAACCTCAGGCTTAACAGTAACCTTTGCAGTAAAAATAAGATTTTGCTTATTTCCGATCTGGATTATATCTATTTCGGGTCTGTCCACAGGCTGTAAATTCTTTTCTTCAATAGCTTGGTCATACGCTTCTGAGCAAACTATGTTTATAGCATCGTCATATAATGCCTGTTCTCCATAGTAACGTTCAACTATATTTCTTGGAGCCTTACCCTTTCTAAAGCCAGGTACATTAAATTTTGATGCGTTCTTCTTGTATGACTGCTGCATACCTTCTTCGAATTTAGCTGCATCAACTTCTATTTCAAGCTGTACAACATTCTTTTCAACATCTTCAAATTTGTTAACTTTCATTTTAATAAACTTCCTCCCGGTATTTAGTTTTGTATAATTTTATTAATCAGCTTTATGCTTGTTTTTTAGCTAATCTTCTATAAAAATCAGAAAAAACATCCTTGTATTAAAAATTAACCATTCAATTATACCATATTGTTTGTATATTTCAAGAATCAATATAACCTTAACAGAGCCTTCTGTCAACATTCTGGTAAGTATTTTCCAACATCTTCAGTTTCAATACACACTCATGCCTTATTAAGCGAATAACTAATACTTAAGGGTGAGTTACCTTTTCAATTCTTAAAAAATCAGCATCGGCATAAAATTCAGATAATCAGCCGATATAAGTTTTAGTTCAATTCCTTCGTAAGCACCCTCTATAGCCCCTTTTATGCCCTCACCATGAAGATGCCCGTAAAAACATTTTGTTATACCGTATTTTTTCATTACATCGATAAATCCTGATACCTGACTTTTTGATGTAACGGGGGGATAATGCAGGAAAACCAACCTTTGATTATAATCAAAGCTGCCCGAGGCTTTCAAGGAGAGCTCAAGTCGTTCTATTTCACGGTTATATATTTTTTCATCATCCTTCTTAAAATCATCCTCTCCGGGACATTTCCAGCCTCTTGTACCACAGATGGCTAAATTCTCTATATTAAAGGAGTTATTATGCATAAATGAAATGGTTTCAAACTCATTGGAATTTAGATATTTATTTAGCTTTGAGGTAGTCGTCCACCAATAGTCATGATTGCCTTTGGAAATAATCTTTCTTCCGGGCAGCGCTTCAATAAACTTAAAATCCTCGTAAGCATTGTCAATATATGTTGCCCAGGAGACATCCCCTGGAATAATAACAGTATCCTCGGCTTTAACCACCTCCATCCAGTTGTTTTTAAGTTTCTCCATGTAATTCGACCATCTGCCTCCGAATATATCCATTGGCTTATCTATTCCCAAAGCAAGATGCAGGTCGGCTATTGCAAAGACTGACATATATTTTAGTACCTTTTCCTTAAAATTTATTTATTAATCTTACCTTATTAATTTGCCCAGATAAATCCCGCTTGCTGAGCAGGCCTTCCTAACCTTTTCACCTTTAACTCTTCACTGCTTTCTAAAGTACCCATATACTTTTTCGGCAACTTTTTTATTTATTCCATCAACCTCAAGCAGTTCTGCAATCTCAGCCTTTTTTACGGCCGACAGTGATTTAAAATGCTTTATAAGTGCTTTCTTTCTACTTTCACCTACTCCTTCTATTTCATCCAGCTCTGAATGTGTATATCTCTTTTCTCTTAACTTTCTATTATATTGTACAGCAACTCGGTGTGTTTCATCCTGAATTTCTGTGATAAGCCTTAAAAGCGGCATATTTGAGGTGAGCTCGTATTCGGTGCCCTTGTAAACAAGAGCCCTTGTCCTGTGACGGTCATCCTTCGCCATTCCTGCAATTACCAGTTCAAAGCCTAATTCGTCTACAACCTGCTGTGCTGCGTTTACATGGGCCAGTCCGCCATCCACCAGAATAAGATCAGGCAGTTTCGAAAATTTGGTTTGTTCAACCTCTTCCTCTGCCTCCCTTTTTGCTCTGGAAAGCCTTCTATACAAGGTTTCCTGCATGCTGGCATAGTCGTTTTGTTCAGATACTGACTTCATTTTAAATTTCCTGTATTCATCCCTGGCCGGCCGGCCTCTCTCAAAAACAACCATTGATGCAACTATTTCTGAAGAACCTGTGTTGGATATATCATAGGATTCTATCCTGTCGGGAATACATTCAAGCCTTAAAGCCTTTGTCAACTCTTTAAGACCTTCTTCATGAACCGAGCCTTCGCGTTTGAGACGTTCCCCATGGAGTTTAAGAGATATTTCGGCATTTTGTGCAACCATCTTCACAAGCTTTACAAGTTCCCCTCTCTGAGGGATTCTGAGATTTACCTTAAAGCCTCTTTTGCCTGTAAGCCATTGTTCAATTATGTCGCGGTCTTCTATCTCCTGCTGAAGAACTATTTCAGAGGGTACAAACTGAACCGTATTGTAGAACTGTTTTATAAAGGCTGAGAGTGAATATTTTACATCCTCGTTTCCTTCACCCTCAAGTACAAAGTGCTCTCTTCCCACAACTCTTCCGTTTCTTACAAAGAACACCTGAATACAAAGGTCGGTAACATTTTGTGCATAACCTATGATATCTCTGTCCTGTCCGTCGGTGGACAATACCTTCTGCGTTTCGGAAAGCTGAACGATGCTGTTGATTTTATTTCTAAACTGAGCTGCCTTTTCAAACTCAAGATTTTGCGCAGCAGTTTCCATCTGTCCCTTAAGGTCATTTATGAGTTCGTCGTATTGTCCACCTAAAAAGGTACATATCTTTTTCATTATATTTCTGTATTCATCTTTGTTTACTTCACCCTGACATGGACCCAGACACTGTTTGATATGGTAATTCAGACAGGGTCTGAATTTACCTATATCCCTTGGAAGTACTCTGTTGCAGGTTTTAATGGGAAACAGCTTTTTTATTGTGTCTATTGCGTCATTGACGGCAAACGCACTGGAATACGGTCCAAAGTACTTTGCACCGTCCTTTTCCACTCTGCGGGTTTTTAATATTCTGGGAAACTGCTCGTTCATTGTTATTTTTATATAAGGGTAATGCTTGTCATCTTTTAAAAGTATGTTGTATTTCGGTTTGTACTTCTTGATAAGATTGCATTCCAGCATCAACGCCTCAACTTCAGTATCTGTGACAATATACTCAAATTCTTGGATTCGTGAGACCATTGCAGAAACCTTTGGAGGGTGATTTATGGAATGCTGAAAATATTGTCTTACACGGTTTTTCAGCACAACAGCCTTACCAACATAGATGACAACGCCGTTTGCATCCTTCATTATATATACTCCGGGCTTATCCGGCAATTTTTTTAGTTCTTCCTGTATATCAAACATATAATGTTTCTCACCATCTTTTCTCTGTCGAAAGTGTCTAAGCAAAATTCCTCACATAAACAAAAAGTGGTTTATGCAAACTCTCCGGTCTGCAGAAGCCACAGCTGTTTTATACATATTAAACTATAGCATATCTTATAATCTGGTTAAAATCCAGCGGAGAAATATTCCGAAATCTCTTTTGAGGCCTTTTCCTCATCCTCTCCATCGGTGATAACAGTTATTGTTGCCTGTCTCTCCACACCAAGTGACAGTAAGCCGAGTAGGCTTTTTGCATTTGCTCTTCTTTCACCTTTTTCAAGCCATATACTTGAACTATACTTTGATACTTTTTGAACAAGTAATGCAGCTGCTTTTGAATCTAAACCTGATGGACAATTTATAACAACTTTGTTTGAGATCATTTTTCGCTCCCCCGTCTTTAGAACTTGACAATTGTATATTTGTATTATACCAAATAAACGCTTCACAAATCAAACTATGAAAATATTATATTCATTTAGCATGGATTTATCAAGTCCGGAAATACTTCGAGCGGCTTACTATACTTCCTTTTTACTATTTAAAAAGGGCGTCTTCTTTCCAAACCCTGTATCAATTGCCGTTCCGATACTGAAGGAAGCCAAGCAAAACTCCGCTATAAGGAAGCAGATTCCGTATATCATAAGTGCAGTATAAGAACCCGAAGGAATAAATATAAGAGGAACTATTTTTATAATATAGATAAGTATATGTCCTACAAAAAACTGAAGATATATACCTGATCTTTCATAATTATTCCTGAATATCAGAGTTCCAAGATATATGCTGCCGATTATATCCGTAAGCATTATGAAAGTAATGTATACCGCCGGAGCGATAAGTGAAAAAATAAGGAACGCAAGAACTATTGTCAGGCTGACCACAACCAAAGCACCCAAAATCAGTCTTCTTGACGTTGCTGTTCCCATCGAATAAGACATTGCCCTGAATCTTGATGTAAAAATTGTTATCAATATCAGTCCGGCTACAAGAGTAAATATAGCGCAGAATATGAGGGTATTGATTATTATTCCGTTTGATTTGAACATCGAAATAAAATCAAAATTAATTGTCACTTTAGTTCCTGCTACTTTAACTCCGCTGTCTTTTTCGAGTTTTCCAACCGAAACAAGATTGCCCTCTATACTCGAATTGTTATCAATATAAACTTCACCGAAGGCAGAAACTACATCTCCGCTGACGTTTCCGCTTATATTAGCCTTTCCGAATACCACTATGACACTTCCAAGGACATTTGTTTTTATGTCTGCCGAGCCAAGGACAATGGTGACATTTCCGCAGCTTGTATCGGTAATACTCTTATCTTCCAGAATTATAAGATTGCTTATTGTCAAATCGTTCTTTGCAGCAGACACCACTCCGGGAACCATTAATAAAGCCATAAGTGCAAAAAGTATTACTCTCAGTTTTTTACTCATTGTGCTGCACCGTTACCCTCTCTGACCATTCTGAAAAAGACTCTCTGAATGACCAGCAGCAGGATTCCAAGTAAAATGTACAAATAATAATAGGTCTTATAAATGGATGCAGCAACACCCATTACAGCTATACCCATTCCCTTTATCATAGAAACCGCTGCAGATAAAAATTCCTTTGAAAGGTCTGTTGCAAATTGTACCTTCTGTAAAAGTTCTATCGGTTGTTTAACTGCTTCGTATATAATTCCGCCGAATAAAATTACAAATATAAATGTTACCGCAGCCAAGAGGATATTATATACAAAAGTGTTTTCACCTGCAGGTTTTGAATACATAACAACTTCTTTTTCCAACCTGCTCATTACTTGTAGTTCAAAATCTTCGGGAGGCTCAATTACTGAGTCTTGTTCTATTTCTGAGAAAATATCCTTCAGGGATAAAAATTCATCAGAACATTCTTTGCAGTTTTTCAAATGCTGCTTAAATTGAGCTTCTTCGATATCATTTAAATTTTTATCGAAAAACTTCATCATATAAGCCTGTGCTTCGTTGCATTTCATAATACCTCCTCCTTTCTTGCACTATCAAGCTTTTCCTTTAACATGAGCCTGGCTCTGTATAGTCTGTTTTTGATTATGGACATTGGCTCATTTAACACCTTTGTCATTTCTTCGTATGACATTCCGTTATTATGGAAAAGTACTATAAGTATTCTATATTTTTCAGGTAACTCATTAATAGCATTTTTTATTAGTTGTGACCTCTGTTTTTTTATCAAGGTCTGTTCAGGTGTATCTATATCGCTTGAAACTCCAATAGCGTCGTCAAGAGTAACTGTATCCTGCTTTTTCTTTCTTAAGGTGTCCAGACACAAATTGGAAGTAATTTTTACAATCCATGTAGACATTTTATATTCCGGATTATATTTATCAAGAGACTTGTACAATCTGATAAAAACCTCTTGAGAAACGTCGTTTACTTCTTCTTTATCCGATATCATCTTATATACTACACTGTAAACCAGTTTTTTATATCTTGTCACTATTTCCTCAAACGCACTACTATCACCATTTATACATCGGGATACTAGTTCTGCATCTGTAAGCACCAAAGCTCGATACACCCCCTTTCCGGAGAAAAACGCACTCCACCGGCGCATTTTTCCGAAGTATGTAATAGATACGTTGAAAAATATTAAATTGTCTGAATTTATTTTCTTCTTTTTGTTGTATTCATAACAGTCTTTGCATATCTTTCAAGCTTACTGTTAACCAGGTAGTTTATCGTACCCTTTTTATAGCTTCCATCGCTGTTTTTCACACCGGCTTCAAGTCCTGTCAATAATTGAATTCCCTGATCTATTGTTGATACCGGGTAAATGTGAAACAGTTTTTTGCGGACCGCTTCAACCACTTCTTCATTGAGGACAAGGTTCCTGACATTCTGGTGAGGAATTATTACACCATGTTTGCCATTGAGTCCCCTGAGCTTGCAAAGTTCAAAGAATCCTTCGATTTTATATGAGACGCCTCCGACAGGCTGAATCTCACCCTTTTGATTTACAGAACCTGTGACAGCAATATACTGCTTTATGGGGACTTCTGAAAGACTTGATAAAATTGCGTATAGCTCGGCACTTGAAGCACTATCCCCGTCAACTCCGCCGTATAATTGTTCAAAACACAGGCTGGCTGTCAGCGACAGAGGGAAGTCCTGTGCATATTTCTGACCAATATATCCGCTGAGTATAAGAACTCCCTTACTGTGAGAGGTACCGCTTAAATCAACTTCTCTCTCAACATTTACAATACCGCTCTCACCTATATAGGTTGATGCTGTAATTCTTGAAGGCTTTCCAAAGGAATAATCCCCCATATCCATAACAGTCAAGCCATTTATCTGACCAATCTGTTCTCCCTCGGTATCAACCATTATGGTTCCGTCCTCAAGCATCTCCAGCATTTTCTTATCGACCCGGTCACATCTTGCTGCCTTTTCTATTATGGCTTGTTTAACATGCTTTGCCTTAACAAATTTTGCGCCGTCGTCCTCAGCCCACATACATGATTCACAAAGTATTTCAACAATATCATTGAATCTTGTCGAGAGTTTGCTCTGGTCTTCCACCAACCAGGATGAATATTCTACAACCTTTGCAACGCCAGATTTATCAAAATGCAGTGTCTCTTCTTTTCTGCAGAAGCCGCTTATAAAAGAAGCCAGCTTTAATATGTTTTCTTCACTGCGGTCCATTTCTTCATCAAAATCTGCCTTTACCTTGAATAGCTTCCTGAAGTCCTCTTCATACTCATATAAAAGCTGATAAATAGAAGTATTCCCAACAAGAATTACCTTTATGTCTACAGGAATAGGCTGTGGCTTTAATGCGGGAACAGCTACCACTCCTGCCTGATCCTTCATGTTTTCAATGTTAATCTTTTTAGTTTTAAGTACACGATTTATTGCTTCATAGGATTGAGGGTTACTTAGTACGTCTTTAGCCTGTAATATAAGATACCCTCCGTTGGCCAGATGAAACAGCCCCGGCTTGATTTTTGTGTAATCGGTTGAAACCGAGCCAAACTCGTTCTCATATTCAATTTTTCCTATCAGATTCGGATATGTAGGATTAAAGTCTACTATGACCGGAGCACCCATAAGACTACTGTTGTCCACCAGTACATTTACCCTATATTTATATATTGGTGTTTCTTCCTTCTGCATGAAGGGTATGATGAATTGGGGCTGTTCCTCGCTGACTTCTTCCTCCCTGAACTCATCCAGGTTATCAAGAATATCCTGCTGTACATTACCCAAATATTCAAGAATAATACCAAACTTCTTATACTTCTCCTTCAGGTCATTCATTTGGACCCCAAGTGCCAGCAGGGCTATTTTATTTTCCCACTCCGAAACTTTTTGTTTTGTTTCCTTTTCATTATTTTTTAGCCTACGGATTATTTCCAGTGTATCCTGCTGGAGAATGTTGGTCTTTTCATTTATTTGTTCTTTTATGCTATCATCGAGACTCTCGAATTCCTCTTCGCTTATGGTTTTTCCTTCGACTATTGGAAGAAAGTATATTCCGGTGCTGCCTGTATTTACCTTGAAGCCGTGTGCCTCGGCATCCTCGCTAAGCTTTTCCAGCAGTTGCTCCTTTTTACTTTCATACTCCTCCATTATTTCAGCTTTTTCCTTTTCGTATTGGTCATTATCGAAGGCGTTTACAATCTCCTGTTTTATAACCTTTACAAAAGCCTCCATGTCAGACTGGAATTCCTTACCCATCCCCGCCGGGAGATTGATAGCCATGGGCTGATTAGGCTTGTTAAAATTATATATGTAACACCAGTCATCAGGTACACTAATGGTAGAGGCCATTTCATTTACAATCTGCTTTGCAAAACTGGTTTTTCCAGTTCCGGTCGGACCCGACATATATATGTTGTAGCCCCTCATTTTCATTTTGAGACCGAATTTCATAGCTTTAGATGCTCTCTCCTGACCGATTATCCCCTCAAAAGTCCCCAACTCGGCGGTACTTTTGAATGGAAACACTGCTTCGCTGCACCTGTAATCCAGCTCCTTATAAGTAAGTTCTTTTGGCTTCATATCCACTCCTGTCTGCGTGCCTTGCACGCTTGAATAAAGTCATAAAAACACTTGTGTTTTTGCTACGCGAAGACGTAATGGATACACATAAATTTCCCTTCGCGTTTCTCCTATCTGTATGCTCATCATACATAAAAAATAGTAATGAAAACGCCTACATATTAATCGGCATCATGTCTCCACATTATTAGAGCATCCTCTCTGGTATCTGAATAATATCCCTTTCGGATACCCTCTGCTTTAAAGCCGTAATTCTCATACAACCTCTGAGCCGGGATATTACTTTTTCTGACTTCCAAGGTAAGACTTCTGATTCCTTCCCTTTGGCATATTTCAAGAAGCTTATCCATTATACGTGAACCAGCCCCACAGCGTCTGAATTCCGGATGTACCGCAATATTGGTTATATGTCCTTCGTCGAGAATCCTCCACAGGCCCCCGTAACCGATGATTTCCCGGCCTGATACAGCAACAACATATACAGCCATTTGATTTGTTGTAAGTTCATCGATGAAAGCGCTTCTGGACCATGGAATCTTAAAGCTCAAGGTCTCAATGACCATGACACCATCCAAATGCTCTTCAGTCATTGGTATAACTTTAATATTATTAATCATGGATTTTACCTTTCATCGCCTGCTCAGCCTGTGACTTCCTTAAATAGAAAGGTTTCATGTCATAACAATTTTCCTGCACGCCCTCTTTTAAAGCCTTTTCAGCCAATACAGCAACCGAGGCAGCTCTGGCAAGAGCAGTATTCGGCGGTGCTACAGTTACCCTGCTACCCAGCCTCTCCTCAAAAAAAGCTTTGTGCATTAGTGCTGCATCTCCAAGAAAAATAATTTCTCCTTCCATAGCCGCTAAAATTTCTGCTAATTCATTAATATGTATTCCCAGATAGTCTGTGAGCTTTTCCAGCTTATGACCTGAAAATTTATATGCGGCGGTAAACACCTGATTGTTTCTGGCGTCAATAACAGGACAAATTATGGCTTTTGAGCCGGTAAGATTGTATGCCAGTGCATCAAGTGTATATACACTAACAACGGGTTTTTGTGCCGCAAAAGCCATAGCCTTTACTGTGGTGACGCCTATACGGAGTCCTGTAAAGGAGCCGGGACCGATTGAAGCGGCAAAAGCATCCATATCGGCAGCCTTCAGGCCTACTGCCTCAAGAAGGCTCTGAATCATGGGCATAAGCCTCTGAGAATGTGTCTTGCCCTTATTGCAGCTGTATTCACCTATTATTACGTCATCTTCTAATATAGCAGCCGTTGCAACATTTGTTGATGTGTCCAACGCTAAAATTCTCATATTATCTCCCATCTACGCCCATGGCGCGTACACAAATAGTAATGAAAAGACACGTTTTGAAGAGATATTACTATTACATTTTCAATTCATAACCGGCATACTTTCCTCCACGGAAATCAACCAAAATCTCTCTGTAATCCAGACCCTTTGAAAGGTCTTTTTTTATTGTAAGGTTAATGATTTCCGACGGCAGTATCTCGGATATCAATTCACCCCACTCTATAATAGTAATTCCTTCACCATTAATATATTCATCAAAGCCGATATCAAACATTTCATCAGGGTCAGCTATTCTGTATACATCAAAATGATACAAGTTATATTTTCCCTGATATTCATTGACCAATGTAAAAGTAGGGCTGGTTATATATGAATATATCCCAAGGGCCTTGGCAATACCGTTGGTCAGTGCCGTTTTTCCAGTTCCCAAATCCCCGGACAGGCAGATAACATCTCCCGGCTTCAGCACTTCGCCCAACTTCCTGCCAAATTCAACTGTTTCCTCAAAGGAATTCGTTTTGATACTAATCATTGCTAACCCTTTCATACACTATGTTACCGTTAATTATTGTCTGCCTTACCTTTGTCATAAGCTCCAGAGGATTTCCGTCAAATATAACTATATCAGCATCCTTACCTTTTTCAAGGGAGCCTACCCTCTCTGCAATTCCAGTAATCTCTGCTGCATTTATTGTAATTGCCTTAAGAGCTTCCCGGGCTTCCATCCCTTCCTTATGTGCTATAGATGCGCAAAGGCATAAGTGCTGAACCGGAACACAGGGATGATCGGTCATTATAGCAACTTTTAAACCCTGTTTCGATAGTATTCCCGGATTTTTCAGGTTCTGATTTTTCAGCTCTATTTTAGACCTGTCGGTAAGCATTGGCCCCACTATTATCGGCAATCCTGCTTCACAAAGAATATCTTTGATCAGATACCCTTCGGTACAGTGATCGAGGGTTATGTTAACATCGAATTCCTTAGCTATCCTTATTGCGGTTATTATGTCGTCAGCTCTATGGGCATGGGCTTTTAGAGGTATTTCTCGGTTAAGCACCCGAACCAGGGCTTCAAGTTTAAAATCAAAATCCGGCTTATCCAGCTCTTCAGTATTTTTCCTGTATTCTTCCCATAGTTCCTTATATTCTCTGGCTTTAAACAGGTTTTCTCTCAGTATTGCTGCTGTTGCCATTCTTGTCATTGGTGACTGATGTTTTTCATTATATATAGTCTTTGGATTCTCTCCAAAGGCTACCTTCATGGCAACGGGCTGCTTTATTATCATCTCGTCGACACAGCGCCCGTATGTTTTAAGAGCTGCAAATTGCCCTCCTATAACATTTGCACTTCCCGGGCCGGTTACTACTGAGGTAACTCCACCCTGATAGGCTTCAACAAAAGCCCTGTCAGCATGATAAACTGCATCAATAGCTCTTAAATGAGGGGTTACTGGATCTGTCGATTCATTTCCGTCATCTCCCTCAAAGCCCACAGCATCTTCCCACATACCAATATGTGAGTGAGCATCTATAAGGCCCGGCAATACATAGCCTCCCTGGCAGTCAATCTTTTTTGCATCGGAGGATAAAAGCCCCTCTACCTCTTTTATATCACTGCCTACAGCTACTATTTTATCTTTATCACATAAAATATATCCATTATCATAGTCTTTATCAGACATGGTCATTATTCTTCCATTAAATATTAAGAGCATACTTCCCCCTGTAATCGTTTTTGGCATATTAATATTCATTATACCATAACGGACGGATTCTATTGAACTTCTAGTTCAAAAAAAAAACCTTAGCTCAATTCAATGTACATACTCATGGAGCTATGGTAATCGCTAATTAATAAACAGTTATTACAAGTTATATCTTTTAAGTTTCCGAATATATTAAATATAAAGAATAATAAACGAAGGATAGTGATTAATCGGTGGAAGAAATGTCAAAATTTCACACGGTACGCGGCTACCAACTTCTGTCCCAGAATAAGAATCTGTTAACTTCCGCCATGGAGGACTATCTTGAGATGATATACAGAAACAGCCTTGTGGAAGGCTATATGAGAATTAATACACTTTCTGACCTTTTAAATGTTGCCGCCCCTTCTGCTACAAAAATGGTGCAGAAATTAAGCAAACTGGGGTTACTGGATTATAAAAAATACGGAATAATCTTTCTGACAGAAAACGGACGTGAAATTGGACGATTTTTATTGGATCGTCATAATACTATTCAGCAATTTCTAAGAAATCTTGGTGTTTCTGATGACATACTCATTGAAACAGAATTAATTGAACATTATGTATCTGTTACTACCTTGAATAAAATCGGCCTTTTCAACAAGTTTCTCCAAAATAATCCCGAGGTATCAAAAAAACTCAGTGAATTTGTTAATTCGAATACAGAACAGGTTTAACACTTCATTTTCATATATCAAATTTAGAACATTACTTTTATAATCTTTTTAGTACTATGCCATCTGCCTCGTGTGCAGGTGGTTTTCAATTTAATTTCGCATACTAATTTCTTGCGGCTGTGTAACACATTTTCATATCAATACATATTTTACATTAGGTAAACGAAATTAGTCTAAGCTAAATCATTAGCTGTTTTACGCGATTATTGAGGTGCTACTTATGTTTGACGAAGGATACATATCAACAGTCAGTTCGCAAGCTGAACCTATAGGTATTAAAAAAACAATTCCAAGGCAAAGTCTGCCTCTTTCCAAGATTAGAACCCTGCTTAAGTTTCTAGGCCCAGCCTTTATTGTAAGCGTAGCTTATGTCGACCCGGGCAACTTCGCCACCAACATCAGCGGAGGGTCCAAGTTCAATTATAACCTTGTCTGGGTTATTCTATGGAGCAATCTAATGGCAATTTTTTTACAGACACTCTCTGCTAAGCTTGGTATTGCAACCGGGTATAATCTTCCTCAAATGTGCGGCAGGGTTTTCTCCAGAAAAGCAAACTGGTGTTTCTGGGTGGTAGCCGAAATAGCAGCTATGGCAACTAATCTGGCAGAGTTTCTCGGCTGCACTCTGGGTCTGTATCTACTATTTCGTATACCGATGATTTGGGCCGGTTTGATAACCGCTGTGCTGACCTTTTTCATTGTGTATATGGGAAAATACGGTCAAAGAGTAATTGAGGCAGTAATATCCATACTGGTTGCAGTAATTTGTATTTCATATACTCTTGAACTCTTTCTGGCAAAACCTGATTGGTCTCAGGCCGGACTTCATGTACTTATACCCTCCATGCCTAACGGTGAAGCGGTAATGATTGCAGTAGGTATGCTGGGTGCAACTGTTATGCCCCATGTTATATACCTGCATTCGCAGCTGGTTCAGCAAAGAAACAGCAATCTGACCGATGAGCAGAAAAAAAGGCATTTAAAACTTGAACGAATAGACATAACTCTTGCCATGAACATAGCTTTTATAATTAATGCAGCGATGGTTATTGTATCAGCAGCTGTGTTTTATAGAAACGGAATGGCGGTAGAAACCATAGAGCAGGCACACCAATCTTTGTCACCGTTACTGGGGGCTGCTTCCAGCGGCGCCTTTGGTCTGGCTCTTATCGCATCGGGGTTATCCTCCTCGGTGGTGGGAACCATGGCCGGTACTACAATTATGCAGGGTTTTGTAGGGCTCAAAATAAGTGATAATATTACAAGACTGGTAACCATGCTGCCGGCCATGCTGATAATTATTCTGGGTATAAATCCGATGCAGGCACTGGTTTTCAGCCAGGTGGCGCTGAGCTTTATCCTTCCGGCTGCAATTATTCCGATGCTCATTATCACAAGACGCAAAGACCTGATGGGAGTTCTGGTCAATAAACCCATAACAAATGTGGCCGGTTGGATTATAGCCGGGGTAATAATTGCAGCCAATGCAATACTGCTGTTTCTCACCTTCATCGGCGGCATCGGCTAGCCCCTTATGTTGTAAAACACTATGGATTAATATGTACGTTGAATATATTAATAGTTACTCGAGGACCATTTATACGTAAGGACAACTAAAAAAATGTGTAAGGATGGTTAAAAACAGTTAGTCTTTTTTTCTTGACTTTTACCTTAGGGGAAGGTTTAGAGTAGAACATGCCAAAAGAGAATTTCTTTTTCTTTTACAACAAATAAACGTGTTTGAAACCACGTGAAGGAGGTTGGCATGAAAGAAACAATTAGTCTGAACAAAGTCCTTGAGGTTAAGGGACTTACGAAAACCTACGGTGGAACTGCAGCTGTGAAAGATTTCTCCTTTTCCGTTACAAAGGGAGAAATCTTTGGCCTTCTTGGTCATAACGGTGCAGGAAAAACTACAACTATTGAATGTATTCTTAATACCAGAAAACCTGATACCGGTGAAATAACTCTTTTGGGCTTACAGCTTCAAAAGAACAGGAAAACTATCTTTCAGCAGGTAGGTGTCCAAATGCAGGAATCACATTTTCAGGACAAGATCAAGGTATGGGAATGCTGCCGGGCAACACAAGTATTATATTCTAATCCAATGGACTATCATCAGCTTTTGAAGGATTTCTCCCTTTATGAAAAAAGGAATAATTACGTATCAGAGCTATCGGGAGGACAACGCCAGAAATTATCTGTTCTGCTGGCACTGATTCCCGATCCGCAGATTCTTTTTCTGGACGAGTTAACCACCGGTCTTGATCCTAAGGCCAGAAGAGAAATATGGAATTATCTTCTGCAGCAAAAGGAAAAAGGCAAGAGCATACTGCTGACTTCCCATTACATGGATGAAGTTGAGAAGCTATGTGATCAGATTTGTATTCTAAAAAGTGGAATTCTACAGATCATCGGTACTCCTTCCGAAGTTATTTCAGCCAGTGGTACCGGTAGCCTGGAGGATGCTTATCTGTTTTATTCTGGAGAGGAGGCAATGCATGAAAACCTTTAGCACCTTGTTCAAAACTGAATTGAAAATCAGCATACGCCATATGGATGCCATTTTCTTTGGAATATGCTTTCCAATAGGAATAGTACTGCTGTTGGGAGCAATCTATGGTGGCAAGCCGGCTTATGAAGGAGCAAACTATACTATGCTCCAGCAGTCCTTCGGAGCTTTTGTAACTGTAGGTATCTGTGCCACAGGTCTGATGGGGCTGCCGCTGGTACTGGCAGATTACCGTCATAAAAAAATATTGAAGCGTTACAAAATAACTCCTGTCAGTCCTGCTATGCTGCTAATAATACAGGTAATGATATCATTTTTATTTGCCGCTATTTCTGCTGTATTAACATCTCTGGTTTCGGTAACGGTATTCAACTACACCATGCCAGGCTCCTTACCAAAATTTGCAGTGTCCTTTCTTCTTCTGACAGTGACCATTTATAGTTTAGGAATGCTTATAGCCAGTCTTGCTCCCAGTATTAAGGTCGCAAATCTGGTCTGTACTCTGCTCTATTTCCCAATGCTTTTGTTGTCAGGTGCCACTGTTCCCTTTGAAATAATGCCAAAGGCTCTGCAGACCATATCGAACATTTTCCCTATGACTCAGGGGATAAAGCTGCTTAAGAACACTTCTCTGGGTTTATCGTCGGGTGATATGCTCATACAGATAATTATAATGGCTGTAGTCAGCGTTATCTGTATCGCACTATCAATAAAATTCTTTAAATGGGAATAGTTTAGAGGTAAAATCAGGGTATAGCTTTTATTATGTATATAGGAGGTGGATAGATTGTACTCTATCGGAGTCTTTTCTCAAATAAACAAGGTAACAACTAAAACCCTGCGTCACTATGATGAAATTGGCTTGTTGAAGCCCGAGCAGGTGGATAAATATACAGGTTACAGATACTATACCTCTAATCAACTGCCTACAATGCATAAAATTCTAACTCTGAAGCAGATGGGGCTTAACCTGATGGAAATCAAGGAAGTCCTGTCAAATCCTCACACTGCCGAACTATATCTGAAGCTTAAGGAAAGAGAAATAGCTCAAAACATAAAAAGTGAGCAGCTCAGGCTTCTTCAAATCCAAAATTATACCAACATTTTAAAAGGAGACACTAGATTTATGTATACACCTGTTATCAAAGAACTTCCGGAGGTTATAGTTGCATCTATGCGTCAGGTAGTTAACAGCTACCATGACTTTTTCCACCTCTGTCCGAATGTTATGGCAAAGGAAATGGAACGAGTCGGCTGTATTTGCGCGGTTCCTGATTACTGCTTTAATATTTATCACGATGGTGAGTATAAAGAAAAAAATATTGATGTTGAAATATGTCAAGCCGTAACAGAAAGGAAAGAAGACACCCCGCTGATTAAGTTCAAAAAGATCAATAAGATTGAAACTGCCGTTTGTGTACTTCATAAGGGGCCCTATGAAACTCTGCGGGATGCATACATTTTCATTTTTGAATGGATTAAGGACAACAATTACGAAGTAATTGACTTCCCAAGAGAATCATACATCGACGGTATCTGGAATAAGGACAGCAATGGGGACTGGCTGACAGAAATTCAAGTGCCTGTGAGAATTAAGTAGTGAAAAATCGCCACTGGTGCGGGTATCCCACCAGTGGCGATTTTTACAGATTGATTTTGCGATTCCTTCAACTTACTTTAGTAATACATCAATTGCTGACTAATAGTTCTGCTTACCTGACCAGTTGCTTCAATTTCACTACTTCCTCATCAACACGGGCTTTATCAATCCTTTCAAACAATATGCCGATTTCGGGCAAAGTATAGCCCGGCGCAACAAACTGTGTTTTCCAGCTGTCATTAACCCCCAGCCAACTCTGAACTTTCTCAGAGGAAAAAGGAAGAAAAGGTTTTAGAAGTACAGCCAGATTGGCTATTATCTGTACACAGTTAAAAAGTGTATTCTCACAACTCTCAGGTGCTGCTGTCCTTGTCTCCCAGGGTTTATTGGCATCGAAATATTTGTTTGACCACCTGACAAATTCGAAAACTCCATCAAGAGCCTCCTTAAACACACCGTCTTCAATTCTTGTTCCGGTTGCTTCATATATTGCTTCCAGCCTTGTTGATATTTCTTGATCAAGCTCCCCTACGGGTACAATCCCATTATAGTACTTGGCTATAAACGCAAGATTTCTATTTGCAAAGTTTCCGTAAGCCCCTAATAATTCCCCGTTGTGGCTGTTTACATATTCTCTCCAGGTAAAGTCAGTATCTCTTTTTTCAGGACCGTTGGTTATGAGGAAATATCTTATTGAATCGGGGTCATAATTTTCAAGCATATCCTTTACCCAAACAGCATAGTTCCTGCTTGTAGATATTTTTCTGCCCTCCAGAGTCAGGTATTCACAGGAAACTATTTCATCAGGCAGACGCCAGCCCTTCCCGTTTGCCAATAGCAGCCCGGGCAGTATAATTGAATGAAACGGAATATTATCCTTTCCATGAACATAATAGTGTTTTGCATTACTCCCGAACCATAATTCATTAAACTCCTCTTCTCTGCCCCTTGCTGCCTGATAGCTTCCTGACAGATATCCCAAAACATTTTCAGCCCAAATATAGATTTTCTTGTTATCAAAACCTTCTCTGGGCACCTCAATTCCCCAATCCAGATCTCTTGTAACTGCTCTGTCACGCAACCCCTCGTTTATATACTTTTTAGAAAAGGCTACAGCATTTTTCCTCCACTCGGGATGACTATCTATATATGAGTCAATCTCCTTCTCAAGCTTGGAAAGTGCAATATACAGGTGATTTGTTTCCCTGAACTCCGGTGTTGTTCCGCACACAGAACATCTCGGATTGTTCAGTAATTCAGGTTCCAGTACTTTTCCGCAGGCATCGCACTGATCACCTCTGGCCTCCTGTCCGCATCCGGGACACTTTCCTTCCACAAATCTGTCGGCTAGAAACCCGCTGCACTTGGGACAAAATGCCTGGGGTACACTTTTCTCATATATATAACGGCCTTCATACATTGTCCTGTGAAATTCTTTCACAAAGCTTTTGTGTTGGTCAGAAGAAGTTTTATCATATAAATCATAAGTAAAACCCAGCCTATTGAAACATTCCAGAAACTCCTCATGATAGAAATTACTTATTTCTCCGGGAGTTTTACCCTCCTGTTTTGCTCTTATGGCAACAGGAGTACCGTGGCAGTCACTTCCCGAAACGTAGAAAACCCGATCGCCCTTTGCCCTGTGGTATCTTGCCAGAATGTCTCCGGGTATCAGTGCAGATACACGGCCAATATGAAGTGAACCATTTGCATAGGGCCATGCTCCTCCGATTAATATATTTCGTATTTTATATCCGTTCATAATATCTCCAATCCACGCGCATAGCACGTATGCTAATAATAATAATAATAATAATAGTAATAAAAAGCTCCTGTCAGAAAACTCTATACTTTTCTGAACAACAAAAAACTCCCACCTCCGAAAATATTATTTTCGGAGACGAGAGTATGACTTCGCGTTACCACTCCAAATTCACCCACACCTCGCGGTATGGATCTCATCAAGTACGGGTTTCATTTAACTTTAATGCCCTAATGCCCTTAAAGCAATTAGTCAGGTAAGTAAACTGACAACCTTATACTCTATCGCTATAACGGGCGAAACCGTCGCAGCCTGTCACAAAATATCCGAGTCATTAATATAACGACGGTATATGATATGAAATGTGTTCGGTGCGCAACTCCAAGACCATATTCAGTACTTTCAAGCTATATCCTCTCTCAGCAACAGGACTCTCTGTAAATGTTTCCAGTACTTACTCTTCTTTTCGCAGTCTTTAATAATAACTATCCTTTTCTATTTAGTATAACAATTATACTTTGTAATATTATATTCCGGCAGTAACTTTATGTCAATTCTGTTTTTTGTGATACTATTTTAGAGATTTTGCATTATTGCTTATATTGTTTGCAAGGTTTGAATAGTAAAAAATATGCTTACTTTATTCTGCTGATTGAAAGGTTTAATCTATAATTTCCGTATGGCAGCAAACCGTCCAGAAACTCTTCAAGCAGTTGGTGCCCTGCTGCTTCTACCTTAAGTTTGTAACAGCCATCACCGCTTATTCTATGTGCTTCTGTAATCATAATATTATCTCTGATAAATTTGTGAAAGGCAGCATGGTTATTTGACTGCATATAAACAGTTATGTAAGCGACTATATGCTGTCCAAGCTTAACCATATTGGTCTTAATTGTATAGCCTTCAATAACACCAAGCTTTTCAAGGCGGGTTATCCTGTTCCTGACAGCCTGGCCGGTCAAATGAACCAGATTTCCTATCTCTTGAAGCTGAATCCTCGAATTGCTTTGAAGTATTTTGATTATTTCTATATCAGTCTCATCAAACATAAGTATAACCTCTCAAATAATCAGCTATTAAAACTATAAAATAATTAGTTATTACAATCTCATAACTAATTATTTACTTAACTCAACTATTTCTGAAACAACTCTTGTATTATGAAAGTATAACAGGCTTATCTCTTTAGGCATTAAAGTACAATCTGCTCTATAATGATATTGGAAAATTTTATATTGTTTAGTATATCATATTGAAAGGAAGATAAATATATGAACTTTAGATTAGTAAGGCATGCAATGATACTGCTTTCGATTAATAACAAGACTTTACTGGTTGACCCCATTTTGTCCGAAAAAGGGAGCCTTGAACCTGTTGAGGGTGTGAAAAACCAAAACCGGAATCCCCTGGTTGAGATTTCAGTACCTTTGGATACTTTATCGTCCTGTGATGCAATTCTGATTACCCACACTCATCGGGATCACTTTGATGCTAAAGCCGCTGAATTTCTTCCAAAGGAAAAGAAAATATTCTGTCAGCCCGAAGACAGGGAAAGACTGTTAGATTATGGTTTTAAGGATGTTATCGCAGTAGACGACCAGTTGGAATGGGAGGGCATCAACATAGCCAGAACTCCTGCCCGACACGGTTACGGGGTTGTGGCTATGAAGCTTGCACCTGTGTCGGGCTTCGTGTTACGCGGTCCCAAGGAGCCCTCAGTATACATTGCCGGAGATAGCGTATTTTACACCGGTACAAAGAAGGTATTGGCGAAATATAAGCCCGATATAGTAATCTGTAACGCCGGCGAAGCAACCTTATCCACCGGAAGGCCGATCACCATGGGAATAAAGGATATAGCTCAAATCCACGAGCAGGCTCCTTCTGCCAAGATAGTCGCTGTCCACATGGAAGCCTGGAATCATTGCGTACTCACAAGGGAAGCCCTTGGCAAATACGTTTCGGAGAACAGACTTCAAGATGTAGTATTGATACCTTCCGACGGACAAGAAATTTGCTTTGCAAAGCTGCTTTAATGCCCGTTCCAATTACTCTGTCTTTGCTCGCAAATTATCTTGTTCGCTAGGGGGCACTACTGCCCCCTTCGACGAAACACTTTGTGTTTCTGAGCACCCCTGCTACACCGGAAAGGGGAATCCCCTTTTCAATCCCCGCGTCTATGAACTTATCTATATGGAATATTTTTTAGTGTACTTGCTCGACCTAAGTTATATTATCACATTCAAAGAATAGAAAACATATAAATTCCTATACGCCAGGAAATTGTTTTCTGATATATGCATAAAAGGGTAGGAAAAGGCTCTTCAGAAGAACATTTTCTTACCCTTTTGCTATTAGTTATTGTTTTACTATTAGTTTGTGTAGTATACCTTAACAATCCGATTGGTCGATACAGTTACTCGGTTATTTCAACACGGTTTCCGTCGGGGTCGGCAACACAGCTTTCAAAATAACCGTCACCGGTCACTCTTGGAGGACTGTAAAGTTCATATCCGTCCGACACAATTCTTTCTGTAAGGTTTCTAACCGTCTCGCTGTCTCCAACCGAAAAAGCAATATGACTCCAACCGTTTACCTTATCCATTACAGAACGTTGTTCAAGTTCGGTATGGTGCATAATCTCAAGGTTGGCTCCGCCTTCAAACGTCAGAAAGTAGCTTGAAAAACCTTTAGTATTCTTATACATAGAGTTACTTTTACCACCGAAATATTTGACGTAGTAATCCCTGGACCTTTCAAGATCGGTAGTATACACTGCAACATGAGTAATTTTTATATTCATAGTAATTCTCCCTTCAATTCTGAACAAATATAAATTAAATAAATCTGGTGTCATTAAGAAAATGTTTCTTAAACAAGTTCAGTTTTAGAAAGAACTATAAAAATTCTCCTTGAATTATGTAGGAACTGGAAAAGTTCATAGAGCTTTTGCACACCTACCAGCTTAACACGAAAGCTATTAAATTTCCCATAACAGCTTCGTATCAAAGTAACAATTTCGATAGGGTTGAATTGTCTATCTGTATACATATATGCTTCTCCGAAGTAAGTTATTTACACCTTCTAAACTTCAACATAATAAATACTGGATTCCTCTCCCCAGGGGTGATAACCTGATCCGACATATTTAAAACCAAAATGCTCATAATATCCAACAAGGTCGGTACACAAATAAACGCTCAAATCCGCCTTTTCCAGCATCCTGCTTGGCCTGTTCCAGCAATAAGCCTCCATAGGCATGGCCTCTGTAGCTTTCCTCAATAAATACCGCGCATACCCAGGGGTAAAGGTCCATCCTACTGATAAAATCATTGGTGATAAGTCCTGCACAGCCTGCAATTCTTTCGCCATCCATTAGCAGATACCATTGAGGCAGTGGTGCTTTTGCTCCTATACAATGTGTAATACAGTCCTCATACACCATCATATTGCTTTCATTTCCCCACTTGCTCTGAAAATACTTTATTGCCCTATCTTTATATTCCGGTCTTTTCTTAACTGAAATGATATTCATATCCGTTTTCCTCAATCCATTTATCCAAGCACAACCATTTACATTATATCATACGGATGAACGATTTTAACTTACTTGTTTTTTTCACCAATGCATAAATGTCATTATTTCACAATGTATTATGAGCTTTATTCTACTCATCCAGCTTTGATCTCTTATAAAGAAATACATAAAACCCTGCGGCTATAAGCAGATTGATTAAACAAATAATAATTGCTTCTGTATTCCATTTCTGCCCACTTATCAAGTATGATACCTGCTGTCCGAAGAGAAACTTTGATATACTTTCCAGTCCCTTATTAAAATAGGAAAGCATGGGTAGAAATGAGAAAATCAATCCCAGTGGTACTGCCAGACCGTTAGCTGCACTGGGGCTCTTTGAAAAAGTCCCAATGCTCATCCCTATCAGTATGGATATAACACTGCCGAGTAATCCTGCTGAATAAAATAAACCGATATTCATAGAGCTTTCATGTGACATAAAAATAAAAGAGCTTCCGGTAATACAAGTCAAAAGAATTACAAATATCGCAGTACTAAGAAAAAATCCCAAAGATGAAATACCTGACATTCTTAGAACACGAAGTGTATTCTTGGATTTTTCTTCAGCAATCATGTTGGATGTGACAACGATAGGTGTAAATATGAAATGCATGGTAGCAAACACTGCTATAAAAAACGTCATCTCAGCACCTAACGATTGAGACATGACAAAGCTGACAACAGGATAAACTATAAACAGTACCAGTACCTCAAAATTCCTTGTGATGTCCTTAAAGTTCTTAGCCAGTATTGCAGTCATGTGATTTATCTGAATCATACGTTCAAACCCCTTCCGGTTAATTTCATAAATACTGTTTCAAGGTTGGGCTCTGAGGAATGAATGGCTTCCACCCTTTCCTCACTGAAATAGGAGGCTATTTCCTCTGCAGAACCGGAGTTATTTGGGAGTGTGACTGACTCGCCATTCTTTAATATAATTTGAATCATGTTATCCTTATTATGCTTTCTGCATAGTTCTTCAGGCACACCATATTCCACAATTTTTCCTTCGTTCAACAATGCAATGTTATCGCAAAGCTTATAAGCCTCTTCCATGTTGTGAGTTGTAAGAAAAATAGTTGTTCCGTTGTTTTTTAGTTCTGTAAGATATTGATGGATTTCCTCTGCCGTTGCAGGGTCCAAGCCGCTGGTGGGCTCATCAAGGAAAAGTATTTTGGGGCTATGTAAAACTGCCCTCGCAAGTAATAATCTCTGTTTCATTCCCTTTGACAATCGGCCGGCAGGGGTTTTTAATGCTTTGGATAAGCCAACCCTGTTAAGCACTGAGTAAATTGTTTCATTATCGACCTTGAATATTCGTGCAAATAGTTTCATATTATCAAAGGAACTGAGTCTTTCATATACTCCGCAATTGTCCAAGACCATTCCAACCTTCTCGTAGATTTCGTTGCCCAGGCGGCTGCAGTCCTCACCTAATACAGCTGCATGTCCCTGATATTTTAGTTGTCCGGTTAGTATTCTTATAAGTGTAGTCTTTCCTGCACCTGAAGGCCCCAGTAAGCCAAAAAGTTCTCCACAGCCCACCGAAAGGCTTATATTATCCAAAACTACCTTTTCTCCGAAAGATTTATTCAAATTCCCCACATCAATACTGTTCATCTCCATCCTCCAATCCATGTTCTTTACGATACTTTTTGAAGCCTTGGTCAATTCTTTTATTTTCAAGCTTTATTTTGAGAGTCACAACTAATAGACTTAACCCGAAAAAGATTCCGTAGGTTATCAGAAATCCGCACCAGGCACTAACATTATTAAGAGGAAACCACGAAAACACGCCTGCAAAAAAGGCTATAATCGGAATTACAGATAATGCCATACCTACTGTTCTCCATAATGCCATCATATGTTTGAATAATTTGTCTGAAAACCAAAAAACTTTTGAGCATTCCATGACCAGAGAAGCAAGTAAAAACTGAAAAATTGTATCTACTCCAATTCCTTCACTTCCAAACTTATAAAGCGTTGATATTTCGCTGGCATCCTTGCCAAAAAAATTGGCCGAAAATGCAATACAAATTACCATAATGGAAAAAGTAATAACCGCCTCTGAAAAAAAACTAAAAATTGTAAACCTTTTCTCCATTTTCACCTCACCCCCAGTTTCTTTTTTACAAATGGTGCATACTGTCTGGAAACATATAATTTCTCACCGTTGCTCATGGTTAGCAGAATTCTGCCGTCAATATCCGATTTTAATGCTTTTATCTGTTCGAAATTGATAATACACGATTTATTCGCCCTGAAAAATTCCGTTCCGTCCAATTGTGCTTCCAGCTCGTATAAGCGCAGGGAAGATTCATAAACCTCAGTCTTGGTATAAAGAAATGTCTTTTTATCCACTGTGTCTATATATAGAATTTTACTTATGTCCAAGATATGTATCTGACCGTTTTTTTCCCCGGTAATTTTCATATCCATAACCCTTACCAGAGAAACCAGCCTTTCTATTTCCGGTGTCAGCTGGCTGCAGGTAATACTTATCTCTGTTTCTGATAAGCTGCTGTCGGTCCGAATATTTATCTTCATTTTCTGACCCCCATTTCATTTCTATAATATTCTGGGTAACTGTTTATTTCAAGCATTATAAACCAAGTTGCAGATAATTGGTATCAAGTTGCAAAAATAGACCGGTGAAGTAGATACACTCAAATTATTACATATGAATATTATATATGTAAGTAGTAGATACTGTCTTCTATGGAGGAATGAAATATGAATGAGTTGCAAGCACTTTTAAATGATATAGAAAAATTGCGTGAAAATTTACATGACATTATTAATCAAAAAAACGGTATTAACCTGACTGACCCGGAAATTATAGCAGCCAGTGAAATTCTAAATGCAGCTATTACTAAATATAACGAAATAATAAATAAAAAGAAATAATTGTTACTCATATTATATCGGACATTGTCATTATTATATCGTATTCTCAATAAGATGTTTTATAGAAAACCCCCAAACATAAGTGTTTGAGGGTTTTCTTGGCATAGCTCTTTGTCAAATCCAAAAGAGCTGTCCACTTTTATAAATAGAAATTGTTATTTTAAGAGGAATTTGCAATAGTTTCTTCCGCCTCTAGCCGCTCTTATGATGACTATGACCCTACCCCCGTATAGGCCACACCGGGTTCAATAACCGCCTGCCCGGCTGAACCATCCCAGTACACATTGAATTGTGATGCCGTGCCAGTGAGCTTCTGTGCAAATTCACGCAGTTGAATATAGTTGGTATCTCCGTCAATTAGCCGGGCGTCAGCGAAGGTAAAGACTTCGCCGTTCATCTTGAACTTCGTGCTGCTCTTTCGGACATTGGTTGTCCTTTGAAGCTTGGTTTCAGTAACTGTGCCATTGTACGGCTTGCTAGGTTCAATAACTGCATACTTACCATCCCATCCCACATCGAACTGTGCAGGGGTGCCATTCAGCATGGCAGCAATCGCGCGGAGCTGTAAGTAATTGCTCCCGTTTATGCTGTACACAGCAGTAACTGATACGGGCTTGCCATTCATAACAAAATTGGTCTTACTTGGCACAGCGTTGACGGCTGCAGGGACCGGAGCAGGAGTGGGCTTCGGAGTGGCCGTTGCAGGCTTTGGCTTAACAGCCCCATCCGGTGCCTCGGTGGCGTAGAACGTGAACTCAGCATTACCGGGAGCATCCATATTTGTATGTGTCCACAGAATAACAGGGGTTCCTAATTCGTTTTTCCCCCCGGAGGCATTGAGTACCATTCTGGTATCAGTAGGCGGACGCAGGCTGTACTTTTCCCGGTCTTCTAAGCCGGTATTTTCGGTGTAGGTGTTCCAAAGATACGGGCTATTCACCGCCTTTACCCGTACTCCGTCTGTTATGGTGTCAGCGATTCCCAAATACCTTCCGTCGGCCATTCTCAAGGTTATTTGATTATTTCCTTTGTTTTCAACATATAACTCCCGGGTTCCGTCTGTGGATGCGTTCCAGTAGTTGAGTTCCGCATTGCCTGAAGCGTCTATGTTTAGAGTTCGCGATTTGTTTGTGGGGTAGTACAAATTGAGGCCGTACCAACCGTTTTTTGGAGTTTTGGCAGTGCCGGGGGCAGGTTTGGATGGGTCGCTGGTGGGGATAAAGCGGAACTCTCCATGTTTTGGGGCATCTAAATTGCCTTGGGTTACCCCATTCCAGGTGCGTGCATGTCTCCACATAATAATGGGGGTTCCGTCAGAGTTTTTCTCCCCGGAGGCATTCATTACATATAAGTCATGCTCCCTTGCACGCAGGCTCCAAATATCATTGTTGTTTTCACTTGTGAGTACCCAATGATAAAGATAATAGCCGTCCTTAGCATCAACAGCCTTTACCCGGGCACCATTTATCCATTTGTCTTCGGTAAAATATTCCGTTGTACCTTCCTGTGCCTGTTTATATTCCGGGACTTCTAGTCCCAAGTATTTTCCGTCCTTGGTCTGCAAGGTAAATCCATTGGTTCCCCTAAATTGAACAAGGTACCTTGCATTTCCCTCTGCATTATTGGTTTTGTCACGTAATTCCACGTTGCCATTGGCATCTATATTGACATAATTGCCCATAACGCGGAGATAGTACCAGCCGTCCTTAAGTTCCGCTTTGGCTGCCGTCACAGTTACCGACAAGAGGGTCAGCGTCATGGACATAATTATCATGATGCTCAAAAATCGCGTTTTCATATGGGTTTCCTCCAAAATTGTTTTCTTCATATCTTTACATTATCTTCTACAAAAAAAACAGTATCAATCAGCTTTGATAAACTTAATCTTTGCGTGTTCAGGAGCCGAACCGGATTTGGACCAAACAATGATTTTTGTCCCATTCGAACTCTTTTCACCGCTGGCGTTAACAATCAGCTTTTGATTGCCATAATCTCTGATTGTACAAAAGGAAGTATATTTATTGATTCGCCACGTTGTAGCAACATTAGACGATTGCAACTGATCTCCATTATTTGATGACGGCTGTATGATATAGCTTCCGTCATAAGAAATTTTATACATCGGTCCACGGTCTTCGCTATAGTTTACCAGTTTTACGGTAAACGGCTTATCAGGTTTTTTGTCCGAAAGCTCCAACCAGTAAACACCACTTGCCTTTACAGGATAAATGTACTTACCAAAGATTTGCATATAGTAATCACCGCTTTGCAGAATATTTCCCGCTTTTTCTGAAATTACTTTAACGTCGAACGCATCAACCTTTTTACCGTTATACTGAACTTCAACCGTTTTTACTCCGTCGGTTGTAAATGCTCTGCCCTGCGTCAATTCCACCGTACCCGATGTAAAAAACTTAAGCTTTGAATTATCAACGATGCTGCGAACCCCATTCTCATCTTGATAATGTACAATAAGACCTTTTATATCGAAACCATCGCCTACCATATAAACTCGGTTCTCCGGATAAGCAATAAGAAAGCCTCTGGTATTTATTGGCTCAGGTACAGGTTTGACATAGGTTGAGGTGGGTAATTTGCCACCTGCTTTTAATCTTGAGGCATTGATAGAACCAACTTTCCCATCTTTTACCACAAGTGTATATTCTGATGAGTTTTCTGCTCTGTTAAATACAATTCGTCCATCTGGTCCAAAGTAATCATTATAGGTGTTATAAAACAATCCACGGTTTAATGGTTTCATAACCAGATAAGTGTCAGTGACTTGCTTCCCAGTATCCATATTAAATAGAGCGTTCAAGCTATTTCCAACATTAATAGGCACTGTTCCACCAATACCTCCCCAACCCTGTTCTAAAAAGGTGCTGCCGTTAATAGTCCCTGGTAAACTACATGGAGTTGATATTTTAAAGGTATTGTAGTTGTATATTCCGTATTTCCCAGTTGTATAATCTTGAATATTAAAATAACCATCCTCGCCGGATGTAATAGATTTATAGCTACACTCTAAAAGTACTTTGCCTGTTGTGTCAACCATACCCCATTTTCCGTTTTTCTTTACTGTAGCATATGGGCTTGTTGTGTTTAGCCAGGCATCGTGATTTATCTCTTCATACTCAAAAGGAAGGATTAACTTACCATTTAAATTGACAAGCCCCCATTTGTTGCCTTTTTTCACCCAAAGGGTGTCTTTGGCGCTGATCAAGGTGCTTTCGGAGCCTTTCAGGTTCTCGTGGGTATACGATTTACCGGTCTTTACCGATGTAACGCCTTTAATAGACTTTATGTCACCGTTCTCAGCATAATCACATATGATAACATAACCATTATTTATAAGAAGGTTCACTCGTCCTGTTGTTGCGGGAATCTTCTTCCCATCGGGCTTATACACAGGTTCAAACACCGCTCCATAAAATACCTTACTGTCGGAATCATAATCCAAAAAATTAAGAGTTCCAAATGGAATGATTACCTTGTTGCTGAAATTTATAACGCCCCCTTGAGCCGCAGATTCTTTGAAGCCATCGTAACCACATTTTAATGTTATAGCCAATGACAGTTCAGGTATTATCTTAATTTGGGCACCAGGAGGATACCACCCTAATTGAGAGCTTCCCCAAATACCCCCGTGATATTGTGCTGATACAAGAATGCCTTTGGGTCCCACAATACCTGACTCAATGTGGGATTTGTAGATCACTTCTCCCCCAGTATCAGTTTTCATACGCAGCCTTTTTGTGGAGAGTTGATCGTAAACCAAATAGGGTCCTGCCTGGGGATAGTCTTTAGAAATTCCTGGATTGATATTAAAAGGGTATGGTCCCCCTGAAAGTACTTCTTTACCGTTCTTATCAATAATTTGAGCGTAAACCAGTGTTCTCTTACGAGTGTGTCTATCGAATTCACACTCTTCGATAACTTCGACTACTTTTGCTGTTGGCACCAGCGCATACCCGTCATAAAAATCAAATACCACGGCAATTCTGTCTTCACCTATATCAGGCATATAGTAGGATTGTATAGTACCTCCCTGTGGATCTCCTGCATCCTCGTAACCTTTGGGGAGGACGTACTTATTTGGCGCAACAATTTCCTTGCCTTGTGCCAGGTTCCAATAACCAAGGTAAGTCTTTCCGTTTGATTTTTTTGAAATACGGCTTATGCCCTCAGAAGGTAGTCCTACTGCATCATAGTTACATGGAATGACTTCTTTGCCCTTGCTGTCAAGCAATCCCATTTTCCCATTTCGTGTTGCCTGAACATATCCGTCAACGAATATGCTTTCTGTTTTTTTATTTTGGTTTGTTGCTTTAGTTTCATTACGTTCTTTGTGCCAGTAATATGCCTCTATATTTTCATAGATTGGCTCTGCAGCGAAGGCTCCGTTCCTGTCAACCAGTCCGTATTTGCCGTTCACCTCTACCTTACGCAATCCTGAATCAAAGAAAACATTGAGGGTCTTTTTATACTCAGTTGTGGTACCGAGCCACGTAACATCTTCGTCATAGTAGTTTGCATCACTATCCGTAGCTGCCAGTGCCGTCGTGGGCAACATAGTCAGCATCATGCACAGGATGAGTAGAGTACACGTAAGTCGTTTTTTCATAAGTACCTCCAATTCAGATTTTGTTGGTTAAGCGAAGAAAATCACTTACCCCCATGCTCAATCTAGCATAAATCTTACCAAAAAACCATCGGCTGCATGAAACATGATTTTTTTGACATGAAACATGATTTTTTAACTTTACTTAAAATCCACATAATGATATGAATTGATGGATTTTAAGTGGAACGGAATCCATTTCGACTTGGTACCGGGCTCCTACTCTCACTACAAAACGGTCATTCAGACCCTTTTGTACAGACTTCGTCTGCCGTTCGAGCCCTCTCGGGTCCGATTCCAACCTAAACTCCCGCGAAATTCATACAATACATTTCTAAAAGCCAGGCATAATCAAGCTTTGATAGAATTTAAAGCTTGATTTTTTTGTATATGTATAGTATAATTATACTATACATATTGCGAGGTA